>NZ_LGHM01000231.1 GCF_001908185.1 Bradyrhizobium sp. AS23.2
CTCATGCGCGCGCGCCATCGGCTGCGCACGCGCCGCGGAGCGGCTCGCCGCCTGCTCGTGCATGATGCGTGCCTGTGCATCGCGCGGATTACGGCTCTGCACATTGGCCCGCTCATTCACCAAGCGGTCAGTCCGTCCGACGCGAGTCCGGTCGGTCGCAATCGCAGCGTCGCGCTTGGCGATGGCGGCGTCACGCCGTGCGGTCGCGGCGTCACGGCCGGAGATCGCGGCATTGTCCTTGGCATTCACGCCGTTGCGTCCCAATGCGACTGCCGCATCGCGCGTCGCCGCGCGGCCGATGCGGGCCGCTCGCGGATCGAGCGTCATCCGCGACGCCAGGCGCTCGTGCGAGTTCCAGTAATTGTTCCAGTAGGCATGGCGACGATACCAGGGCCGCCCTTCATAGTAATTCGACCAGTACGAGCTCAGCACGAAGGGCACGACGGTCACACCGATCTCGTCGACATAGTCGGGGAGATAGACGTAGTGATTGCGATACAGATATTCGAGATATTGCGACGACACCCAGCCGCGATCGTCGGAGAAACTCACGTCGCACCAGGCATTGCCGCGCAGGCAGCCATGGATGTCGACGCGGGCGCCCTCGGGGACGCGATCGACCAGGGGAAAGCCCGAACCGGGCCCGGCGCGCAAGCCGGTCGAGACGGTGACGATGCCCGGCGCGGCCAGTGCGGCGGTTGGCGCGAGCAGCAATGCGGCAACTAAAGCGCTTCTGAGTCTCATGGCGTGTTCCTCCTTTGCAAATCGGAACGCGCCAGCGGAATGAGCGTTCCGCGCACGGTGGTTGCATCAGCCGAAAGATTGAGACGCACGCCGCGTGCGGTTCAATATTCATTCGCCGTTCATCGGCACAGCGCGCGAGAGCGCTGTTTGACCGTCAGTTCACCTGCAGCATGAACCTATCGAAGTACGCAGCGAGCGCAGCAAAATCATCGAGCGGCAGCACGTTCGCGACATACTGGTCCGGGCGTACGACAACCATGCAACCGGCCCTCCGATCGATGCCGCGCATTGCGAAAACGTCGTGGCCGCTCTTGAGGTCCGGACAGAACATCTTCTCATAGTCGATCAGACCATAGCGGCCTTTGCCCGGGAGCAGCAGCGATGGCATCGCCTCGATCGCGAGCTCGCGATGATCCTGCTGAAAGACCGCGCGCAGATCGATCACGCTGTCGATGTCGGCGCCGGCTGGCGTGTATCGCTTGAGCGGCGATTCCCTTGCCTCGGTGAGAAAATTGCACAACGCACGAATGGACGAGCCCGCCGCGGCGGGATCCTCCGCACGCGAAAATGCGTAGATGCGGAAGCGACCGTCGGCTTGCGCCGCGTGGCCGAGATGGACCGGCTTGGCGTCCGCAAGCCGGATTACTGGCGCAGAATGGAAGCGCTTGCCGATGACAAGCCCCTGCGCGAGATGCTGATGCGATGTCGCGCCGGTCAGAACCGAGGGCCCGTAATGCGTCGCCGTACCGGCCGTGTAGCGGCCATGCCTCACAAAGTAGTCCTGCGTCTTGGCGGCATCGGCGCCGCCCGCTTTCGCTGCGGAAGCCAGGATTGCCGCCCACTCGCGATCGAAATCGATCAGCTCCTTCGCAACCGCCTGGCGCTCCGCCGAATAGGAATGCAGCAGGCTCGGCGCGCATTGCTTCCGCAAGACGGCAGCAAGCTTCCAGCCGAGATTGAAGGCATCCTGCATCGAGACGTTCATGCCCTGCCCGGCCTTCGGGCTGTGGGTATGGCAGGCATCGCCCGCGATAAAGATGCGTGGCAGGCGCGAGGCGATCTCGGTCTCGGGCACGTCGTCGAACTTGTCGGTCAGGCGCTGGCCGATCTCGTAGACCGACCACCAGGCGATCTCCTTCACCTCGAGCGTATGCGGCTTCAGGATCCGCTGCGCCTTGGCGATCACGTCATCGGCGGTGATGTTGCGGTTGGCGACGCGTTCGCCGACGTCGAGTTTTGCGAGCTCGACATAGAGGCGAGCCATGTAGCCGCCCTCGCGCGGAATGATCAGCAGGCTGCCGTCCTTCGCCGACTGGATCAGGGCCTTGAAGCGGATGTCCGGAAAATCGGTCACCGCTAGCACGTCCATCACGCCCCAGGCGTGGTTGGCGGAATCGCCATGCAGCTCGCGGCCGATCGATTTGCGTACCGTGCTGCGCGCGCCGTCGCAGCCGACGACGTAACGCGCCCTGATCGTTTCGACCTTGCCCTCGTTCGCGGCATCGACCCGTTCGAGGCGCACGGTGACGGCATGATCGGCGGGACCTGCAGCCGGATCGACCTGGAGGTCGAGCAGGCGTCTGGCGTAATAGGGCTCGAGCTTGGCCGGCGATTTGCGCATGACGTCGAGAAAGCCGTCGTGGATTCGCGCCTGGTTGAGGATGACGTGCGGGAATTCCGACAGGCCGTCCTCGACGTCCTGCACCCGGCCGCTGCGGACGATTGTCTCAGGCGCCCGCTCGTCCGGCTTCCAGAACGTCGTCTCGTTGACCCAATAGGCCTCCTTCAGCACGCGCTCGCTGAAGCCGTAGGCGTGGAACATCTCCATCGTGCGGCAGGCGACGCCGTCGGCCTGGCCTACGAGCAGGCGGCCCGGCTTCTGCTCGACGATGCAGGTCTTGATGTCATCGAATTGCGCGAGCTGCGCGGCGAGCGTGAGGCCAGCGGGACCGCAGCCGACGATGAGGACATCGACCTCTTCAGGCACGGCGCCCGCTGCCCCCGGGGGCTGAGTGCGTTCGGCGGGATCGGCGATCTCGGGGTCGCCCGGCTGAAATCCATTGAGATGGAATTGCATGAGCACCTCTCCCTGCCAACGTTTGGATATTGATCAGTATGCTGACTATCAGTATACTTGTCAATAATCCCGCACCCTCCTTCGCTCCAACGGAGAATCCGGTGAAAGACAACAACGACATGCCCGGGCATCTGGCGCGCCGGTTCCAGCAGATCGCAGTTGCGGTCTTCCTGGCCGAGGTCGGAGAGGCCGGCTTCGACCTGACGCCGGTGCAATACGCCGCGCTCGCGACCATCAAGGCCAATCCGGGGCTCGACCAGGTGACGCTCGCAGGGTTGATTGCCTACGACCGCACCACCATCACCGGCGTGGTTGATCGCCTCGTGCAGAAGGGGCTTGCGGAGCGTCGCGCCTCCAGCCGCGACCGCCGCGCCCGCGAGCTCGAGATCACCGACGAGGGCCGTCGTACGCTGCGCAAGATCACGCCGGCCGTCGCGTCCGCCCAGCACGTCATGCTGCGCGGTCTCAGCGCCAAGGAAGGCGAGGAGCTGATGCGGCTCCTGCGCAAGGCCATCGCTGCCGGCAACGAGCTGAGCCGCGCCCCGCTGCGCGATGCGCAGGCATAGATTGTTGTTTGAGCATGATCTCCGCGCAACCGCGTTCCGCGGTTGTCGCGAGGAAAACCGCTTCACACTTTCCGGATCATGCTCGTATCCGTAATTGTCGCAGTGCCGCGAAACCGGGAACTAACCTTCGGCTGCTAGCGTCCGCCCCCATTCGGCGCTTAACGCGCGATTAACTTTGCCGTTCGGGAGTTTTGGATGTTCAGGTTTCTCATTGCGGCCGCTGCCATCGCACTCGCGACGGGTCATGCGCTCGCGAACGGCCACGGCGGTGGCGATGCCTCTCCTCCGCCGAAGCCCGAGGCGACGACCGCACCGGCGAAAGTGTTCCTGACCAAGCAGGGTCCCAAGCTCGTCGATCTCAAGGGCATGACGCTCTACTATTATGAGCACGACACAACCGGCAAGACGTCGAACTGCAACGGCAAGTGCACGGAAAGCTGGGTGCCGCTGGCCGCGACCGCCGACGCCAGGGCCATCGGCGACTTCACCGTGATCGACCGCAACGACGGCAGCAAGATGTGGGCGTACCGCTATCGCCCGCTCTACACCTCGCCCGCCGACAAGGCGCCGGGCGATGCCAACGGCAATGCCACGACCCCGCAATGGCGCGTCGCCCGGCCTGACAATTAGGGCGAGAACGGCGTGGGCCCGCCCGGGCCTGACGTGCCCACGATCTTCGCGCGCGCCCCGGAATCGACAGAGGCGTAATTCACCTCCGGATTCCAGTGCAGCGCGACGTAGAGCACCATTCCGGCCAGGATGGACCCGTAAAAGCCGAACGCGGCCAGGCGCCATTTCCTCACAACAGGCCGGTCGTTCTCGTTCAATTGATCAATGAATTTTTGCATGATTGCCTCCAATGGCAACGAGCCATCGAGGCATAGCGCAACCGGCGCGGACCGGTTGTGAAGCCGTTCACCTTTCGCAACTTAAAAACGGAGTGATCGTCGTCGCCTATTCGTTCTGCGAATTCGGGGACAGCGGCCTGAACGTCGACACCTCGGCGCTCGCCTGAAGCGGCCTGATCTCCTGCTTCACCAGCACGGGCCTGGTCGTGAACCAGAGCGCTGCCACAGCAGCGATCACTATTCCCGCGCCGAGCGCTGCAAACTCTTTCATGCTTCCCCCCCGTGGCGATCAGTTGCTGAGAATGACGCTGTGCTGACGCCGCGATGGATGATCGGCGCCGACCAGCGCATTCGGATCGGTTGCGATCACGACTTCCGGCAACGGCATCGGCTCGAGGCCGGCAAAGCGGCGATAGAGCGCGCCCATGACGGCTCCGCAAAACGCCGCCGGTATCAGGAGGACTGCGACGAGCGGCACCGCGAACGAAAGCAGCAGCACGCAGGCAAACGCCGCGACGCCTCCGATCGCCGCGTATTCCCACGCGCTACGACGGCTCATCGCCCGCGCGACATGGTGCACGCAGAGCATGAAGATGCTCGAAGGAATAACCGAGATCACCATCATCGTCATGAATATCTGCACCGGCATCACGGCCGCGAAGATATGCGCGGTGCTCTTGTCGGCGAAGCCGTGCATCAGAAGCGGCACCAGCGTGTAGGGGAGAAGCGTTGCGAGCACCGTCGGCATCAGCGCGGCGATCGCCATGGCTGCAACTGATGTGCGGACCCGCACCGGCCCGTCGAATACGGGCGCCACTGACGGCGCGCCCTGTGCGCTGGCGGCGGGAGCTTCGCCGGCTGCGCGCGCAACCGGGCTCAGACCGGCGAACTGGCCATAGAGGAATCCGCCGATCACCCCCGCGATCGTCGGCAGGAGACCGATTGTCACCACCGTACCGTCACCGGGCGATGCAAGCTGGATGTGGTTGCGGATCGCGATACCGTAGCTCACAGCGGCCATGACGCCGCCCATCAGTCCATAGGCAAGCCGGCTCGATATCTTCCACTGCCGCAGCACGATATGTCCGGCGAAGAGAAAGGCCGCATTCATGGCCATGCGGCCGGCATAGAACACCAGTATCCGATCCGGCGCCGGCACGCCTTCGGGATCCGTCACCTGCCCGCCTGCGACTGCGAAGACCAGCAGCACGGCTTCGACGATGGCCAGCGGAATCAGCGCGGCGAACAGCGCGCGCGGCGAATTCTTGACGAGATACATGCGAGCAATCCCTTGCTCGCTGCACGCTAGACGCGAAGCATTACGGCCCGTGCAAAACAATCGGTAAAATTGTCAACAACCAGCGCACCGGGCGAATGCCGCGCCGCGTTCGCTTACCCGCGCCAGCCTATCGTCGTCCCGGCCTGCGCGCTCTGCCCGGGCGGCAGCACCACGACCGTCGCATTGAGCTTCACCCGGTCGTAGAGATCGATAACGTCCTCATTGCGCATCCGGATGCAGCCCGACGAGATCGCCTGCCCGATATATTCGGGCTGGTTGGTGCCGTGGATACGGTAAAGCGTGTCCTTGTCGCCGGCATAGAGATAGATGCCCCGCGCCCCCAGCGGATTAGCGGGACCGCCGTGCACGCGCGCCGGATAGGGTCCAAGCCGCGCCTGGATCTCTGCGGTCGGAACCCAGTCCGGCCATTCCGCCAAACGACCTACGCGCGCAACGCCTGAGAAAGCCATGGCCTCCTCGCCGACCGCAACACCGTAGCGGATCGCCTTGCCGCCCGGCAGCACGTAATAGAGATAGCGCGCATCGGTATCGACCAGGATCGTGCCCGGCTGCTCCTTGCGCGGGTAATCGACGATGTGACGGAGATATTGCTGGGGCACGCTCGCCTGCGCGTAAGGCGTGTGCGCGAGCAACTGCCGATCGCGCGGCGTCATGCTCGCGTCGGTCGATGGCGAATACGTTGCCTGCATGCAACCACCCAGCGGAAGCAAGGCAACAACGAACAAAGCGAATAGAGATTTTGGCACCGCCGGCCCCCCCGATAGCGGATAGCAGCACCCCCAGCCGCCTTATATGCTGCCCAAATCGTGCTGAAAACAAGGCAGCGTGGACACGTCCGCGTGTCCGTTAGCCGGGGTTCCATCACCACAAACGGCGGAAGAGCGTCGCACAGTCTCCATCCCATCGCCTTGCTTTGGTCAAACCCGGCTGGACTCGTGCGTCATCGGGCTTGGGATGGGCTCACCTCAACAGATCGGCTCGCGCCAATGCGAACGACCAAGGCTTCAAAGGAGCTGCGATGCTCGCGACGCTGAACAGCAGGCAAATCGTCGATGAGATCGTGAAGGACACGGTCAAAGACAACGATCCGCACGACGCCGTGCAGATTTCGCCTGAGATCGTGCTTGCCTCACGCCCCGGCAGCGTGTCGCCCGCGCTTGCGCCGGAGATCACGCCCCGTCCAGAGCCCAAGATGAATCCGGAGCCGAAGTTCAGTCCTGTCTTGGAGCCGCAGGTCTTGAAGCCGCAGGTCTTGAAGCCGCAGGTCTTGAAGCCGCAGGTCTTGGAGCCGCAGGCTGCGGCGCCCTCGGTCGACACGACCGTGCGGGTCGCGCCCGGCGATGGTCTCAGCCGGCAGAAGCGATCGTCCGCCGGCAAGTGGCTGCGCGGCGCATTCGTCACGTTTTTGTTTGCGGGCGGCAGCGTGGCTGCCACACTCGCCTGGGAGAAGCACGGCGATACCGCAAAGCAGATGCTCGCGGAATGGACGCCCGCGCTGGTGTCGCTGATACCTTCGACATCGCAGACAGCGCCGGTCGCCGCTGCGCAGGCCGTACCACCCGCGACGCAGGCAGTAGCCGATCAAGCGGCCGATCCATCTGCGCCACCGCCTGCGGCTCAGCTTGCAGCAGCCGCGCCCGCGACAGCAGCAGCCGCGCCCGCGGCATCAGAGGCCGAAGCTGCGCCGTCGGTGCAATCGATGACGCACGATCTCGCCGCGATGGCGCAGCAGATCGAACAGCTCAAGGCCAACATCGCCGAGTTGAAGGCTGGACAGGAGCAGATGGCGCGCGAGATGACGAAGCCACCTGCACCGAGGCCGGTGGCTGAGACGAGGCCTATCGAGCCGCGCGCGCGTGTGTCTGCAGTGCCTCCACGGCCCGCGGCTCCGCCGGTACGCAAACCGAAGCCAGTCGTGTCGCAAACCTATGCGCCGGCTTATGCGCCCGCGCCGCTCGCGCCTCCGCCGCCATCTTCACAGGCCGTCGCAGCCCCGCCGCCGGCCGCGCCGGTTATCACGACGCAAGCCGTCGCCGATGACAACGGGCCTGTCGTGCGCCCGCCGATGCCGGTGCATTGACGAATATCGCGCGACGGTCCGTCACGGCAAACCGCTGCGCGGCGAACGGTACGCCGTCCGAGTCGATGTGATGTGTTGAGTCCGGGCAATTACGGGAAGCGATGCTTCGGTCGGTTTCCGGCACCCCAAGAGAAAAGGCCGTCGGGATCTATGCCGCCGGCCTTCTCTTGCAACTGCCGGTTCCCGGAGCCCGGTTCTGTTGCAATTTCATGCCTAATGATCAGATCGGCATACTTAATAAATCCTTAACGTGCCTGCGACCCGCACATCATTTCTGCGCCATAAGCACAGAGATTGCGCGATCCGTTCATTCGATAGATATCGACTCAGTGGTATCATCCGCATGTGTTGAGATTTCCAATGAAGCTCAGCTCATCACACCGGGAGATTCGGATGCCCTACTACTCCTTCGATCTTGTGGTTGGTGAAGAGTTCAAGAACCAGGGCGGAATCATCCTCGAAGACATCGAGGTTGCCTCCGATCGCGCCGACCAGTTAGCAAACGAGCTATCGCAGGTGAAGCCGGAGCTGCAACGGAAGGGTTGCTCGGTGCGCGTTACCGACCGCAATCACAACGAGGTCTATCGCACACCGCTCGATCCCGTGCCGGCCTGGCAGCGCTAGCTAGTCGCCCAGCATCGGCGCCTCGAACCAGCACGCCCTCACCGACCAGGCGTTGCGCGATTGCGCGACCGATGCCGTTGCCCGCGCCGGTGACCAGCGCGGTGTCGCGTGCGGGATCGAATGGCGTGCTGAACAGGCTCATGTCGCTCTCCGGTGTCGAGAGGCCGCCACGATAGCGCAGCGACGCGCGACAATCGCGTCCCGGCACCATTGCGGAGCGGCCTGCCGGACGCTAGCCTCCCCAGAAAACGAGGAGGTACCAAGGATGCGCACCGGTTTCCTGATGGCAGGCCTGTTGCTGATCGCCGCTCCGGCCCAAGCCGAGGACCATCCACGCTCGACCTATGTGACGATGGTCTTGCAGGCCTTCGCCGCCAAGGTCGAATGTCCCGGCACGGATGTCGCCTACCAGGACCTGGTGCAAAAGGCGCAGCAGATGCACCTCCCCGACGACACCACCGAGAAGGTGCGTAAGGCGATTGCCTGGATGCACACCGGCGGCAAGATGGGCGAGAAGCAGGCCGACGACATCATGGCGGAGGTCGCGGTGGCGACCCAGATGACCGATCTCGACCAGCGCCGCCTCGGCATGACCAATTGGTGCGAGGCGCAGAAGACCAACCTCGCCGGCCTGATCCGCAGCAAGGGCGGCTAGAGCGTTTTCGAACGAAATGGACACCGGTTCGCGGATAGAAAACGCGTCAAAATGAGAATCCAGAGTCCCGTTCCGATTCCATCGGAACGGGACTCCAAGCACTCTTTCGCGGCGTTAAGCACGCCGCGACGGAACCGCCGTCACGGCCAATAATCGTCACATTCCTCGCCAGCATGTGGGCATCTTCGAACAGGAGAAGCCCATGCGAATTGCTCATCTCGTCTTCGCCGGCGCGCTCGCGGCGAGCGCCGTGCTGGCTGCGCCGGTGCAGGCCAGGAATTCCGACGCCCAGAAGGGCGAAGACAAATCGACCGCGCCGTCATCGTGCAGCGCCTATCAGCAGGCGCCGGACGGATCGTGGGAGCAGCTCCCCTGCAAGGAAACGGGCGAACGCAGCCAGCCACAGACCCAGCACAAGTCTGGCGTGCAAGGCGCCGAACAGGGCGAGCGCTGAGACACTCTCCGCGCGGAACCTTCGTGGTCGAGGCGCTGGCGAGCCGCGTCCTCGACACGATCAAGGATGGGAACCGGGCGAGCTGGTCGCGATCAGCTGTGGTGAGGCCCACGCATGATCTTCATGGCGTCGACAATGTGACGCCACTCCTTGGCCTCATCGGCCTCGCCGCGCCCCTCGCAGGCCTGCGCCCGTTCGGCGGCCTTCGCAATCGCAGCGAAACCATGCCGTTCCAGCATCTGCCGCGCGACGGTGTGGACCTGGACCTCGGACATCATGGGCGCTCTCCCGTTTGACGAAACCGCGGAGCCATCGGCCTGCCGTCCCGCGGGTCCGTTACAACGATGAGAGCGCAGGTCCCGTTCCGCCCACTGCCGATCACATTGGCAGGCCCAGGAGCTTGAACGGCTCGAAGCGTGAAACCGTGTTTGGCAAGCCAGCACGACAAAGGCGGCCCGCCATGCCCAGCGGACCGCCTTCTCACCCACCCCAAATTGTAAGTCTTCGGCCGCGTCCCCTACCCAACCGCCACGCGCTTGCGCTCCAAGTCGTTCGGCACCTCGATATCGACCTCCAGGGTCGACACCTCGTCGCCACGATCGAGCCGTACGATCACCTTGGTCGGGTCCAGCTTTACGTGCTTGGACACGACGGCGAGAATTTCCTCACGCAGTACGCCGAGCAGGTCGGGTTGGCCGCGCATTCCACGCTCGTGCGCAAGCAGTATCTGCAACCGTTCGCGAGCGACGGGTGCCGTGGCCTTGTTGCCGCGGAGAAGTCGAAGCAGACCCATGCTCATGCAGCCCTCCGCCGCAGCAGACGATCCATGAATCCCTTGCGTTCGGTCGGCACCTGCATCTTCACGGTGTCGCCGCACAGGCGCCGCGCCGCGTCGATGTAGGCCCGCGCCGGTGCGCCATCGACGTTCGACAACGTCACCGGCGTGCCGACGTTGGAGGCTTTCAGCACGTCCTGGCTCTCAGGAATGATGCCGAGCAAAGGCGTTGCGAGGATTTCCAGGATGTCGTCGATGGTCAGCATCTCGCCGCGCGCCGCGCGGGAGGGATCATATCGGGTGATGAGAATGTGTTTCTCGACGCGCTCGCCCTTCTCGGCCCGCACGGTCTTGGAATCGAGCATGCCGATGATACGATCGGAATCGCGCACCGAGGAGACTTCCGGATTGGTGACGATGACCGCTTCGTCCGCGAAGCGCATCGCCATGGCGGCGCCGCGCTCGATGCCAGCCGGGCTGTCGCAGATCACCCAGTCGAAGCGGGTGCGCAGGTCGTCGATGACCTTGCCCACGCCCTCTTCCGTCAGCGCGTCCTTGTCGCGGGTTTGCGAGGCCGGGAGCAGCCACAGATTCTCCAGCCGCTTGTCGCGGATCAGCGCCTGCGGCAGTTTTGCGACGCCCTGCACCACGTTGATGAGGTCGAACACGACGCGGCGCTCGGCCCCCATGACGAGGTCGAGGTTGCGCAAGCCGACGTCGAAATCAACGACGACGACCTTGTCGCCGCGCTGCGCAAGCGCAGCCCCAAGTGCGGCGGTCGTCGTCGTCTTGCCGACGCCACCCTTTCCAGATGTCACGACCAGTACCTTGGCCATCTCTACAGTCTCCTTCTGGTCAGTTCAGTTCAGTAATTCGCATGGCGTTGCCTTGCAGAAAGGCCTGGGCCGGCCGGCCGCGCAAGGCCTCGTCGATATCGTCGGCGGTCTGATAAAAGCCATCGATTGCAAGCAGTTCGGCCTCGATCTTCTGACAATAGATGCGCGCGCTCGTATATCCGTTCACGCCCGCCATGGCGCGGCCGCGCAGCGCGCCGTAGACGTGAATGGAACCGCCGGCGACGATCTCGGCGCCCGAGCCGACCGAACCGAGAATGGTGATGTCGCCTTCGGGAAAGATCACGGTCTGTCCGGAGCGCACGGGGCTTTCGAGCAGCAGCGACGTTGGCTTCTTGGTCTCCACCTTCTTGGGCGCGCTCGGCTCGACCACGCAACTGCGTCCACCCGAGAGCAGCGGCGGCATCGACGGCGTCAGCCGCGCCTCCTCCACCCCCTCGATACCGAGCACGCGGATGTTGCGATCTTGAAGGCTCGTAAGCAGATGGCCGATGCCAGACTGGCTGAGATCGACCGAGGACAGATCGACCACCACGGGACGGCCCGCGAAGAAACCCGGCGAGCGCGCGATCGTGGCGTCGATCTCCAGCAGCCAGTCCTGGATCGGAACCGTCGGAGTGAACACGAAGGCCACATAGGAGCGCCCGCGCAGGCGCACCATTTGGCGTTGAGATTTTGCTGCAGCCTCCATAGCGGCCGACTCGTTCCCCGTTATTGAATGGTTAACGATGCGGTCAATTTGGTTAACGGCCGGTTAACTTCCCCGCAGACGTGCCCGACCTTTATCGTCCTCGCGAAAGCCGGAGTCTGTCCGCAGCGGCGACTCGCAGCCCGGATCAGCGCAATCCGGGCTGCGAGAGCGTTGCTTCTTCGCCGTGCACACACCGAGCCTGATCGCGACCCGGATTATCTTGGATTGACATGCTCCCGACATCCGGCTTTCGATCCGCGTCCCCGCAAATGGAGCCCGAGCATGTCAGTTCAGTCCACCTCCAGACGCAAGACCGCGCCGGACATCCGTGCACGCAAGCAGCGCGAGCCGATCGTCATGCTGACGTCCTATCACGCGCATACGGCAGCGCTGGTGGATCGGCATTGCGACGTCATTCTGGTCGGCGATTCCCTTGGAAACGTCATGCACGGTTTCGAGACCACGGTGCCGGTCACGCTCGACATGATGATCCTTCAGGGCGCGGCAGTGATGCGCGGCTCCCGGCAGGCGCTGGTCGTGGTCGATATGCCGTTCGGATCATACGAGGCCTCCAGGGAGCAGGCCTTCAACTCCGCCGTACGAATCATGAAAGAAACGCAATGCGGCGCGGTGAAGCTCGAAGGCGGGGTCCGCATGGCCGAGACGATTGCATTCCTGTCCGGGCGCGGCATCCCTGTGATGGGTCACATTGGCCTAACGCCACAATCCATCAATACGCTCGGCTCGTTCCGTGCCCAGGGACGCAATGAGGCTGACTGGGGGCCGATCGAGGAGGATGCGAAAGCGGTCGCCGATGCCGGCGCATTCTCGGTCGTCGTCGAGGCTGTAGCCGAACCGCTGGCGCGCAAGATTACGGAGACGGTTGCCATTCCCACCATCGGCATCGGCGCGAGCGCAGCCTGCGACGGCCAGGTGCTCGTGCTCGAGGACATGCTAGGGCTGTCGCCGCGACCACCGAAATTCGTCCGGCGGTACGGCAATCTCGGCCCGGCCATCGAAGCGGCGATCGAGGGGTATGCTGCCGACGTGCGGTCTCGCGCCTTTCCCGGGCCGGAACATGTGTACGAAATGAAGAAGGGCAGATGATCCGCGGCGGCCGTCGGGCCTCGCTCACAGCGCCCCCTACTTCTTCACCTTGCTGGCATCCATCTTGATGGCGGGATCGAGCATCTTGGTCGTGAACGCGGTCGTCACGTCGAACGGCTTCTCCATGCCGAGATAGGTCTGGACCAACTCGTAGTCCTTCTTCATCCGCTCGCCGTCGATCCAGCCCAGCGACTTCGTCGTCGTGAACTCGTCCGTCATCAGGTACTTGATACGCTCCCACTGACGCTCCTGGTTCTCCTTGTCGAGACCGGAGACCTGGTCGAGCAACGCCTTCAGGCATGGGGCAACGTCGGCGACACAGGCCGCAAAGGCCTTCTGCGAGATACGCACGAACTCTTCGACCAGCTTCGGGTTCTTCTGCAGATAAGCGCCGTTGACGATTAGCGAATTGCCGTACGGGTTGAGCCCGATGTCCTTCCAGTTGGAGTAGCCGAGGTCGGGTCCGAACTCGATCACCTTCAAATCGTGCTCGTTGTAGAAATCGCTGATGATGTCGACGGTGTGGCTCTTCAGCGCCGCGATCTTCGCGGTCGGTCCGATATTGACGAAGCTGACGGAGTCCGGCGCGATGCCTGCGGCCTTCGCAAAAGCCGGCCACATCACGCGCGAAGCATCGCCGGGCGGGTTGCCGATCTTGTGGCTCGGAAAATCCTTCACGCCATTCACACCGTAGCTCTTCAGCCAGTAGAAGGTCTGACCGGTGTTGGCGTAGATGCTCATCAGCGCCACATCGTCGGCGCCCTTGCTTTTCGCCACCAGCATGGTGGCGAGATCGGCGATGCCGAAGGGCGAACCGCCGGAGCCGACCTTGGCGGCGGAGACGCCCGAGCCCTTGCCGACCTCGATGGTCAGGTCGATTCCGGCCTTCTCGTACCAGCCTTGCGCCTTGGCGTAATAGAACGGTGAGTGATCGGCCGTCGGCGTCCAGTTCAGGATCAGGTTGACCGCCTCGCCCGCCCGCGCCGGGACCGCCGGCAAACCGAGCATCAGGCCCAAGACCAGAGCCGAGCCAACCGCCTGCAAACGCTTCATCGCATCTCTCCTCATTGCGCGACCCGGCTTGTCGCTCTCCCCCTGTGAGGCTACCAATGCAACAAGCCCGCCCTCCAATTGTCAACTGTTTGGTTGGAAATGCCCGCAAAACGTTCAGGCGACACCGTGCCGCAGCGGCGCGACCCCGTCGCCACCCGCAAGAAGCTGCTCACCGCGGCGCGACTGGAATTCGCCCGGCACGGCTTTGCGGGCGCCCGGGTCGACGAGATCGCCGAGCGCGCCGGCGTCAACAAGCAGCTCGTCTATCATTACTTCGGCGACAAGGACGCGCTCTATCTCGCTGTCCTCGAATGGGTTTACGCCGATATCCGCGAGCAGGAGCGCCAGCTCAACCTGGAAGGCCTGCCGCCGGAAAGGGCGATCCGGAAGCTGATCGAGGCCTCATTCGACTACCTCGCGACAAACCCTGATTTCATCGTGCTTCTGAACGACGAGAACCGCGGCGGCGCGCGCCACGTCCGCGGCTCGACGCGGCTCGAGGCGATGCATTCGCCGCTGGTCCGGAGCGTGTCCCACATCCTCAACGAGGGCGTGCGCAGCGGCGTGTTCCGCAAGGGGATCGACCCGGTCCAGCTCTATATCTCCATCGCGGGCCTCGGCTATTTCTATCTCTCCAACACGCCGACGCTGTCGGCGATCTTCGGCAAGGACCTCTCGAGCCGGGCGGCGCGGCGCGCCCGCCGCAGGCACGTCGCCGATCTCGTGCTTCATTCGCTCCGGCCTTAATCAACCAACTGGTTGAAACTTCCCTCGAGGCCGGTTAGGCTTGCGACCAGCGGCAAGGTGACCGCTGGCAACAGGGAGCAGTCGGTGGCAGGAGACGGAGCACGCACCTCGCGCAGCTTTGCGATCATCCTGATCGTGCACCTCGCCGTGCTCGTGCTCTGGCAGGTAGCGGTCGATGCCTTCCACGTGCCGAAGTTCATCCTTCCCTCCCCGCTCGCGACAATCCAGACGCTGGGGACCGCGGGCTACGCCTGGGGCGCCAACACGCTGGTGACAGCCGTCGAGATCCTCGGCGGCTTCGCGCTCGGCGCGGTCGTCGGCGTCGCGCTCGCCGTGGTCTTCAGCTGGGCGCCGCTGGTGAGTCTCGTACTGCTGCCGCTGTTCGTGACGCTGAACATGATCCCGAAGGTCGCGCTCGGCCCGCTCTTCATCGTCTGGTTCTCCTACGGCATCGTGCCGAACATCCTGATCGCCTTCAGCATCTGCTTCTTCCCGATCCTGCTCACCACTGCGCGCGGCCTGCGCGAGGTCGAGCCGGATCTGCTCGATCTCGTCAAATCGCTGCGCGGCTCGCGCTGGACCCTGTTCCGCAAGATTCAGCTGCCGGGATCGCTGCCTTACGTGTTCTCCGGCATGAAGGTCGGCGCGATCCTTGCGGTCGCCGGCGCCATCGTCGGTGAGTTCATCGCTTCCGAGCGTGGGCTCGGCTACCTCATGATCCAGGTGCAGTCGTCGCTCGACACGCCTGCAATGGTGATGGCCGTCGTGCTGCTCACGCTCCTCGGCGTTGTTCTTTACGGCCTGGTCCTCGTCCTCGAACGCATGTTCGTGGTCGGCGATGCAAGACAGGCTTAAAGACCGCATACCTAACTGACCAAGGACCGATCCATGCTGCTCACCCGCCAGACGCTGCCGAAGACGATCCCGGACATCGCGGCGCTCGACGATCTCCTGTGCCGGCCGAGCCAGGCGCTGATCGACGACCTCAACAAGGTCGAGGGCGACATCATGATTCTCGGCGTCGCCGGCAAGATGGGACCGACGCTGGCCGGGCTGGCGAAAGCGGCCGTGCCGGATCGCCGCGTCATGGGCGTCGCGCGCTTCAGCGACGCGAGCGTCAAGGACTGGCTGCAAGCGCGCGGCGTCGAGACCATCAATTGCGACCTGATGGATGAGAAGGCAATTCACGCGCTGCCGAAGGCGCCCAACATCGTGTTCATGGCCGGCCGCAAGTTCGGCGCCGAGGGCGATCTGTCGCTGACCTGGGCGATGAACGCGCATGTCCCTGCCCTCGTCGCACAGGCCTTTCCGTCGTCGCGCATCGTCGCTTTCTCGACCGGCTGCATCTATCCTTTCGTGCCGGTCGACGGCAAAGGCTCGACCGAGGACATGGCGCCGAACCCGCCCGGCGAATACGCCCAGTCCTGTGTCGGCCGCGAGCGCATGTTCGAATATTTCTCGCACAAGTTCGGAACGCCGGGCCGGCTGTTCCGCCTCAACTACGCGATCGACATGCGCTATGGCGTGCTGCACGACATCGCGACGAAGGTGCTCACGGGCACGCCGATCGACGTCAGCCTCGGCCATGTCAATTTCATCTGGCAGGGCGATGCGTCGTCACAGGCCCTGCGCTGCCTGGCACATTGCACGGCGCCGACCTCACCGATCAATGTCAGCGGCCACGAGATCCTGGCCGTGCGCGATCTCGCTGCGAAATTCGGCGCAAGGTTCGGCCGCGCGCCGGTGCTGACAGGCAAGGAAGAGCCGACGGCGTGGCTGACCGACACGTCCAAGGCGGTCGAGCTGTTCGGCCTCCCGGTCGTCGACACCGAGCAGTTGATTGCATGGACCGCAGACTGGGTGTCCCGCGCCATGCCGAGTCTCGGCAAGCCCACCAAATACGAGGTGCGCGATGGACGCTACTGACGACCCGCGCGTCGTTCAGCTCGGCGTCGAGGACGCAGCCGCGGGCCTGCTGCTCTCGACGGAAGCGCACTGGAACCAGACCGAGGACGACTGGCGCGTCTTCCTGCGCGACGGTTTTGTGTTCGGCATCCGCGACGGCGCGCAGCTGGTCGCGACCGCGGCGCTGCTGCCGTACTCCGGCAACAACGCCTGGATCAGCATGGTGCTGGTGACTGCCAGTCACCGCCGGCGCGGCCTCGCAACGCGGCTCGTCGATGTCTGCCTGGAGACAGCGCGCAAGCGCGGCCTGACGAGCTGGCTCGACGCGACGCCCGACGGCGCCGCGGTCTACGGGCCGCTCGGGTTTACGCCGACACAGCAACTGCGCCGGCTGAAGCTGAAATCCGCGCAGGCATCCGCGCCGGCGCCTAGCGCCGCGACACTCGACGCGCTTTGCGCACGGGACCGTCGGGCCACCGGCCTCGATCGCACCGCCCTGTTTACCGCCTTCGCACGGCGCCCAGGTTCGCGCATCGTCTCCGCGAGCGGCGCCATCGCGCTGGTGCGGGACGGCAGAACCGCGCGCCATATCGGCCCGCTATTTGCGGATCATGCCGCCGCCGCGCTGACCCTGGTCAATGCGATCGCGCAATCGGAGGATGGACCGCTCCTGCTCGACGCCGTCGCGTCGCAAAGCGCGTTCCTCGAAGGATTGACCGCATCCGGGTGGACCATCGAGCGGCCGTTCCAGCGCATGCGGTTCGGCCCCGCCACCGCCACGGATGAGGAAGTGCCATTCGCCGTCGCCGGCCCTGAATTCGGATAGGACATCATGCACCACAGCCAGATCAACAGCGAAATCCGCAAGCTGATCGCCGACGGCACCGTGCTGCCGGCGCATCCCCTCGCGCTCACCGCCGAGCGCCAGCTCGACAAGGCGCATCAGCGCGCGCTGACGCGCTACTACATCGATGCCGGCTCAGGCGGCCTTGCGGTCGGCGTGCACACGACGCAATTCGCGATCCGCGACGTCGGCCTGTATCGTCCCGTCCTCGAGCTTGCCGCCGAGACCGCCGCAAGCTGGACCAAGCGTCCGCTGGCAATGGTCGCGGGCCTTGCCGGCCCAACTCAGCAGGCGATCGCCGAGGCACGCACCGCGCGCGACATTGGCTACCATGCGGGCCTGCTCAGCCTCGCCGCGATGAAGAGCGCCTCCGAGGACGAGATCATCGCGCACTGCACAGCAGTTGCGGCCGAGATCCCGCTTGTCGGCTTCTATCTCCAGCCTGCCGTCGGCGGCGTCATCCTGTCGAGCCGGTTCTGGCAGCGCTTTGCCTCGATCGACAATGTCATTGCGATCAAGATCGCGCCGTTCAACCGCTACCGCACGCTCGACGTGCTGCGCGGCGTTGCGGCCGCCGGTGCGCTCGACCGCGTCGCGCTCTACACCGGCAATGACGATCACATTCTGCTCGACCTCACGCTGCCGTTCGACCTGCGCGACAATGGCGTCACCACGCGAACCTATTTCAAGGGCGGTCTGCTCGGCCACTGGTCGGTCTGGACCGCGAGTGCGATCAAGCAGTTCGAGCGCTGCAAGGCGGCGCGGCACAGGGACACCGTGCCGGCCGATCTGCTCGCGCTCGATGCCCGCGTCACCGATTGCAACAGCGCCTTCTTCGACGTCGCCAACAATTTCCATGGCTGCATCGCCGGCTGCCACGAGGTGCTGCGGCGTCAGGGTCTGATGAAGGGCTTGTGGTGCCTGGACCCGAACGAGGGCCTCAGCCCCGGCCAGAAGGAGGAGATCGACCGCGTCTGCCGCGAGCATGCCGACCTCGGCGACGACGCCTTCGTGGCCGCCAACTTAAACAAATGGCTGGCATGAGCTCCGAGCCCTTCATCAGCCTGCAAGGCGTCCGGAAAGTCTATCGCAGCGGCGGCGCCGAGTTCTTGGCGGTGTCCGACGTCACCATGGACGTGCAGGAAGGTGAGCTCGTTTCGCTGGTGGGCCCGTCCGGCTGCGGCAAGACCACGGTGATGAAGATTTTGGCCGGCCTGCACGGCGCCGACGGCGGCACCGTGAAGATCGGCAACGCCAACAGCCCGTTCGATCCGACCCGCGACATCGGCATGGTGTTCCAGCAGGCGCTGCTGCTCAAATGGCGCACGATCCTCGACAATGTATTGCTACCGGCCGAGATCGTCGGCCTGCCGATGAAGGCCGCGCGCGAGCGGGCGCGCGATCTTCTCAACCTGGTCGGGCTTGCCGGCTACGAGCAGAAATATCCGCAGCAGCTTTCAGGCGGCATGCAGCAGCGCACCGCGATCGCACGCGCCTTCGTGCACGATCCGAAGCTGATCCTGATGGACGAGCCGTTCGGTGCGCTGGACGCGCTGACGCGCGAGCAGATGAATTTGGAGATGCTGCGGATCTGGCGAGAGAGCGGCAAGACCATCATCTTCGTCACGCACTCGATCCAGGAAGCCGTGTTCCTGTCCTCGCATTGCGCCGTACTGACGGCGGGACCTGCGAAGATGGCCGACTATTTCGCGATCGACCTGCCCTTCCCGCGCGATCTGCCGCTCAAGACGACGGACGCGTTCGGCGCTTACGCGCGGCGCATCTATGCGAAGCTGGGCCTGGGCGCGGCGTAAGGCCGGTCCCTCCGCTGTCATTCCGGGGCGCGACGAAGTCGCGAACCCGGAATCCATCAGGCGGCAGTACACGCGGAGAAATGGATTCCGGGCTCGCGCCAGGAGGCGCGCCCCGGAATGACCGTGCACCTTCGGATCACGCTTGAAACGCCGCGTTACCCTCGTTGCAATCAGCCCTTGCGCATCTTGCTGAGCAGGTAGTTGTCGTAGAAGTTTTCCGCGATCTGCGTGTAGAACAGCAGCTCCTTCATATACGCGTCGTGGCTCTCCTTGGTCCGCTTGAACAGCTCGCTCTTGGCGGCGAGCTCGTTCAGATGCTCCTGGGCCGCGTTGTAGCAGGCCTCCAGCACCGGCTGCGGAAACGCCTTCAGCTCCGCCCCGTTCGCGATCAGCCGCTTCAGTGCCCCCGGGTTCACGCTGTCGTATTTCTCGAGCATCCAGGCGCCCGCAGCCGAGGCGGCCTGGTTGACGACCGCCTGGTACTGCTTCGGCAGCGAAGCCCATTTCTCGTCATTGACGATCATGTGCAGCATGGCGCCGCCTTCCCACCAGCCGGGGAAGTAGTAGTACTTGGCGACCTTCTGGAAGCCGAGCTTCTCGTCGTCATAGGGACCGACGAATTCGACCGCGTCGAGCGAGCCCTTCTCCAGTGCCGCATAGATGTCGCCGCCCGCGAGCTGCTGCGGCACGACGCCGAGCCGCGCCAGCACATGGCCGCCCATGCCGGCGATGCGGAATTTGAGGCCCTTGAGATCGTCGACGGTCTTGATCTCCTTGCGGAACCAGCCGCCCATCTGCGTGCCGGAGTTGCCGCAGAGGATGGCGTGCGTCTTGAAGGGCTTCAGCGCCTCGTTGGTGAGCTCGGCGCCGCCACCGAAATACCACCAGGACTCCTGGTGGCGGTGGTTCATGCCGAACGGCGCGCCGGTCGCGTAGGCCAGCGCCGGTTCCTTGCCGATGTAGAAATACAGCGGCGTCTGCGCCATCTCGACGGTGGCGACGCTGACCGCATCGAGCGCCTGCAAGCCGGGAACGAGTTCGCCCGCCGCAAAGGTCTGGATCTGGAATTTGTTGTCGGTGGCTTCGGCGACGTATTTCGCGAAGGTTTGCGCCGTGCCGTAGATCGTGTCGAGCGACTTCGGGAAGCTCGAGGTCAGACGCCATTTGATCTCGGGCATCGACTGCGCGATCGCAGGTGCGGCAACCAGCGTCGTCGCGCCGGCGACCGCGCCGCCCTTGAGGAATGTACGGCGTTTCATGGTGGGGTCTCTCCCTGAAAGTAAGTTTCAAACATATCGGCTCGGGGCCACGGTCTTCGCGGACCGTTTGCCCGTTCCTATGGCGGAGTTCAAGCTGGGAGAAGGCCTGGAGCCGAATGCCCTTCAGAGCAGCTTCGCGCTCACGAACAGCGCCCGCACAGCGTTGGTCGCCTGCACCGCCAGCATCGCGTTGTCGGCGGCGCCTTCCAGGGCCGCGACAGCGTCCTCGTGGAGGGCGCGGAATTCCATCCACTCGACCGACTTGAAGTTGGTGAGGAATTGATAGGCTTGGCCGACGGACGCGATCGCCAGCGTGTCGCCGTTCAGCTTGATCTTGAACGTCGTGCGCAGCGGGGTCTCGGAACTTGATGGATCGCTCATGGGCTGCTTCTGGACGAGGACGGCTTAACGAAGGGGAAACGGCAGCCCCCCCGCCGTCCCGGCAAATACAATATCAGGAGTCGGTGCTCGCGCGCTGCGAGGCGGTCGCCGATCCGCTCAGGCTCGGCACCACGACGAGGCGGTTGAACTCGCCATTGTCCCATGCCTTGAGGAAGCGGTCGTAGTCCTTGATCGAGACACAACCGTTGGAATCGCCGCGCGGCCCCAGCATGAAGCTGTGGGTGAGCAGACCGACACGGCCGAGTGCGCTGGTGCCGTCAGTCGGGGTCAAGCGCAGCGCGCGGATGCCGTGGAACAGCTTTTCGCGCGGCTTCAGGTCGTAGGTCGCAGGCGGGGTCGCACCGACCATGCGCTGGTCGACATGCTCCGGGTCGTCCATCAGCGCGCCCATGCCCGAATGCGCTTCCAGCGCCACGCCGCTCGGCAGGTAGAGTGCCTTGGCCTTGATGTCATAGACCGCCGTCCGCGAATCGTAGCCGAGGGCCGCAAGGTCCGGGGCCTTCTTGTTGAACAGGCCGCTGTCGGGCGTCAGCGAGGCCAGCTTGATCTTGTCGGTGAATTTTTCGAAGAAGTTGCGGTTGTCGACCCTTGGGCTGGTGTCGGCATAGGCTTGGCTGGAGGCGATCTGGGCCGAGAGGTCCGCCTGGACCGGCCGCGAGCGCGGCATCGGAACGGCGTCGGCGTGCTGTGACGGCCTCGCCTCGTCGGTTGCGGGCCGATCGTCATCGGTCAGGGTCGAGCGCCAATCGTCACCCTGGAGTCTCTGGGCGAGCATTGCCTTGGCGTCGCGAAGCTTCAGCTGGACCGCATTCAGGGCGGAGCGCTCAAGCGCCCGCAAACCGGAGTCGCGGGCGGGCCGGCCACCGGATGCCGAGGCGAAACGGTCATCAAACGAAGGGGCGTCGGCCGGTGGCAGCGCGGCGGAGACCAGCGGGGTCGAATCGACCAAATTCGAATCGGCCAAATCCGAGTCGCCCAGGTCCGCGACCCAGGCGGCAGCACCGAGCGCCAGGGCGAGCGCGGCCAGAGACAGCAGAATTGTCTCGGCTCGCCCAATACGGCGGCGCGACAACAGCCTCTCGGCTTGTGCGGCGTCGGAAACCATTAGATCCCCAAATCGACCCCCGGGAGTACCCACCCCCACCCGGAGACTCTGTACCAGCTACCACATTGGGAGCCAAAAGTTAGGCATAATCGCGACCATCAAGGCATGCTAAGGTATCCAATGACCGCTCCTTTCGATCTAGAGCGCTTCGTCCGGGCCCAGGATCCGGTCTATCACGACGTCCAGGGGGAGCTGGCCCGGGGTCGGAAGCAGAGCCACTGGATGTGGTTCGTCTTCCCGCAGGTCGCAGGCCTCGGCTTCAGCGCAATGTCCCAGCGCTACGCTATCGCGTCGCGCGAAGAGGCCAAGGCCTACCTTGCCCACCCCGTGCTCGGTCCGCGCCTGATCGAATGCACGAGGCTCGTGCTCGCCGTTGAGGGACGGACCATCAACGCGATCCTCGGCGCACCGGATGACGCCAAATTCCGCTCATCGATGACGCTGTTCGGCGCAGTGTCCGACGAGCCGGTCTTCGATCAGGCGATCGCCCGATATTTCGCAGGCGAGCGCGATGGTGCTACGCTGGAGATCCTTTCAAAGCTTGATCGAAAGGCCTAGGGACCTCGCCTGCTGCCGCAAGTAGCGTAAACCCGCGATTAATGCGGTCCCCCTATCGTCCGGAGAATACCTTTCTCCCCTGCGCAATTGCCGGACGGTTCGTGAAAATCGGTACGCTCCTGACCACCGCCATCGTCTCGCTCTCGACCGTGGGCGGCGGCCTCGCCGTCTACGTCGCCGTGACGAAATACCAGACGATGGACAGGATCGCCGAAGCGCAAGGCCGGCTCGCGATCGTCCGCGCCGCCAGTGACATCCCGCGCTATCTCAACCCCGAGCGCGGCTTTGCCACCAACATCCTCTATGGACCCGCGACAGTCGACCCGGCACAGCTGACCGAGCACGAAAAGCTGCGCAAGCAGACCGACGGCGCCCGTGACAAGATGAACGCGCTGCGCAAGGAACTGCCCGGCTCGCTCGACGACGGCAATACGATCGGTAGCAACATCGACGGCATCAATTCGAAATTCACCGCGCTGCGCGAGGCCATCGACAAGGCGATCGCCGGGCCGGCAGACGCGCGCAAGGACGCCGCCCGGAAGGTTGTCGCCGACAATGCCGTGCTCAACGCCGGCGTCACCGCACTGCTCAACGAGCAGGTCCGCCGCATGGCGATCCTGAACGGCGATGCCTTCCGCCAGGCCAACTACGCCAACATCGCCATGACGCTGCGCGACATCGGCGGCCTCAATGCGAGCGTGCACAAGAACCTCGTCGGCGGCAAGAAGGTGGCGACCGATGCCGAGAAGGCCGACGTTGCGCGCATGCAGGGCCGCAACGACCAGATCGTGATGTCGCTGCTGGAACTGCGCGGCAATCCCGCGACGCCGGCCAACGTCGGCGCCGCGCTCGAGACGATGAACTCGCGCTACGTCGAGGAATTCGGCCGCGAGCTCAAGCTCGTCAAGGACGGTTCCGTCAGCGGCAAGTACGACCACGACGTCGAGACCTACTACGCGGCTTCACAGCGCGGCCTCGGGTCGATCATCGGCGTCCGCGACGCACTCTACGACAACGCCGAACAGATCCTCGCTGGCGCCTCCTCCGCCGCGCGCACCAGCTTCACGATCGCACTCGCGGGCCTTGTCGCCGTGCTGATCGCCAGCGTCGGTCTCATCGTGATGGTGCGCCGCCGCGTTTGCGCCCCGATCGTCAGCCTGACGATCCGGATGGCGCGGCTTGCCGACGGCGACGTTGCGGAAAGCATCCCCGGCGCCGAGCGCTCCGACGAGATCGGCGCGATGGCCGCGGCGGTTCAGGTCTTCAAGGACAACATGATCCGGGCCGACCGGCTCGCGGCCGAGAAGCAGGCCGAGAACGACGGCAAGATGCGCCGCGCCCAGGCGCTCGACGGCCTCACCCGCGCGTTCGAAGCCAAGGTCACCGAACTCGTCGGCGGCCTCTCCCGGGCCTCCTCCACGATGGAGAGCACCGCGCAGTCGATGACCTCGACGGCGTCCCAGACCAACAGCCAGGCCGCGGTCGTCGCCGCCGCCTCACACCAGACCTCGACCAACGTGCAGACGGTCGCCAGCGCCACCGAAGAGCTGACCTCCTCGATCGCGGAGATCGGCCGTCAGGTCGCGCAAAGCACCGAGATCGCGTCCCGTGCCGTCGACAATGCCCGCCGCACCGGTGACACGGCGCGTGCACTCGCCGAGGGCGCACAGAAGATCGGCGACGTCGTGACGCTGATCCAGAGCATCGCCGAGCAGACCAATTTGCTGGCGCTGAACGCGACCATCGAGGCCGCCCGCGCCGGCGACGCCGGCCGCGGCTTTGCGGTCGTCGCGTCCGAGGTGAAGTCGCTGGCCGGCCAGACCGCCAAGGCCACCACCGAAATCTCCGAGCAGATCACCGCAATCCAGACCGCAAGTGACGAAACCGTGGCCGCGATCCGCAACGTCGCCGACGTCATCGCCGAGATCGACCAGATCGGGACCGCGATTGCCGCCGCGATCGAGCAGCAGGGCTCGGCGACCAAGGAGATCGCCCGCAGCGTCCAGGAGGCCGCCCGCGGCACCCAGGAGGTCAACACCAATATATCAGGCGTGCAACGCGCCGCCGACGACACCGGTGCGGCCGCCAAGGAGGTGCTGGGTGCGGCCGAGCAGCTCTCGACGCAGTCGCGCGATCTCGCCGGACAGTTCGATCGCTTCCTCGGCGAAGTCAGGGCCGCGTAGAACCATTTCCGTTCCGATGGAATCGGAACGGGGCTCTAGATTCTCATTTTGGCGCGTTTTCTTTACGCGAACCGGTATCCACTTCGCTCGAAACGCTCTCAATAAGGCGGCGCTTTCCGCGCGCGCTGCGCGTTGGCCGCCTCGATCCACCACGAGAGGTCATCGGCAAAGCGCGGGAAGGAGCGCTCGAGCGCTTTGCCGCCCTCGCCGATCGGCTCGCCTTCCGCCGACAACGTCTGCGCGATCGGGCCGACGCCGATGGTGCTCGACACCACGACCATGCCCATCTCCGACAGCGTGCCGTGCCAGGCTGTCGCGGCGCGCGCGCCGGAGAACCGGCCTGCGGAGTAGCTCGCGATCGCGGCCGGACGCCAGAACCACTCCTCCAGGAAATGGTCGGTGAGATTCTTCAGGCCCGGCTGAATGCCCCAATTGTACTCGCCGGTGACGAAGACGAAGCCGTCCGCGCCGCGGATCTGTCCGGCCAGCTTTTCGAGCGCCTCGGGCGCCGAGCCCTTGGGATATTCCTTGTACATGCGGTCGAGCATCGGCAAGCCGATCGCCTTGGCGTCGATGAACTCGACCTCCTCGCCACGGCCGCGCAGGCGATTGATGACGAAATTCGCAAGGCGGATGCCCATGCGGTCGGAACGGTAGGAACCGTAGAGGACGAGGATGCGATTGCTCATGGCCGGCAGGTTAGCACGAGATGAGGGGCCGGCCCCAACGATTTGGCCCGCTATGCCTTCCCTCCGCGCCCCAGCGTTTCTGACGGCGTCTCACCGAACTGGTCGCGGTAGCTCCTGGAGAAGTCGCTGAGATGCCAGAAGCCGAACGCCAGCGCGACGCTCCGACGCAGCGGCTAGCATCTCCCGAACCATACTGCGCAACCGGTTGCGCCAACACCCGGATGTAAAATCCAAATTAACTCCTTTGAGGTGCAATAGCCCGGTTCGAATAGTCAAATTTTATTTGAATTCAGGCTCCTGCCATGATGGCAAATTCGCCTGCTGATATTCTTGTTGAGTTGGAAGAAGCGGTCGCAGCGTGCCCGCCGGACCGTTGCGTGCGCATTCTTTCCGGCATGGTGCTCCTGCTCACCGGCAGCCGCGACTGGCCTCAGGAATTGCTCGCCAACGTTGTCGATGGCGTTCTGCTGCGATTGACGGAACGGGTCGGGGCCCGCGCACTGGTTCAGCTGAGCACGGCGCTTGCCGAGCTCAAGGTGGCTCCCCCGGAGACATTGCGACGCCTCGCTTCCCACGACGACCCGGACGTCGCATGCCCTCTCCTGCTCAAATCGCAGGCACTCGCCACATCTGATCTCGAGACGGTCGCGGCATCCTGTGGCGAGCGGCAGCAACTCGCGATCTCCGGTCGCGACGTCATCGAGCCGGCCGTGACCGAGACCCTCGTCAAGCGCAGCGGCCCGATCTGCCTTGCGCTGATCAAGAACCCGGGAACCAAATTCTCCGACGCGGCGTACGCCGCGCTGATTGCCAGGGCCGACCAGGACAGCGAGATCACGAAGGCATTGGCGCTCCGGCCCGGCACACCCGAGGCGGTCGTGCGGAAGTTGCTCTCCGCCTCCCCCGGCAAGCCCAACGCATCCTCCGCCCCGCCGGCACCGATTGCGCCCAAGCTGCCCTCCTCGGCCGCCTATGAGAGCGCCAGGCCGGAGATCATCGCACTCAACCGCGTCGGCAAGCTCAACGACTCCACGGTGAACCGCTTCGCGATCCGCGGCGAGACCGCCAACCTGTTCACGGCGCTCTCCGTGCTCTCAGGGGCTCCGATCGAGATCGTCGAGCACATCATGGTCGATGACGATTGCGAGGGTCTGGTCATGGCGTGCCGGGCTTCGCGGCTGAACTGGCCGACCACGCTCGCGATCCTGAGCAATCGCAGCGGCGCGCGGCTCTCCTTTGCCGAGCGCGAGCGTGCCCAACACATCTTCGAGACGCTTCTTTTGTCGACCAGCCAATGGACGGTGCGTTGGGGGGGAGATAGCTGCAGGCGGGCACAATCGATCCGGGACATCGCGGCGCAAAACGGGGATTAGCCGATGAGATTCGACAGTCGCAAAACGCTTCGCGTCCGGATGGACCACAGACAGCCGGTCAACCTGATGGGCTCGGACGGCACGTGGCGGCGCAGTTGCGTCCTGCTCGACGTGTCGCAGACCGGCGCCAAGCTCGAGGTCGAGGGCTCGCTCGACGTGCTGCAAGCCAAGGAGTTCTTCATGCTGCTGTCGTCGACAGGGCTCGCCTACCGGCGCTGCGAACTGGTGTGGATCGACGGCACCATGGCCGGCGTCCATTTCATCAACGCCGACGGCAAGAAGAAGGCAACGAGCGGACAGGCGGCTGCGCGGAACTCCGCTCGGGACAAGTAGACTCATCCCACGCATCGAACTCCAGTACGGTAAAGTCCAGGCCAGATCGTGCAGAACGTGCGAACCATACCCGGCCCCGTCAAAAGCGGCGGCGGCATCCGAGAGACGGAAGCGGTACGGCCATTCGTGCATGTGCTGGCCGACACGTCCGACAAGCTGGCGGGCGTCTGCTCGATCCTCGAAGGGAAATTCGCCGTTGCGGGCGAGCGGCTCGACGCCGACGCCAAGCTGTCGCAGATACCGTCCGCCATCGTCATCCGTGCGGAGCTGCGCGACGTCGACAACATTGCGGCCATCAAGAAGCGGGCCGGCAGGCTGGCGAAGGCAAAAAAGCGCATCTTCCTGCTCGAGCACACTTCTCACGTCGGCATTTCGCAGGCCTATGCGCTTGGCGCGACGCTCGTCCTCCCCGCGACGATCAACCGGATCAGGCTGCTGGCGGCGCTGGCCGATCCGGCGCCTGCATCGTCAGGCGACACGCCGCAGCCGGACAATGCCGTCGAGACCGCGGCAACCGCGATCGCATCGATGTTCGCCTCCATTACCCTCGGCCAGCCCCTCGACGTCGACGGCACCAGGGAAGCCGGTCGCCGGATCGCCGACCACATCACCCAGCACGGCCTGTCGGAGTGGCTCACGACGGTGCGGCGCCATCACGAAGGAACCTATCAGCATTGCCTGCTTGTGACCGGCGTCGCCATCGACTTCGGCCTCAGCCTCGGGGTCGGGCGAGCCGACCTGGAGCGCCTGTATACGGCTGCCATGTTCCACGACATCGGCAAGGCGCAGATCCCGCTCGCCATCCTCGACAAGCCCGGCCGCCTCAACGCCGAAGAGCGTGCCGTGATCGAGACCCATCCGGTGGCAGGCTACGAGTTTCTGAACGGGCACGACAAGATCTCGCCGGAGATCCTCGATACCGTGCGTCATCATCACGAATATCTCGACGGGAGCGGCTATCCGGACGCGCTCTGCGCCGAGAGCATCGGTGACGTCGTGCGAATTCTCACGATCTCGGACATCTTTGCCGCGCTGATCGAGCATCGTCACTACAAGCCGACGATGCCGCGCGCAGAAGCCTACAATATTCTCTGCGGGATGAACGGCAAGCTGGAGAAGGCGCTCGTGACCTCGTTCAAACACGTCGCGTTGACGCGGTGAGCGCCACAAACCGCGCCAGGAACGACGTCGCGAACACGAGCCTACAGCATGATCCGGACCCGAAGGGCCGCGTTAGCGCAAAGTGCGAAGCGGTTTTCCCTCGCGACAAACGCGGAACGCGCTTGCGCGGAGATCATGCTCGAACAATAGCCTAATCAAACAATCGCCTAAAGCGCGATGACGATTCATCCCAATCTCATCGCGCTTTAGTGCGTGGCGCGATATTTGGCGCGATCCGGGATGGAGCGGCAGGCCAGTCCTTCCGCAAGCCGCTTCATGTCCTCGTGCCGGCCGCTGCGGATCAGCCTGCTGAACTCATCGGGGGTGAAAGGAAGACTCGGATCATTATCAATCGGGCGCCGCACTCGCGGACCGAAGAACCGTCGAACCAGGCTAGCCAGCCGCCGCATGTCAATTCCCTCGCGCCAGCAACAAACCTTTTAGTCCGCATATTGTTCCTCCCGCACGATCGAGATTGCAAGAGGCCGCAAGGACCCCGCACCAAAAATTTCAGCGAGAGAATAATCTCCTCCTCGCCGCGTCAGTCGGCCGATCGCGCTAATCGGCAAAGCCGACATAGCGTACGAACTCCCCGTTGCCCTCGCGATCCGAGCGAACGGCATTCGCGGCAAAGCCGTCGTCGGGATATCCCATCGCGACACAGGTCATGATCACCTCGGCCTCCGGAATCCTGGCAACCTCGCGCACGATGTCGGAGCGCATGATGCCCTGCCCGTTGATCACCGAACCGAGACCGCGGTCCCAGGCCGCGAGCACGATGCCGTAGCAGAGCGCGCCGAGATCGAAATGGCAGACCGCGCCGGGATCGAGCACGCGGTCGTAGGTCAGCACCAGTGAGACCGGCGCGTCGAATTGGCGGAAGCCGCGCAGCACCCAGTCCTGG
This sequence comes from Bradyrhizobium sp. AS23.2, assembly GCF_001908185.1. Classification (GTDB taxonomy): domain Bacteria; phylum Pseudomonadota; class Alphaproteobacteria; order Rhizobiales; family Xanthobacteraceae; genus Bradyrhizobium. The sequence continues at coordinate 29,106 of NZ_LGHM01000231.1, forward strand.
CGCATCGGCTTGTCGTCACGCGCGATCCCCATCGCACCGAACAACTTTTTGGCGATGTCGACCTGCCGCGTGCGATGCACGCCCTGATATTCGGCGTGGCTGACGATGTCGCGCTTGACCTTGGCGCCGCCAACCATCTCTTCCATGTTGCGGCGGCGCACCTCTTCCAGTGGCTCGCCTGTGAGCACGTGGACATGCCAGGGCTGTGTGTTCATCGACGACGGCGCACGCTTGGCGCTTTCGATAATCGCCTCGATCACCGCACGCGGCACTGGCTCGTTCCTGAAACCGCGCACGCTGCGGCGCGACTGGACCAGCGTTTCGAATTCCACCTCAAGACCTCCCTGCCCGTTCATCCCGGCGGCGTTGCGACAGACCGCCGGTTGCCGATGCGGCGCGCGAAATCTATGCTAACGGCCAAGCAAGACCAAGAACCCCGTGAGGACCCAACAATGCCTGCACCGCTCGATCCCGTCATCGCCCAGATCATTCCGCTGCTGCCGCTGCGCGATCCCACCACGATGACGCCACAGAGCGCCCGCGATTCCTTGCGCGCACTGGCTGCCGCGCGCGCGGCCGTGCCGCCGCCGCCCGTCGATGCGGTGCAGGATATCAAGGTGAAAGGCGGTGCCGGCCCGCTCGATGCGCGGGTCTACCGCATCGGCACCACGCCCGCGCCGACCGTGGTATTCTTCCACGGCGGCGGCTGGGTCGCGGGCGATCTCGAGACCCACGACCGCCAGGCGCGCAACCTTGCGATCGAGACCGGCGCCGTCGTCGTCTCCGTCGACTATCGACGCCCGCCCGAAACGCGCTTTCCCGGCGCCTTCGAGGACGCCTTTGCCGCTGCAAGCGACGTGTTCAACCGCGTCGCGGAATTTGGCGGCGATGCAAAACGCCTCAGCGTTGCCGGCGACAGCGCCGGCGGCAATCTCGCAGCCACCACCGCAATTGCCTGCCGCGATGCCGGCCTCAAGCTCGCGGCCCAATTGCTGGTCTATCCCGTGACCGACGTCGTCGGCAGCTACGCCGATGCACGTGAGAACGCGCGTTTTCCGTCACGATCCGAGAATGCCGAAGGCTACTTCCTCTCCCGCGCCGTGATGGAATGGTTTTCCGGCCATTATCTCGCCGAGCCCAACCACGCCGCCGACTGGCGTGTCTCGCCGCTGCGCGCGGCATCGCTTGTTGGTGTCGCGCCGGCGATCGTAACCACCGCCTGGTTCGATCCACTGCGCGACGAGGGGGCGGCCTATGCCCGGGCGCTGGAGGCCGCCGGCGTCCGGGTCAAGCACCACGAGGGCGCGGGCCTGATCCATGGCTATTTCGGCCTCGGCGACGCCTCCGAGGTCGCGCGAGCCGAGGCGCAGCGCGCGCGGGCCGACTTCAGGGCGTTGCTGGCGCAGGGGGCGTAGAGGGGCCGGACGGAAAAAAATCCGCGATGACCGCCAGAGCCGGAGCCGATCCTGCTTGATTGCGCCACGATTCGCGGCTCCAATCCGTGCGCCATCTTTGGTTTAGGGAGACACCCATGATGAAACGGATTTTCCTCGCTGCAATCGTTGCCACCTTTGCAGCGGGCTCGGCCCTCGCGGAGGACACCTGCGAGAGCAAGGCGGTCGGCAAGGACGGCAAGCCGCTCGCAGGCGCAGCGAAGACCTCGTTCATGAAGAAGTGCAAGGCGGACGCCTGCGCGCCCAAGGCTGTCGGCTCCGACGGCAAGCCGCTCGCCGGCGCAGCCAAGAACAGCTTTATGAAGAAGTGCGAAGTCAGCGCCTGATCGCTGCTGGTTCGCCACTGCTTCGCGGACGCTCTCCAACTTCGTCATGCCCGGGCATAGCCGTCTGTAGGACGGCGTCGCTTCGCTTGCCTATGTCCCGGGCATCCGCGCATGTGTGTCCGTGTAGCAAAGAACGTGGATGGCCGGGACAAGTGCTTAGCCAGGCGACATAGCTGACACCTGTTCGGACAGGTCACTGACGGGTTCGAAAGCACGAACGTCCGCTTGTAAGATCGGCGTCAAGCTGTCCGAATTAACCACCAATTCCATCCAATTTTAAATAGACAACAACGCTGCTTGTTAGCGTAAGCCGCACAGATCAACGTGCAGGCATTGCTCTTTCCCGGACGTCGGCGGGACCGGGAAACTGACTTCGTAAAGTGTGATCGCACTCGTTGCGATCGCTCGATTGGAAGTTACCTCTTCATTTGGAGCATCTCGCCATGATCGAACGTCGTGCAATGAAGCGCATACCGATCAACCGGGCGGCGCGGCTGTCGTTTGGAGAAATTCGTGGGACTCATCCATGCCTGGTGCGCGATATCAACGCCTTGGGCGCCTGCATCTCCACGCCGTACTACATATTTGCCAATGAGTTTGTGCTGTCCTTCGACGGCCATTCCGGATTTTTCATCTGCCGCGTCGTGTGGAGAAAGGAGACGCTTTGCGGGGTTTCCTTCGTCCTGCGTCGTCGCTCGCCGAAATTGGCGAACGATTCCAGCGCGCCCACAAATATGGTGCGACTTGACCGCCAGATCGTGCACCGCGGCGGGCGTCTTTAGCTTGGAGTTATCGGCCTAACTCCTTGAGCGCGCCGAGCGCCCGAACCGGACCATTCGAAAGCGTCGCCACCCTAGACAGGAGGGCTCGGCTGAAGGATCATGTAACCTGAGCGAACTGGGGCATCGACGAGGCTTTCTAGGAAAGGGAGGTCGAGATGTGGCAGCTTCGAGTGCGTGACCGCATAATGGCGACAATGAGCGTGCTCTTCATGCTGCTCATCAGTTTTGAAGTCGCGGACGCGAAGGGCCCCGGGTTGCCCAACGTCATGGTTCTGGCAACTGGTGGCACGATCGCCGGCACCGGATCAAGCAGCACCACCGTGGTCGGCTACACCGCAGCCACGGTGGGCATAGAGAGCCTCTTGAACGCCGTCCCCGAACTGAAAACGGTGGCTAACGTCAAGGGCGAGCAGGTTTTCCAGATCGCCAGCGAGAACATGAACAATGACTACTGGCTCAAGCTTGCAAAGCGCGTCAACGCTCTCCTCGCGCAGGACGACGTGGATGGAATTGTGATCACGCACGGTACTGATACGATCGAGGAAACCGGCTATTTTTTGAACCTTGTCGTCAAGAGTAAGAAACCTGTCGTCATCGTCGGCGCGATGCGGCCGTCGACGGCGATCAGCGCGGATGGGCCGATCAACCTCTACAATGCCGTGATCCTCGCTGGCAGTGACGAGGCGGTCGGCAAGGGCGTGCTCGTTGCTCTCAACGATCAGATCAACGCGGCTCGCGAGGTAACCAAGACCAACACCTCGACGGCAGATACCTTCCGCACACCGGAGCTCGGTTTTCTCGGCTATATGCAGGGAAACAAACCGTACTTCTATCGTCAATCGACGCGCCGGCACACGGTGGACTCCGAATTTGACGTTTCGGGTCTCGATGTCCTGCCGCAAGTCGACATCGTCTACGGCTACGCCAACATGAACCGGGTCGCGATCGACGCTTTTGTCACCGCCGGGGCCAAGGGGATCGTGCATGCCGGCGTGGGCGACGGCAGCCTGGCACGGCCCGCGGTTGAGCCGGCTCTCGACGAGGCCCACAAGAAGGGCGTCGTGATCGTTCGGAGCAGCCGTGTCGGCAACGGCATCGTCGCTCGCAATGGGGAGGCGAAGGACGACGAACACGACTTCGTCGTCTCGGATACGCTTAACCCTCAAAAGGCGCGTATCTTGCTGATGCTGGCGCTGACCAAGACGACCGATACCAAGGAGATCCAACGTATGTTCTACACCTATTAGACCGGCCGAAGCGCGGTAGATAAGCAGACGTCCGTCGAGCAGCCTAAAACGTCGCGAGTGACCCTGGCTGTGTAAAAACGCGAACTCCGGCGGATGGCGGAGCATCTACTTCTCAGATCACGCGGCACCGAAGCTCTGTATCCTCTTCGCAGTCTCAGAAGC
>NZ_LGHM01000232.1 GCF_001908185.1 Bradyrhizobium sp. AS23.2
GGCGCTCCATCCGCCCGACACGGCCGCACCAAGCGTGGCGTAAGTGGCGTCTGTCGCGTTGGTTGCGTCAGGTGTCAGTGCCCGGGCGTCTCCGCAGCCCATGCCGGGCAGGCGGCCGAGAGATCGCGAGCCCAAATTTTCAGATCTCAGCCTCGGCTGAGAGCGTCGATCCTACCGACTTCTGCAACAAAATCGGGTCAGTAGTCGACGTCGCCCGCAGGGCCTCTGATAATCCGCTATGGGCCAAAGGCTCGGCGTAGCGCTTCCGGGTGAGCTCGGATCGAGTTGCGGGTCGGAGGAGTTGGCTTCGTGCCACCACCAGACCTGAGTGTGCAAGAACAACTCGGTCGTTACCCGCATAATGCAATTCCGTATTTCGAAGTATTTTGTAGGAGGTAGCGAACACAGATCGAAACATAGCGGCCACATCGGGGCCGTAGCGATCAAAAAAAACAACACGTCACCAATTGAAACGGCAAGGACTGGTGTCCCAAGCTTTTGTACTATGCTGTTTGCGATTGCATACAGTTGGCGAAGGATTGATCCATGTCCCATCGGGTGACACTGTGATCGGATCGCGGTCACGCAATCGCAAGCGTTGCGATGATTTGTCGCTTTGCGGTTCAAACCCTTGTCGCACTGAGGCGTAGTTGCTCGGTTCGGCATTCCGATCGCGGCCGCCAGGACGCGCGCCGACGATCTGTTCGCGCTCAAGGTGGACGATCGGTGAGAAAGGGCCCTCTCGTTCCTTCTTTGACCGGCCGTCAGCCGAACGGGAGACCGACTCGATTCTCCCTTGAAATGACTCGATTCAGATCTGCGGGCACAACAAGGGCGCCACTCGTCGGCATCTTGTTTCGCATAAGGTTCATTACGCGAAACTGCATCCTGTGAAGCCTAATTCGTCCTACATGCTACTTGGGCAACACTCCTTCGTTTGCGCTGCGATCCGACGGCCCTTGAGGTCCCCGGACAGATGGACATAGAACTTTAGGATCGACAACTGTCGATCACCATAGGAGCGTATTTTGGGGTATCGACTCGCGCACACAAACCCATGCAGCGATCATAGAAAGTTCACGCCCGGTTTTCTAAGCCCCCAGGAGCCGGGCTTCTGCCGTCCTCAACCGCGCAGTCGTTGTGTGCACAACGTTATAGGTCAGCGCGACCTCGCGCGTCGTCGCCTGCGCCCTGCCGCCCTTCTCCTTGCGGCCTGAAATCGAAGCCGAGATACGCCGGCAAACTCGTTTGATGGCTCGCCGCCTCAGGGAGTGCCGGCTCCGGAGCGGCTTGTTGGACCTGCACGATGATTGGCTCCTGAGGGCGAGATGCCGCGCGCTGTGCCGTAGCCATGTTCTCCTCAAAATCTCGTCGAGCTTTTGTTGCTCCCCGTCGAGAACGGCTTGATCGGCCGCTATCTTCTTGCTGACGTCTATGCCGCAATGAAGCTGTTCCAGCATTGATAGCCCTATGCGGAACATTTCCCGATCAGGCGGTTGCTCAAAATGGCCATACCGAAAAACTTGCGTTAGCCAGCATGCGGCGATTGAGGCGAAATCCGGTGTCGGTCAGCAGCCTGAAATGATCTGAGTTAGGAAAATCGGCGTTCGACTCCCCCAAGAGTCATGCCACGCCTGCCATCACAGCCGTCTTGCCTGCTTTGAGTTTGGCCGCTGCCGCGGCATAACCTCCGTCGGCCCCATCAACGAAGTGGACGTGATCTGACCGGATGTTTGAAGGCACGTAACAGGTGAGATGCGCGCTCGTCTGACGATGTGTGCCCGCTACACAAACGCCAGAGAGCTGGGCCGAAACCAGTCGAGCCTCGATAGCGTCTGCGATTTCCGGCGAACAGTCCACCGTCATTTTCAGGCCATCGTCGAACTTTCTGAAATCCGTATTCTTCGAAATCTCTCGTCGATATTTGAGGGGTTTGAACTGGCCCATGCGAATACCTGCAGAAAGAACGACTCGCGTCTTGATGGCTCGTAGTGCATCTGCGGTGGGCGTCAGAAGGTTCGCGTGTGGGGAGCGCTTACCAAGCAATCTCTGGATTTTGCCTCCGAGCCAGGCGGGTAGCGGACCGCCCTCCGGCAACGGATGTCCCGACCGACGCGAAGAAAATTCGATTAAGGCCGAAACATCCGCCACCAAGGCCGCGTACGACCTTTGGTCTACGATCGGAATGGCGATGATAGAGAGGATGGTGCCCTACTCGGTAGGGATTGGCCCGAATCCGCAATAGAGCCCTGATAGATCGGGCTTGGCATTCAACGGTGCGCGGCGTATTTTGAATTCTCCCTTCTTGAGTTGTCCTTCCGCCCACGCCACACCGCCGCCGGTGAACATGGCGTACGAGACGTTCTCGGACGCAGCATATCGCGCGACACGAACATCGTGACCGGCTGCGCGGATTGCCGAAACGGGGACGATCGCGACTCGAAGCACAAGATCGAGAGTATCATCTGCCCATGCCGCAGTTCGCGCCATTGCATACTTCACTTCGTCAAGATACTTGCCGGGGATCGCTACGGTCGCTCCGTCGCCGCCGAAAACATAGGGAAAGCAGAGTTCAGGTAACGCGTTGGTTATGGCGACCAGCACCGCAGCGCCCACGGTGTTGACGGCTTTGTATCGGCCGGTCTTGATCGCTGTCGTCGATTGGACGACATCGGCAATTCCGATGAACCAATCGTCCGGCAAGGGGAGATAGCGGTCGAAATGCGTTAGTTGCGAGAAGTTATCGAACGGCTTCAGATCGGCGTAGAAATGCTCTGTACTCGCGCTTTCCGTGTTCGTGCTTGAGAAGGCGAGTTCATGAGCTGATTTGCCCGTCAAGCTATCTTGGGGCGAAGTCATTTGCTCGCTCCTTTGTTGTTATCCCCAACCCTCCCAACGAGACCGATATGCGCGCGCGAGCTTACCAATAAGCTTGTTTCGCGTTTAGCTACCACGTCGTCACCGTCAGTGATCAGCTTCCGTTGATTCTTTGCGATAGCCTCTTTGGACCACTCGGCATCCCACATCGCTGAATAACCAGCATTGAGCTCGGTGAAATGCGCAAGGATAAGGCGGAAAACATACGCTCGCGCTGAGTTCTTCTCAGTTTGCTCCAAGAGCGACGTGCGCATGACCGAGGAACGCTAAAATCTCTCAAATACATGTTGGCTAGCGGCAGCTCGAGGGAGCCACACGCTGCCGAGCTTTGGCGTCACCACCATCCGTAGTCACCACCCGCCGTAGGCGTAGCCGGGATAGGAGTAGTTATAGGTCGGATAGCTCCAATATGAATTATAGGTCGGATAGCCCCAATACGAACTATAGGCGGGATAGCCCCGGTACAAATTATAGGTGGGATAACCTCGCCGCATCCGATAGCGCACGTCCGTCGTCACGGCTGGTACCGCCGCCTTGATCGACGTGCCATTGATCGGAGCAGCAGACGATTCGGCCGTGGCAGCCACCGCGATAGGAACAGCAATTGCGAGCGCAATCGCGAGGCTGCAAACTTGAATCTTCATGGTAGCTCCTGTTCGTGTTAAAGATGACTATCCACCACCCGACGAAAATGACCTTGCAACGCCGGCGAGGGAAATCACCTCTTGCCATAGAGTCGATAGAAGATCGTTATCGCCGCCGCGCCGCCTGATACCGTAGCGAGGAATGCCACCAGCTGCATCTGCAGAGACTTCTAAACCCGTTGCCGCCTTTGGACCAGTCGAGGTTGCGCGTGCCAACGCGCCGCCGTCCGAAGAAGATGAAGCGGACGCGGCAAGGCCGTTGCAGGATAGGCTTATCGCCGAACTGACGGCGCCCGAACGCTGGCCTTGCGCGATGCCTGGCAGAAAATCCCGCGGTCACGTTCCAGGCGGTACTGCACAACTTCGTGCTTCTCCGCATCCCACCGCAGCAAGAAGCGGTGCCAGTTGCGGGCGGCGCTGGGCGAGATTGCAGACTGCACGGCCTTCAAGGTGGCATGGGCTGACACTCCCAACACTTGGCGAGGTCGCGCCCGGCGTGTATCAGAAGCACTCGCATACTTCTTGATCAGAATTGGACCCGCCTTGACCCAAAGCCCTGCCATAAAGCCTTTTATCGAGGTCCTTTGCGGACATCGACAACCAATTCCCCCAATCTGGATGTTGCGGCAGGCCGGCCGCTATTTGCCGGAATATCGGCAATTGCGCGCCAAGGCGGGAAGTTTTCTCGATCTCTGCTTCACGCCGGAATATGCCACTGAGGTCACGCTGCAGCCGATCCGCCGCTTCAATTTCGACGCCGCGATTATCTTTTCCGATATTCTGGTCATTCCCTACGCGCTCGGCCGCGAGGTGCGCTTCGAGGTGGGCGAAGGTCCACGGCTCGATCCCCTGGACACGCCGGAAAAGGCCCGCGCGCTTTCAACGCAAGCCGATTTTGTGAAACTCGAGCCGATCTATGAAGCGTTGCGGCGGGTGCGCCGCGAGCTCGATCCGACGACTGCGCTGATCGGCTTTTGCGGCGCACCGTGGACGGTTGCGACCTATATGGTGGCCGGACAAGGTACGCGCGACCAGGCGCCGGCGCGGATGATGGCCTATCAGCATCCGGATGCGTTCGCCCGCATCATCGACGTGCTGATCGAGAACTCGATCCAATATCTGCTCGGACAGCTCGCGGCCGGCGCTGACGCCTTGCAGATTTTCGACACCTGGGCTGGCGTGCTGCCGCCTCGGGAATTCGAACGCTGGTCGATCGAACCGGCGCGCCGCATCGTTGCGGGCGTGCGGGCGGAGGCACCGGACGCCAAGATCATCGGATTTCCCCGCGGCGCCGGCGCACTGTTGCCCTCGTATGTCGAAGCAACCGGCGTCAACGCCGCCAGCATTGACTGGGCCGCAGAGCCTTCATTGATCCGTGAGCGCGTGCAGAACCGCGCCGCCATTCAGGGCAATCTCGATCCGCTGGTCCTGATCGCCGGCGGCGCGGCGCTCGATCGCGCGGTCGACGACGTGCTTTCCGATTATGCCAAGGGACGGCTGATCTTCAATCTCGGTCACGGGATCTTGCCGGAGACGCCGATCGCCCATGTCGAGCAGATGCTGAAACGGGTGCGGGCATACAAGAGCTGAGCTTCGCGACAATCAAACCGGCCGACTGCGCTCGATGATGTCGGCCGCGCCTTTTGCAGCAGCTCAAGCCCGACGGCGCGGTCGAGCTCGCGCGGCCTGTCGGCAGGTCCGGAACGCGATGCTTCGATGAACACACCACCCCCATGATCGAGCACGGTCGCTGACGACGACATCCGCTCGCCCGCAATAGTGGAGAATCCGGAGATCGGCGAATTGCAGTGACCATTGAGCACCCAGTGTACTTCGCGCTCGGCATTGGCGCATCGATGTGCCGTCTGATCGTCGATCAGCGCAAGAATCCGCCGCGTGGACCAATCCCGCTCGACGCATTCGACCGCGACGATGCCCTGCCCCACCACGGACTGCATCTCCTGAGGTGAAAACTCATAGGCGATGCGATCGGCAAGACCGACGCTCTCGAGTCCCGAGCGCGCCATGATCAGCGCATCGGCAGGGCCGACCGCGCCGCCGTCCGGCAGCCGTTGCTTTTCCAGATGATCGAGCTTGCGGATGCGGGTGTCGGCGGCGCCGCGAAAATGAATCATCTCGACGTCGGGAAACAACCCACGCGCGTAAGCCGCGCGGCGCACCGCGTTGCTGTCGACCTTGAACTCGTTGCCGTGGCTACGTTTGATCTCGTCAAGCGAAACGCCCGGCCGCAGCACCAGCACGTCTCCAGGCGGATCGCGCGGCAACGTCGCCCCGATCACGAGCCCAGGTGTGTCCTCATTGCCCGGCACCTCCTTGAGCGAATGCATCGCGGCCCGCAGCTCACCGGCTAAAACCGCGCGGCGGATTTCGGCGACGAAGGCGCCGCCCTTGCCGTCATGCGGCAAGGGCTCGCCGAGCTGGTGCTATCGCCCGCCGTCTCGAACTTGACGATCTCGACATCGAGACCGGGAGCGGCCGCGGCAAGCCGGCGGGCAATTTCCTCGGTCCGCGCCAGCGCCATCGCGCCCTTGCGCGTGCCGAACCGGATAAGGTTTGCCGCCATCGAAGCTCCAAATGACGCGGCAGCAGCCGCGGCTCCCAACTCGCTTACAGCGGCCTCGAATTCAACTTCGCTCTGCAGCGCGCCAATGACATCTCGCAACTCGCTCACTATCACGGCAGACTCCCGATGTGATCATTGGTGTTCGTCGTCAGATGATTTGAGACTGATTAGGCGGGCTGCGAAGGGAG
>NZ_LGHM01000233.1 GCF_001908185.1 Bradyrhizobium sp. AS23.2
GCCCGCGGGACCGCAAGGCCCGCGCGGCGAGGCGGGACCGCCCGGCCAGCTGCCCTCGATCGAGCAGGTGCTGCCGTGGCTCGAGCAGCTCTTCGACGCCTGGGACGAGCGCCGCCGCCAGCGCGAGCAGGAAGCCGCCGAGCGCGAGGCGCTCGAGGCCGCGGTGCATGAAGCCGACGAGGCGTTCGTCGATGACGAGAGCGACGACGGCGAAGGCGACGATCACAAGAAAAAAAGAAAAAGAAGAAGCACGGCCACAAGGACTAGCAGCCGAGCCTAAATGGTTGCGTGCCCCGGACGCAGCGCGGCATGCAATGCTGCGTTGCTGAGCCGGGGCCCATGTTGCCGAGCGATGTGCGCACAATTGCTGGGTCCCGGCTCTGCGGAGCGGCACTTCGCGCCGCGCCGCATCCGGGACACGAGCCTCATTCAAGATGCCCGGAGGCATCATCCTTGCGCGGCAGCATGCCCATGCGCTCGAACTGCCAGCGCATGGTGCGATACCAGAGATAGCCGATCAGCGTGCCGACCAGCGTCAGGATGACGAGGTTGATGCTGCTGTAAGAGCCGCCCCACCACATCATCCAGGCGGTCCACAGCACCGTGAAGGCGACGGCACCTGCTTTGAGGGGAAGAAGAAGGGAGCGGCTCATGATCGTGCTCCGGGTTGTCAAAAACCCCGGCAGACATCATCGCGCGTTGAGATCGTCGCTACCGTGAGCCAGATCACGAAACGGACATTCGAGACCGACTAACCGAACCGCTGCCGCGAACGCTCCCTGGCCTTTTCTGCCTCGACCTCACGATCCCGCGCGGGCGCATGGGTGTGCAGCGAGGTTAGCAGCCGGCGCGCCGCCTCCGACACCTCCGCCACCGCACGCTCGAAGGCCTCCTCATTGGCCTGCGACGGCTTGTTGAAGCCGGACAGCTTGCGCACGAACTGGAGCGCGCTGGCGTGGATCTCGTCCTCCGTCGCCGGCGGCTCGAAATTGAACAGCGTCTTGATGTTGCGGCACATGCAGTCTCTCCCGTGGCAGGCCCGATGCTATCCGAGGACGAATGGAGAAGCCGAAATCCTACATCGCTTGCAACGGCATGTCACAGGCGGAACAGGCCATGGCTGATGTCCGAATATTCCACTTGCGCGCAGCAACATCGAGGAAATGTTTTCCAGGATGAGCGGGGGTCTGCTCTCGATCCGTGGAGGCCAGCTGGTAAGATCGCGCGCAACGCGGCCGCTAACCATGAGCCGCATGGGGAGAGAAACATGAGGGCTTCTTGCGCGGCGCTGTCGGCCATCCTGCTTTCGATCTCGGCGTCGGCCATCTCGACATCGGTATTGGCCGCCGACTATCCGGCGCCGAAACAGGGCGATTGGATCGCCAAAGATTTCAAGTTCCACACCGGCGAGACCACGCCGGAGTTGAAGCTGCACTACACCACCGTCGGTGAGCCCAGCGGCCAGCCCGTGCTGGTGCTGCACGGAACGGGCGGCTCGGGCGCGAGCATGCTGTCACCCGCCTTCGCTGGCGAGCTGTTCGGCGCCGGGCAACCGCTCGACGCTGCCAAATATTACATCATCATCCCCGACGCGATCGGCCACGGCAAATCGTCAAAGCCGTCCGACGGCATGAAGACGAGCTTCCCGAAATACAATTACGACGACATGGTTGAGGCGCAGCATCGCCTCGTGAAGGAAGGCCTCGGCGTCAAGCATCTGCGGCTCGTCATCGGCAATTCGATGGGCGGCATGCAAACCTGGATATGGGGCGAGAAATATCCGAAGGAGATGGACGCGCTGGTGCCGATGGCCTCGCAGCCGACCGAGATGGCGTCGCGCAACTGGATGATGCGGCGGATCATGCTCGACACCATCCGCAACGATCCCGACTACAACGGTGGCAACTACACCAGCCAGCCGCGCATGATGAAATACGCGATCACCGCCTACGGCATCGCCAGCATTGGCGGCACGCTAGCCTATCAGCAACAGGCGCCGACGGCGGCGAAGGCCGACAAGATCGTCGACGAACGGCTGGCGACGCCGATCACGGCGGATGCCAACGACTTCGTCTACCAGTGGGACTCCTCGCACGACTACAACGCCGCCGAGAAGCTGGAGCAGATCGAGGCCTCGCTGCTGCTGATCAATTCCGCCGACGACGAGCGCAATCCGCCGGAGACCGGAGTCACGGAAGCCGCGATGAAGCGGGTCAAGAACGGCCGCCTGTACCTGATCCCCGCGAGCACCGAGACGCGCGGCCACGGCACCACCGGCAACGCAAAGTTCTACAGTGAGCAGGTCCGGCAATTGCTGCAAACCGCGCCGCAGCGGACGATGTAAGGGATCGCCGGAGCTCACTCCATTTCGGACGCCATCTAGTACAAGGTGGCATGCCGATTTCGTTGGCTGGCTCCAGCACGATCAAGTAACTTCGGTACAAAGCTGATGCGGAGGAATACCCTTGGCCGACCTTTGCGCCGAAGACCTCGCCACCATCTATCCGAAGCCGACCCCGCGCGTGATCGCGAAAGCGCGTCCCGCAATCGACGCGCATGCGAAGAAGTTCATCGAGATGTCGCCGTTCTGCGTGCTCGCGACATCGGGCACTGATGGCAGCGTCGACGCATCGCCGCGCGGTGGAAGCATTGGCTTCGTCCACGTCGCCGGCCCCAACCAACTGCTAATGCCCGACCGTTCCGGCAACAACCGGATCGACAGCTTTCGGAACGTCGTCGAAGGCTCGGGCTTCGTGCATCTGTTGTTCTTCGTGCCCGGCATCGACGAGACGCTGCGCGTCGGTGGCCGCGGCACGCTGTCAGCCGATCCGGACCTGCTCGCGTCCATGGAGGAGTTCGGCAAGCCGCCGCGCGCGGTGCTGAACGTCGCCGTCAGCGAAGTCTATTTCCATTGCGGCAAGGCGCTGATGCGCTCAAAGCTGTGGGCGCCGGAGAAGGTGCAGCGCTCGGTCATGCCGAGCATCAGCCAGGTCATCCACGATCAGACCAGCCTCGGCGAGCCGGAGAGTCAGGAGATCGTGGAAGCGCGGTACAAGACGCAGCTGTAGGCGAGCTTTCGTGCCGCAAACATGCCGTCATGCCCGGGCTTGTCCCGGGCATCCACGTTCTTGGTGCGCGAAGGCGTGGATGGCCGGGTCAAGCCCGGCCATGACGAATGGAGAGAGCAGAGCCGGAGCTTAGTGCCCCTCGCCCTCGAGCCCGCCGACGTGCTTCTGGGTGTAGAGTTCGAGGCCGACGCGGCCGATCAGGTCGAGCTGGGTTTCGAGGAAGTCGATGTGGTGCTCCTCGTCGCTCATCAGCTTCTCGAACAGGTCGCGCGTGACGTAATCCTTGACGCCGTGGCAGTAGGTCGCCGCTTCCTGGTAGAGCGCCCGGGCGCTCATCTCGGCGGCGAGATCGCACTCGATGATCTCCTTGACGTTCTGGCCGATGCGCAGGGGATCGAGCACCTGCATGTTCGGGAAACCGTCGAAGAACAGAATGCGCGCGGTGAGCTTGTCGGCGTGCTCCATCTCTTCGATGGACTCCTTGCGCCAGACCTTGGCCATGTCCAGGAGGCCCCAATTGTCGAGGAAACGATAGTGCAGCCAGTACTGGTTGATCGCAGTCAGCTCGTGACGCAGCGCCTTGTTGAGATAGTCGATGACTTTGGCGTCGCCCTGCATGGTTCACTCCAGCTCTTGCAGTCCAAATCGGTCCTAAACCGAGCTTAGAATGCTTCTAAGTCAGTTTATGGATGAGGGCAACGGCTACCGGGACGCAGCCGGGGAAAAGCTCAGCCGATCTTGGGGAAGCTTTCAGCAGGCCGCGAGGGCGAACTGGGCGGGCTCGGCCGTCTCGTCATTGGCGGCCATGGTATGGCTGTGCGGGCAGCCGGAGCAGCAGGATTCGGCACAGGGGCCACGTGCTTCGTCGATGATGGTCTTGATCGTGCGGGCGCAACGGCCGCATTCGGCGCTGCAGCCGAGGCATCCATAGACCTGCTTGGCATGACGCACGGCGTCGTCCGACTCGGCGACGGCGGCGCGGATATCGTCATCGCTCAGCACGTTACAGGAACAAACGATCATGGAAGCGGCAGACCCTTCGGTGATACGCCATCATCGATATTTAAGGGGCCGTCCGGATGCAAAGGGAAAAACCGGTATTTGAAGCTATTCCAAACTGGCCTGGAAACAGCCTAGAACGGCTCTAAAATAGGGCGTTGCGTTGGATCAAGATTGCGGCGGACCTAGTCGCCGCCACCGCCTCCACCACCATCGCCGCCGCCCCCGCAATCCCCGCCACTGCTGCCGCTATCGCTGCTGGAGCAGCTGCCATCGTCTGTCGAGCTTCCCGAGCTGTCGCTGGAAAACCAGCTCCCCAGCGAGAAACTGTCACTCGTCCCCGAATAGCTGTCGCCGCTGCCGCTACCCCCGTCACTCCCGGCCGCTGCGCGGGAGCGCCGGCCGCGGCTCTGGATATGGGTGAACCAGCCGTAGCCGATCGCGAAGACGATCCCGGCAGCGATTAAAGTATTCACCATCGCGTTGCCCATTCATCGTCTCCTGCGGACCTGCGATCCACACCAATTGGTCGCACCCGGCAAGGGTGCCGTTCATTGATCGTTCAAACGAAGTATGGAACTTTAGGCCCCAAAGAGTTCCGAGTTTGAGAGGTCAAGCCAATGAAGAAATCGCTCCTGGCAGTTGCTGCCGTCGCCACCCTGGCCCTGTCGGCCGGAACACCCGCCCATGCCCAGCGCGGCGTCGCGGCGGGCGTGGCCGCCGGGATCATTGGCGGTGCCATCGTGGGCAGCGCGCTGGCCTCTCCGTATTATTACGGACCCGGCTATGCCTATGGTCCGGGCTATGGCCCCGGTTACTACCCGCCCCGCTATTACGCGCCGGGTCCGGGCTATGTCGCCGACGACTACTATGGCGGTGGCTGTGTCTGGCAGAAGCAGCGCTTCTGGGACGGCTATGCCTGGCGCGTCAGGCGCGTCAGGGTCTGTGGCTGAGGCGACTTGGACCACTTGCTTGGGTCGGTTCACTACCGATACGCCGTTCATCTCGGGCCTGAAAAAGACCGCTTTTTCTCGTCACAGCTCCGTGTGCGTTTACCGTGGATTGACCATTTGCGCGCTTCCTAGCCGCACGGTCGATTTCATCAGAGTGTGCGTGAACCTTTGAAACCCGGACGCTCCTAACAAGGAACGTCCATCTCCCAGGAGAGCCAAGAGCATGAAGAAGACTTTAGTTGCCGCCCTCACGGTTGCGACGGTCGCCGGTTCGCTGGTGACCGCCACTCCGGCCGCCCAGGCCCATGACGGCGTCGGCGCGGGTATCGCAGCCGGCCTGCTCGGCGGCGCCATCGTCGGCGGCGCCATCGCGGCGAGCCGTCCGGCCTATGGTGGTCCGGTTTATGTCGCCGAGCCCGGCCCGCCGCCCCCCGCCTTGCTACTGGCAGCGCCAGCGCTACTGGGACGGTTACGGCTGGGTCATCCGCCCGGTCCGCGTTTGCTACTGATCTGATCGCAGGGCGCATCCGCGCCGCGATCGAAGCCCGGCCGAAAGCATCGGCCGGGCTTTTTCTTTTGGTCCAGCGCTATCGCGCCGTCTCAATCGAGCGCAGCACCTCTTCGCTCGGCCAGCAATCGACCTTCAGGCCTGCCGACTTCTGATAGGCGCCAAGCGCGGCGCGCGTCTGCATACCGGCCTTGCCGTCGATCTTGTCCTTGTAGAGCCCGACGCGCGTGAGACCGCGCTGCATGGTCTCGACGTCCTTCGTGCGCAACTGCTTCGAGGCCGACCACGGCGTTGCGAACGACAGCGGGCTCGTCATGCGGTCGCTGAGATGGCCGACGAACAACACGTAGAGGTCGGAGAAATTGTATTCCTTGATGACGAAGTAGTTCTTCGTGGTCAGGAACGACGGGCCGTAAATGCCTTCCGGCTGTAGCAGTGAGGCCGGCTGCCCCTGCTCTGCGGCACTCAGCTTCTGGCCACGCACCGGCACAAAACCTTCGCGCAGCCACTGGCTGATCGGCTTCGTCACCTCGGGTACGCCACTGGTGCAATCGACCTTCGCCGGCGCCTGCACCTCATAGGCCCAACGCACACCGCTCTGCCAGCCCTTGTTGACCAGCTGCTGCGCGGCCGAGGCCAACGCATCGGGCACCGAATGCCAGATGTCGATGCGACCGTCGCCGTCGAAGTCCACGCCGTGCTTGTAATATTCGGACGGCAGGAATTGCGTGAGCCCGGTAGCGCCGGCCCAGGACGAGCGCATGTCCTTGCGCGTCACCACGCCCTCGCCGAGGATCTTCAGCGACAGAATGAACTCGTTGCGATAGGTGTCCTTGCGACGCCCGACATAGGCCTGCGTCGCCAGTACGCGGACGAGATCGTAAGGCAGCGTGTAGCGGCCGTAGTCGGTTTCGCGCCCCCAGATCGCGAGCATCACGGTCGCCGGCACGCCCGAACGCTTCTCGATCTCCGTCAACGCAGGGCGATATTTTTGCAGCAGCCGCTGCCCCTCGCCTGCGAGCCGCGCGATCGAGGCTTCCTTGACGTAGTCGGCGGGCACCTGGACGAACTCGGCCTGCGACGGCGCGCCGGTCGCCGGCCGTCCGGGCAAGATGAGATCGGGGAGCTTGTAGTCCGGTTCGAGCCCGCGCGTCTGCTCTTCGAACGTCGCGCGCGACACGCCGGCCGCCTGCGCCTCCGGCCAGAGCGAGGCGATGAACTGGGTGAAGGCGGCGTCGGCAGCACGGGCGGACGACCAGCCACAGGTGACCACGATCACCGCAGCGATGAGCGCCCGCCGTATCATGCCGGTCTCACCGCGTCAGCTTCTTGTACTTCACGCGATGCGGAATGATGCTGTCCTGGCCAAGCCGGCGCATCTTGTCCTTCTCGTAATCCTGGAAATTGCCTTCGAACCATTCGACGTGGCTGTCGCCTTCGAAGGCCAGGATGTGGGTCGCGATGCGATCGAGGAACCAGCGATCGTGGCTGATGATGACGGCGCAGCCGGCAAAGTCCTCCAGCGCCTCTTCGAGCGCGCGCAGCGTATCGACGTCGAGGTCGTTGGTCGGTTCGTCGAGCAGCAGCACGTTGGCGCCGGACTTCAGCATCTTGGCGAGATGAACGCGGTTGCGTTCACCGCCCGAGAGCGCACCGACCTTCTTCTGCTGGTCGGCGCCCTTGAAGTTGAACGACGAGCAATAGCCGCGCGAATTAACTTCCTTCTTTCCGAGCAGGATCAGCTCGTTGCCGCCGGAGATCTCTTCCCACACGTTCTTGTTGCCATCGAGCGCATCGCGCGACTGATCGACATAGCCGAGATGCACGGTCTCGCCGACTGTGATCGTGCCCTTGTCCGGCGTTTCCTGCTTGGTAATCATCTTGAACAGCGTGGTCTTGCCGGCGCCGTTGGCGCCGATCACGCCGACGATGCCGCCGGGCGGCAGCTTGAAGGTGAGATCGTCGATCAGCAGGCGATCGCCATAGCCTTTGCTGAGCGTTTCGAAATCGACCACGTTGGCGCCGAGCCGCTCGGCGACGGGGATGATGATCTGCGCGGTCTGGGTCTGCTTCTCGCTCGCCTGCTTGAGCAGCTCCTCGTAGCGCTGATAGCGCGCCTTGGATTTGGCCTGACGCGCCTTCGGCGAGGACGCGACCCATTCCTGCTCGCGGGCGATCGTCTTCTGATGCGCGGCGTCCTCACGGCCTTCCTGCTCCAGCCGCTTCTGCTTCTGCAGCAGCCAGGACGAGTAGTTGCCCTCGTAGGGAATCCCCTTGCCGCGGTCGAGTTCGAGAATCCAGCTCGTGACGTTATCGAGGAAGTAACGATCGTGGGTCACGATCAGAATGGCGCCAGGATAGTTGCGCAGATGGCCTTCCAACCACGACACCGACTCGGCATCCAGATGGTTGGTCGGTTCGTCGAGCAGCAGCAACTCGGGCTGGTCGAGCAACAGCTTGCACAACGCGACGCGGCGGCGCTCGCCGCCCGAGAGTTTCGTCACATCGGCATCGTCGGGTGGGCAGCGCAGCGCATCCATGGCCTGGTCGACCTTGCTGTCGAGATCCCAGAGACCCTGGGCCTCGATCTCATCCTGCAGCTTGGTCATCTCGTCGGCAGTCTCCTCGGAATAATTCATCGCCAATTCGTTGTAGCGATCGAGGATGGCTTTCTGCTTGGCGACGCCCAGCATGACGTTCTCGCGCACGGAGAGCGTCGAATCGAGATGCGGCTCCTGTTCGAGATATCCGACGCGAGCGCCCTGGGCGACCCAGGCCTCGCCATTGTACTCCTTGTCGAGGCCGGCCATGATCTTGAGCAGCGTCGACTTGCCCGAGCCGTTGACGCCGAGCACGCCGATCTTGGCGTCCGGGTAGAACGACAAATGGATGTTATCGAGCACCTTCCGGGTCGGGTAGCTCTTGGTCAGGCCTTGCATGAAATAGATGAACTGGCGCGCCATCGGTCCCGTGAAACCTTCGATTTGAGGGAATTTGGTTGCCGCCGATGTAGCGATCCTGTCCCCAAAGGGCAATGTTTTCCCTCCGTTCACCACGGATGAATACGGAACGGACACCATCCGGCCCCCGATCCGGACAATTGAAACCATCTTTTAATAAATCAGGCGAAAGCTCGTTGTTGCGCTGAAAAAGCGCCACCCGCTCTGAAGGAACGGGAGAGCAGCGAGGCCGCGTCATGGCTCTGATCGAGACCACTTCCCTTCCCGTTCCGGCCAAAGCCGGGAACGGCTCCGGGCTCGCATCCGAGATTAAGAGCTTCTGGAGGCGCTTCTTCGCCGTGGCCTTCAATCCCTATCGCCCCGAGCAGCACTACATGCGCGGCCCCGGCCCCGCCTGGCGTGCCAAGCACGGCATGAATGCGCCGGTCCGCCTGAAGCCCCGCGACCTCTGAGCCCCTCTCCCCTATCGGATTCTTGAAGACGCGAGCCGCTTGCGCGCGGCTCTGATTGCGCGCAACCATGGCTCGGTTCCGATGGCGGCCCCGCTTGCGCCGTCACCTCTCGCGATGGATGAACGCTGATGACGCGGCTGCGCTGTGCAATTCTCGACGACTATTTCAACCTCGCCCTCGACGTCGCCGACTGGCAGAAACTGTCCGACCGCGTCGACGTTACCGTGTTCAGCGATCCCTTCGCCTCGGAGCAGGCTGCCGCGAGCGCGCTCGCCGATTTCGAGATCATCTGCGCGATGCGCGAGCGCACGGCATTCCCGAAGAGCCTGTTCGCAGCGCTGCCGAAGCTGAAGCTGCTGCTCACTTCAGGCATGCGCAACGCCTCGATCGACATGGAGGCTGCGAAGGCGCGTGGCGTCACGATCGGCGGCACGCAATATTCGCGCGATCCGACCGCTCCGCTCACCATGGGCCTGATCCTGGAACTGACCCGCGGCATCGGCCGCGAGAATGCGCGCATGCATGCGGGCGAGCCCTGGCAGACCTTTGCCGGCGTCGAGATCGAAGGCCTGACGCTCGGCATCGTCGGGCTCGGCAAGCTCGGCAGCAAGATGGCCGGCATCGCCAAGGCGTTCGGCATGAACGTGATCGCCTGGAGCCCGAACCTCACGCCGGAGAAGTGCAAGGAGGCCGGCGTCGGCTACGCCACCAAAGAGGAGCTGTTCGCCAGGGCCGACATCGTCACCATTCATGTGGTGCTGAGCGAACGTTCGCGCGGCCTGGTCAGCGCTGCGGATCTCGCGCGGATGAAGCCGACAGCCTTCCTCGTCAACACCGCGCGCGGGCCGATCGTCGACGAGCAGGCGCTGCTGGAGGCCTTGCAGCAGAAGAGGATCGCCGGCGCCGGCATCGACGTGTTCTCGGTCGAGCCGCTGCCGGTCGATCATCCCTTCCGCAAGCTCGACAATCTCGTGCTGACGCCGCATCTCGGTTACGCGACCGAGGACGGCTTGCGCATCCACTACGGCCAGATGGTCGAGGCGATCGACGCCTGGACCAAGGGCGGCGAGTTGCCGCGGAAGCTGGCCTGAAACGAAAAGGGCGTGCCGTCGGCACGCCCTTCGCAATCTCAAGTTTTCCTGCAGCGCCTAGAGCATGTTGTCTTTTAGCGGAATCTGGATTCCCAGATGGGGCAATTTCTGATTCAAACTCCATGCTGGCGAACGGAGGCCAGCATGGATGAC
>NZ_LGHM01000234.1 GCF_001908185.1 Bradyrhizobium sp. AS23.2
CCGGCTACGGGCCGCCCCACCGCCACTCCGAGGCCAAATTCGTCCAACATTCGAATACGCCGTGTAAGGTGGGCGCAAAACAGATACTTGCCCAGCCTCGAAGCGAAACCCATCGCCGGCACGATAGAACGAGGATGATGGGTTTCGCTTCGCTCTACCCATCCTACGAATTCCTCACGTCCCGCAAAACGTCTGCAACACCCGCTGGTCCGGCAACGGCGGATCGGCGTAAGCCGCGTACCCCGGCTGGTCCGCGTACGGATTCGCGAGCACCTTCACCAGCTCTTCGAACGGCGCGTAATCGTCGTTGTTCATCGCGGCCTGGATCACCGCTTCGACGCGGTGGTTGCGCGGGATGAACATCGGATTGACGACGTGCATGGCGGCCTGCCGCTCGGCCGCGCTTTGCGGCTCCAGCGCCGTGCGCTCGCGCCAGCGCTTGGCCCAGTCGTCGAAGGCTGAGGGGTCCATGAACTGGGCGCGGGCGTCGGCGACGCCAGACTCATCGCCTGCGGCATCGCTTAGCCTGCGGAAGGTGAGGGTGAAGTCGGCCTGGTTCTTCGCCATGGCGTCGAGCAGGTCCTGGATCAGCGCCTCGTCGCTGTCGCGCGCCGTGAACAGGCCGACCTTCTTGCGCAGGCCCGCCTGGTAGGCCTCGGTGAAGCTCTCGGCGAATGCGCCAAGGATTTCCTGTGCCTCCGCGACCGCCTTCTCCTGGTCGTCCGAGAACAGCGGCAGCA
This sequence comes from Bradyrhizobium sp. AS23.2, assembly GCF_001908185.1. Lineage (GTDB taxonomy): Bacteria > Pseudomonadota > Alphaproteobacteria > Rhizobiales > Xanthobacteraceae > Bradyrhizobium. Next base: position 741 of record NZ_LGHM01000234.1, read on the forward strand.
GGCATTCGGCGAGCCGGGTCAAATTCCACAGCGCGATGCGCGGCTGGTTGGCATAGGCGTAGCGGCCCATCTCGTCGATCGAGGAGAACACCTGCGCCGGATTGTAGGCATCCATGAAGGCGCAGGGGCCGTAATCGATGGTCTCGCCGGAGATCGACGTGTTGTCGGTGTTCATCACGCCATGGATGAAGCCGACCAGCAACCAGCGCGCGACGAGATCGGCCTGGCGCGCGACGACGCCGGCGAGCAGGGCGTGATAAGGCCGCTCGGCGGTGAGCAGCTCGGGGTAATGACGGGTGATGACGTGATCGGCGAGCCGGCGGATCGCATCGGTGTCGCGGCGAACGGCGAAGAACTGGAAGGTGCCGACGCGGATATGGCTCGAGGCGACGCGCGTCAGCACCGCACCAGGCAGCGCAGTCTCGCGGATGACGTGCTCGCCGGTGACGACGGCGGCAAGCGAACGCGTGGTCGGAATGCCCAGCGCGAACATCGCTTCACTCACGATGTATTCGCGCAGCACCGGGCCGAGCGCGGCGCGGCCATCGCCGCGGCGGGAGAATGGGGTCGGGCCCGAGCCCTTGAGCTGGATGTCGCGACGAATGCCGTCTCTGTCGATGACCTCGCCGAGCAAAATCGCTCGGCCATCGCCGAGCTGGGGCACGAAGTGCCCGAACTGGTGTCCGGCATAGGCCATGGCGATGGGATCGGCTCCGGCAGGAACCGTCTTCCCGGCCAGTATCCCGGCGCCTTCCGAAGTCTCCAGCAGGTCGGGATCGAGCCCGAGCTGGACCGCCAGCGGCCGGTTCAGCTTGATCAGCCGGGGCGCGGCAACGGGGGTCGGCGCGACGCGGGCGAAGAAGCTGTCCGGCAGTGCCGAATAGGAGTTCTGGAAGGGGAAATGAACCGTCATGGCCCTAAAGATAGGCGGGGAACGCCTGATGGCAAAGGCTTGGGGCCTAATCGGCCAAAAATGGGCGCTCCGGGCCCAAAACAGGGCGTTCCCTTGGTTGCCGCCCCCGGCCTCGTCGGGTAAACCCTGCCGCAACTTCGGACCGGCTGTTTCGGCCGTCCGATTCGATCCTCCGACATTGATTTTGGGACGACCATGCATCGCTACCGGTCACATACATGCGGCGCGCTCCGCGAGAGCAACATCGGCGAGACGGTCCGCCTTTCAGGCTGGGTCCATCGCGTCCGCGACCATGGCGGCGTGCTGTTCATCGACCTGCGCGACCATTACGGCCTGACCCAGTGCGTGGTCGATCCGGACTCGCCGGCGTTCTCGCTGGCCGAAAAGCTGCGCTCGGAATTCGTAGTGCGGATGGACGGCAAGGCCCGTCGTCGCCCCGAAGGCACCGACAATGACGATCTGCCGACCGGCAAGATCGAGATCTATGTCACCGAGATCGAGGTGCTCGGCCCGGCCGGCGATCTGCCGCTGCCGGTCTTCGGCGACCAGGAATATCCTGAAGACATCCGCCTGAAATACCGCTTCCTCGACCTGCGCCGCGAGAAGCTGCACCAGAACATCATGACGCGCGTCGCGATCATCGATTCCATGCGCAGCCGCATGAAGGGGCAGGGCTTCTTCGAGTTCAACACCCCGATCCTGACCGCGTCCTCGCCGGAAGGCGCGCGCGACTTCCTGGTGCCCTCGCGCATCCATCCCGGCAAATTCTACGCGTTGCCGCAGGCGCCGCAGCAGTACAAGCAGCTGCTGATGATGTCGGGCTTCGACCGCTACTTCCAGATCGCGCCCTGCTTCCGCGACGAGGACCCGCGCGCCGACCGCCTGCCGGGCGAGTTCTACCAGCTCGACATCGAGATGAGCTTTGTGACTCAAGAGGACGTCTTCGCGGCGATGGAGCCGGTGATCACGGGCGTGTTCGAGGAATTTGCCAAGGGCAAGCCTGTGACAAAAGGCTGGCGGCGGATTCCGTTCGCCGAAGCGCTGCGCAAGTATGGCAGCGACAAGCCGGACCTGCGCAACCCCATCGAGATGCAGGACGTCTCCGAGCACTTCCGTGGCTCCGGCTTCAAGGTGTTCGCGCGCATGCTCGAAGACCCGAAGAACCAGGTCTGGGCGATCCCAGCTACGGGCGGCGGTTCGCGCGCGTTCTGCGATCGCATGAATTCGTGGGCGCAGGGCGAGGGCCAGCCTGGTCTCGGCTACATCATGTGGCGCGAGGGCGGCGAGGGCGCAGGTCCCCTGGCAAACAACATCGGGCCGGAGCGCACCGCTGCGATCCGCACGCAGCTCGGTGTGAAGGAGGGCGATGCCGCCTTCTTCGTTGCTGGCGATCCCGACAAGTTCTGGAAGTTCTCTGGCCTTGCCCGCAACAAGGTCGGCGAGGAATTGAATCTCACCGACAAGGAGCGGTTCGAGCTCGCCTGGATCGTCGACTTCCCGATGTACGAGTACAACGAGGACGACAAGAAGGTCGACTTCTCGCACAACCCGTTCTCGATGCCGCAGGGCGGCCTCGATGCGCTGAAGGGCCAGGATCCGCTGACCATCAAGGCGTTCCAGTACGACATCACCTGCAACGGCTACGAGATCGCCTCGGGCGGCATCCGTAACCACGTGCCGGAAGCGATGGTGAAGGCGTTCGAGATCGCCGGCTATGGCGAGCAGGAGGTGGTCGATCGTTTCGGCGGCATGTACCGCGCCTTCCAGTATGGCGCGCCGCCGCATGGCGGCATGGCCGCGGGCGTGGATCGCATCGTGATGCTGCTCTGCGGCACCACCAACCTGCGTGAGATCTCGCTGTTCCCGATGAACCAGCAGGCCATGGACCTGCTGATGGGCGCGCCGTCGGAACCCACAACCAAGCAGCTCCGCGAGCTGCATGTGCGGGTCAACCTGCCGCAGAAGTGAGCTGAGCCGGTTTTCGGTCTCGTGCCCCGGACGCAGCGCAACACTTCCCTGGCGATGCGAAGCATCCTCCAGTCAGCGGTGCGCTGCAGAGCCGGGGCCCACGTCTCAGCGCATACCGGCCTTTCTGGGTCCCGGCTCTGCGTCGCGTCATTTCATGCCGCGTCGCGTCCGGGACACGAGATGGAAATCGGCTCAGCAGCCGTGCTTACAGCCCCGTCGACGCCTCGATGCGGAACTGCGCCAGCGCGACGATCGGCTCGCTGTTCAGGGCATCCACGAGCTGAAGCACCGGCACCTTGCCGAGTGGCGTCAGCTTGATGGTGAGCGTTTGCCCTGACGTCGCGACGAAGTCGGCAAGCGCATCGACTGCCGCCTTGGCATCGAGGTTGGCGGTCGTGATCTTCTCGCCCTGCGCCCGGGTCATCTCGACGATGGCGCTGCGCGCGGCGTCGCGGCTGATGTTCTGCGTACGTGCAAACTGCGCCACGATCAGATCGACGACGCCGCTGTCGCGCAAGGAAAGCTCGATCGCGCCGGTCTCGATCTGCGCCGCCTGACCCATGGCCTGCACCGGGTCGGCCGTGAACACGCCACGCGGCACATTGGCGAGCGCGAAGCGTGCCTGCGCCCTGGCGAGATTGCCGAGATTGATGGTGGCTGGCGCAAACGCAAACGCGCCCGAGGACTCCGTCCAGGCGGCGCCGAGATCGAGGTCGATCGCGAGCTTGTCGACGCCCGCCATGATAAGCGGTCGCTGCGCCGGATTAGAGGGATCGGTGGGGGTCACCATCTTCACGACCAGATTGGCCTTGCTGGGGATCGATCCGATCAGCTGGCCCCAGTTCAGGCTGATCGTGTCGATGGTGACGAGCTGCCGCGTGTTCTTGTAGGGCGCGACCACACCCTTGATTTCGGCGCCTTCGAGCACGCGGAACAGGCCGAGTATCTGATCCGGCGCGGGCGCCTCTCCGACGTTCGTGAGGCCTGCTGCCCAACGCAACAGATTAGCCGTGCTGAAGGACTTCAGGGCGAAGCGCTCCATCTTGAACTGCCCCTGCGGGACCGGCGCATCCAGGCCCTCGACCGCGAATTCGCCCTCGCGGTACCTGATAGCGTTGATCCTGGCCGTCCCTTGCGGCGTTCCCATCGACATCTTGCCGATCTCGACCTTGCCGACGCGAAGGCCTTCGTAGAAGCCGGCGAGCTTCTCCATCATTTCGCGCGATTGTGCCGGCGTCGGAGGAGCCGACCGATCCGCCGGCAGGAGTGCAAGAATCTCGGTCGGCCGGAATTTCGACGGCTGCACCGCGACGTCCTCGAAAGTGATTCCCTCGATGTCCATCCGCATGCCCTGCGCCGATTTGAGCACGTAGGGGCCGACCGAGATTTGCCGGTAGACACGGTGGAAGCTGTCGTCACTGGTCTTGGGGTCGAGCGCGGCGGCAATCGCGGTCGCATCAAAGTCATTGACGATGATGTTGGAAAGATCGCCGGTCAGCTTGTCCTGTTTGCCCAGCTGCTTCACGTCGACCGTGAAGACGGCGTGGTCTGCCTTCATCGCATCGATCTTGCCGTGCTTCAGATTCTGGATCTCCAGCCCGGAGTACGAGAACTCGGCGCTGCCGATGGCGCTGCTGCCCGCATCGAAGGTCATCGACAGCGCCGGGGCCGTGAGCGACGATGCCGAGACGCCTGCGTACTGATCGAGCACATAGCGGTACATCTCGATCAGGGAGCCGTCCGCTGGCGCATTTCCGGCGTGAATGGGACCTGCGTAGTCGCGCATGGTCAATTGCGGGACCTTGTAGGAGGCCTTCACTTTCGCCGGGCCGACCTGGTCCAGTCTGACTTCGAAATCCCTGATGTCGATGCTATCGGCCGAAAAGCTGATATCGTCGATCAGGCGAACGCCCGTGCCCTTGATGCCGGCGATCTTGATCTGCGCCTGCGGCTGGCTCTCGGGAGCGACCGCGATGTCCTCGACCGTCAGCGTCCGGCTCATCACGTCGAAGGCCACCTTGCCGTGGCTCGCCTTGTTGCCGTGGCTGCGGATTCGGTCGAAGGCGGCCTCGACTTCGGCGGTGGCGCGATGTTTTGCGTAGAGGTTGAAGCCGAACCATCCGCCCACGGCAAGCACGCCAAGTGCGATCAGGCCGATCAGGATTCGCTTCATTCCCAGCTCCAGTTGCTCGTTTGCACTGCGCAAGCTGCCATATTCGCGAAGCGCCGTGCGGTCCAGGGAAAGCTATAGCTATCAAATATTTGACCGGGCGCCCTGTTGATGGGGCCGCAATCGGATGTTGCCACCGAGGCGCCCGGCGTGCTTCATCCCGTTTCCATGGCCCGGAAATACCGTCCGCTCGGGCGGCCGCTCCGGATCTTGCATTTTGAGGCCGGTAACGCGAGGCGAGACACCGCATGTCGTCCTATTCTGATGATCTCCACCAGGCGGCGCTGGCCTATCACCGTCTACCGCGCCCCGGAAAGCTCGAGATCCAGGCGAGCAAGCCGCTCGCCAACCAGCGCGACCTCGCGCTTGCCTATTCTCCGGGCGTTGCCGCCGCCTGCACCGAGATCGCGAAGAACCCGGCGGAAGCTGCGACGCTGACGACCCGCGCCAACCTCGTTGCGGTGGTCTCCAACGGCACCGCGGTACTCGGCCTCGGCAATATCGGCCCGCTGGCCTCCAAGCCCGTGATGGAGGGCAAGGCGGTCCTGTTCAAGAAATTCGCCGGCATCGACGTGTTCGACATCGAGATCGCGGCCGACACCATCGACCGCGTGGTCGAGACCGTGGCGGCGCTCGAGCCGACTTTCGGCGGCATCAATCTGGAAGACATTCGCGGACCGGAATGCTTCGAGATCGAGACTCGGCTGAAGGAGCGCATGAAGATCCCGGTCTTCCATGACGACCAGCACGGCACCGCCATCATCGTCGCCGCCGCCATCACCAATGGCCTGCGGCTGAACGGCAAGAAACTGTCCGACGTCAAGATCGTGGCGTCGGGGGCAGGGGCGGCCGCGCTCGCGACGCTGAACCTCCTGGTGTCGATGGGCGCGCAGCGCAAGAATATCTGGGTCTGCGACATCGACGGCCTCGTGCATGAGGGCCGCAATACCTCGATGGACCGCTGGAAGGCGGTCTATGCGCAGAAGACCGACAAGCGCACGCTCGCCGATGTCATCGGCGGCGCCGACATCTTCATCGGCCTGTCGGCACCGGGTGTGCTCAAGCCGGAGATGGCCAAGGCGATGGGCGACAAGCCCCTGATCATGGCGCTTGCCAACCCGACGCCGGAGATCATGCCGGAGGAAGCGCGGAAGGTGCGCCCCGACGCCATGATCTGCACCGGCCGCTCCGACTACCCGAACCAGGTCAACAACGTCCTCTGCTTTCCCTTCATCTTCCGCGGCGCGCTTGACGTCGGTGCCAGCGCGATCAACGAGGAGATGAAGCATGCCGCCGTCGAGGCCATCGCGCAGCTCGCGCGCGAAGCGCCATCGGATGCGGTCGCGCAGGGCCTTGACACTGGCGAGACGCAGGGCTTCGGCCCGGGGTCGCTCATCCCGAGCCCGTTCGATCCGCGCCTGATCCTGCGCATCGCGCCGGCTGTCGCCAAGGCCGCGATGGAGTCGGGTGTCGCGACGCGCCCCATTACCAATTTCGACGAATACACCGCGCTGCTCGAGCGCTTCGCCTTCCGCTCCGGCCTCGTCATGAAGCCGATGTTCGCGAAGGCCAAGACCCAGCCGGTGCGCGTGATCTACGCCGAAGGCGAGGACGAGCGCGTGCTGCGCGCCACCCAGGTCGTGCTGGAGGAGAAGCTGGCGCGGCCGATCCTGGTCGGCCGTCCTTCCGTCGTGGAGGCGCGGATCAAGCGTTTCGGCCTCTCGATCCGGGCCGGCAAGGACTTTGACCTCATCAATCCCGAGGACGATCCGCGTTACCGCTCCTATGTGCAGTCCTATGTCGAGGTCGCCGGTCGCCGCGGCGTGACGCCGGATGCGGCGCGTACGGTCGTGCGCACCAACAACACCGTGATCGCGGCGCTTGCCGTGGTGCGCGGGGAGGCGGATGCGATGCTCTGCGGCGTCGAGGGGCGCTACATGAGCCACCTGCGCCATGTCCGCGAGATCGTCGGCTTCTCGCCGGGGATCAGCGACTATGCGGCGCTCGCGTTGATGATCACGAGCAAGGGCGCCTATTTCCTCACCGATACTCAGGTGCGGCCCAATCCGAGCGCGGAGGAGCTGGCCGAGATCGCGGCGCTCGCGGCGCTCCACGTCCAGCGCTTCACGCTGAAGCCGAAGATCGCCTTCGTGTCACATTCCGATTTCGGCAGCTACGACACGGACTCCTCGCGCAAGATGCGCCGGGCCACCCAGCTTCTGAAGGAGAAGCACCCGGAGATCGAGGCCGACGGCGAGATGCAGGGCGACACCGCGCTGTCGGCGGCGGCGCGCAAGCTGGTGCTGCCGCACTCCAAGCTCGAGGGCGAGGCCAACATCCTGATCATGCCGAACCTCGACACCGCCAACGTCGCCTACCAGATGATCAAGGCACTGGCGGATGCGCTTCCCGTCGGCCCGATCCTGATCGGCCCGGCGCGCCCGGCGCACATCCTGACGCCCGGCGTGACCGCGCGCGGCATCCTCAACATGACCGCGGTCGCCGTGGTCGAAGCCCAGGAACGCGCCGCACGGCAGCAGCCGACGTTGTTTACGTAGCTGCTTTACGCCTTCGAGGAGGCTTTTTGAGGGGCCGGCCGCCCCGTGAACTCGTCATGCCCGGGCTTGTCCCGGGCATCCACGGTCTTGGTACCGGGACAAGCCCGGCCATGACGCCGAGAGCGCAGGGGCCATCCTTGTCACTCTTGGTTCGATTCCGCTAGAGAGCGCCAACCGTTCAACGCGCCGCCCATTTTGAATTACTTGCAGTTCTCCATTTCCCCGTTTGAAAACCGCAAACGGAGTCTTCATAATCCCCCCAAGCGTCCCGCGCTTTGAGCTTTGCCAAGAGGCCGATCATGCCAGCGTTCGTGACTTTCGGGCGGATCCTGTTCGCCGTGCTGTTCATCTACACGGGCGCGACCAAGCTCTTTGCCATCCAGGCGACCGCCGATTTCATCGCCACCAAGGTCGTGGTGCCTGACGTCATCGAGCCCTACGCCAAGCAGGTCGAAACGGCGACCGCCATGACCACGCCGCAGTTGCTGGCGATCGCGGTCGGTGGGCTCGAGATCATCGCGGGGCTGATGATTGCGTTGAATTTCGGCGCGCGCTTCTTTGCGATGCTGCTGATCGTCTACGTCGCGGTCGCCACTGTCCTGTTCTACGATTTCTGGAACCAGGTGCCGCCTGACAACGCCAAGATGCTGGTCGACGCGCTCAAGAACCTGTCGATCATCGGCGCGCTGTTCATGATCATCGGTTATGGCCGCGCCACGCGCCCGGTCGAGGCGGCCTATGGGGACGTGTAGGTCTCCCAAGGTGCGTTCGGCTAAGGCGTAATCCACCGCTCCCCGACCGCGATGTGAGTGAAGAGGCCGGCGGTTACGCCGGCGCTAACCCACCCTGCGCCAGGCCGTGACCGTAACGTCATGCGCTGCATCGAGCGTATACGGTGCGCCGGGCTTCATCCCATGCGCCGCCAGCACCTCATGCGGCGTCCGCTCCGGCACGCCGACAAAGCAGCCTTCACCGCCAGGCAGGCGCACATGCGGCGCCTCCGACAGCCAGAATGTGTCGTAGCGGTCCATGAACATGTCGAACACGACGGGGCCGCCGATGATTGCGACGGTGCCGGAAGCCACGTCAGCAAAGGCGCGGGCCTCCTCGAAGCTCGCATGATCCGGATTCCACAACGTCGCGTTTGGCATCTCCGGATCGACGGTGAGCGCCTTGATCTTGCGGGTCAGGATCAGCCGCTTGCGCTTCGGCGAATTCGGCTGCTGCTCGTGCGAGTGCCGGCCGTGCACGATCAATGCGGCGCGGTCGAGCGCCTGCTCGAAGAACAGCTTGTCGCCTTCGAACTTCAGACTGTCGGGCATGACATGGCTCGCGTCGGCGAGCATGCCGTCCGCGGAGACGATGACGTAACCTTCGAAGCGGAAAGACAATTGCCGGCTATTCGGAAACGGTCGTCACCACGGAATTGACCGGGCGCTGGCTCACCGTCGGTAGCTTGACGTCCTTGAGCAGCTCCTGGTCGTATTCGGGCAGCGTCGAGACTGGTGCCTTGGCGCGCATTGCCACCACCTTGTAGCCGCCGGCCTTGAGGCGGTTCAGGAGCTCGGGCAGGGCCTCCGCGGTATGCTTCTGGAAGTCGTGCATCAGGATGATGCCCTTGCCCTTGCTGTCGAGCTTCTTCATCACGGTGTCGATCACCTTCTCGGGCTTGGAGGCCTTGAAGTCAAAGGAATCGAGGTCGCACGAGAAGATCGCGATGTTGCGGGTGCCGAGATAGGTGACCATCTCCGGCGGATGCTGCAGCGCAGGGAAGCGGAAGAACGGCGAGGGCGAGATGCCGCCGAGCGCCCATTTCACGGCGCTGAAGCCCTTCTCGATTTCGTCCTTTCTCTGCTGCTCGGTCAGCTTCTTGTTGTTGAGATTGGCGTGCGACCAGGTGTGCGCGCCGACGGTGTGGCCGGCGGCGTAGACCTGCTTCAGGATCTCAGGCTCATAGGTCGAGTGTTTTCCGATCGGGAAGAAGATACCCGTAGTGCACTGATCGGCCAGCGCCTTCAGCACAGCCGGCGTGTTGTGCGGCCATGGACCGTCGTCGAAGGTCAGCACCACCTCGTGGTCGCGCAGGAAGTCGAGCTCCTTGAAGTGCTCGAAGCCGAAGCCGGGCCCGCCGGTGGTGTCGATCTCGACGGTGCGAGCGACGCCGAGCGCATTCGGGTTGTTACAGGCGGCGCGCGCCGGCTGCGGCGCTTGTTGCGGCGGGGGTGGATTGACGGAGCCCGCTTGCGCTGGCGCTGCGGCAGGAGCGG
>NZ_LGHM01000235.1 GCF_001908185.1 Bradyrhizobium sp. AS23.2
TTCAGGGCATTGATGTCATTGTTTCCGGCCACTCCCACGTGCCGAAGATCAACACCGTCGACGGCTTACTCTACGTGAATCCCGGCAGTGCCGGGCGCCGGCGCTTCGAGCTGCCGATCACGCTTGCGAGCCTCGAAGTCACGCCCGACGGACTGAAACCGATCATCCACGATCTTGAAGTCAGATAGGCCGCGCCGCGGCACGCCCAGCCAGGCGAAACTTTCGGCGCCATCTAGTCCGCCAGGCTGTAAGTCGCATCCATGGCAGCGTCAGATGGGCAGATCGAGCTGAGGTCCGACATCGTCATTCCCCAGCGTTTGCAGCGAGGACAGTGAGCCACCACCATCGCGATCATCGAATCAGGTTTCCGGGAGCGCCCTTGTTACTAAATCCTCCCATTCACCCGGTTTGAAGATGAAAACGTCGACGGGTCCTTCGTTGTCCCACTGCATAGACAAAGTCTTGCGCCCGTCGAACCAGACGTCCAGCATGAACCCTTTCGGTTGTATCCAGGCCGGGGCGCCCTCTGTGCTTAGATCCGACCTCGGCGTTTTATACAGTATGGCAAGACGCTCGTTTTCAAACGTCATCACTTGAATTTTGGTGTTACCGGCCCGGGCATCGGTCATGGCTCCGCGGATAGCCACTAGGTCGACGGCGAGATTACGCAATTCCGTCGCTCGGGCGATTCGGGCAGCGTTCTGTATCAAAGCCATTTCGTGCTCCGTAAAAGAAACTCGAGACTGGCAGAGCAGGCATCGCTCCAAGGTTGGTGCGGTGCCGGTACGAAATCCAATGCGGTCAACTTGGCAAAGCACGACTGCCTGAAAGATACACGATAGGCCCACCAGTGGATGGATGAAATTAGGCGAGCGCTAAAACGGGCGCGCCGAGCGATTCCTGGTAGAGATAATGCGCCTTGTAGGCGTTAAGCTCTGTCTCGTTGTCGAACTCACCATAGACCACAACGTCGATGTCGCGGGCGACTTCCAGCTGGCGTGCATGCGGGATCGCCGTGAGAGCCGACAGGCCCTCGATTATTTGATCGATGTGGGCTTTATGGCAGCGAATAAGACGATGTGACGAATCATGATTGGCCGCAGGATTAATCGAAGTTGGTCGCGTAACTATCTTGGGATCCAGCCCGCTGGAATGCTAACGCCGCAGCAGCAGTCATTCCTGGTCAGGACGCAGGCAGGGCAAGGCGCTCAATCGTTTGAATGTGGCGCGCGAGCAGGTTGCAGGCTTGATCGACGTTGCGCGCGCGCAGTGCTTGCAGGATGAGGCGGTGATCCTGATTGGACCGCGGTCGCCAGCCGGCGGTGCGCGCCATCGCTAACACCAACCGTGAATTTGCAAGCTGCAAGCCGTCGAGGCTGGCGAGCAGTCGCGGCATCGCGCAGGGCGCCACCAGCGCTTGGTGAAAGGCGCGGTTGGCCATTTCGAAGTCCTGAATCGTCTCGGCATTGTCTCCTTCAATGAGGGCAAGCTCGATCCGTGCCAAGTGAGCCGATGTGAGCTTTGGGGCTGCATTGCGCAACGCGACCACTTCAAGCGCTGCACGCATCTCGGCGATCTCTTTCACCGACTTAGTATCGAGCGGAGCAACCCGAACCCCGCGACGGGGCACCGCTACGACAAGATGTTGAGCCTCCAGCTGCCGAAAAGCCTCGCGCACCGGGACGTGGCTTGAATGAAATTCCCGCGCAACATGGTCCTGTCGGAGTGGGACGTCCGGCTGCAACGCGCCGCTAATAATGCGCTCGCCGATTGACTCGGCGATGCGCCCTGAGGTCGTCGTGTTCTCTTCATCGGGCATCATAGATTATCTATCGCAAAAGCGAGTGCGCTCCCGTACGACATCAGTTAGCATCATCCTTGCATCATTGATCATAGATAATTTGCCAAATTATCTATGAGAAATCGTAGATGGAAAGCAATTCTTATGGTTGATGTGGTCGGAGTGGAGCGTAACGACAGCGGCAACAGCGCGCCGATCCGCAGTGACTGGAAGCGTGCCGAGGCGGAAGCACTTTATGGCCTGCCGTTTGCGGACCTTTTGTTTCAGGCGCAGAGCATTCATCGCAGCAACTTCGATCCCAACCACGTCGAAACCGCGAGCCTGCTCAGCATCAAGACCGGCGGATGTCCGGAAGACTGCGGCTATTGCTCGCAGAGCGCGCATTACGACACCGGCTTGAAAGCCGCCCGCCTGATGGATCGCGCCGACGTAGTCGCGACCGCGCAGCGCGCCAAGGACGCCGGCGCGACCCGCTTCTGCATGGCCGCGGCGTGGCGCAGTCCAAAAGACCGCGATCTCGATCAGGTCTGCGCGATGGTCAGCGCGGTTAAAGGTCTGGGCATGGAAACCTGCGTCACACTCGGGATGCTGACGCCGAATCAGGCCGCGCGGCTGTCCGAAGCCGGGCTCAACTTCTACAATCACAACGTCGACACCTCACCCGAGTTCTACGACAAGATCATCACCACCCGCACCCTGCAGGACCGCATCGATACACTGGCACATGTGCGCGATGCGGGCATCAAGGTCTGCTGCGGCGGCATTATCGGCATGGGCGAGCACATCGAGGACCGGCTTGGCATGCTGCTGCTGCTCGCCAGTCTCCCCAGCCATCCGGAAAGCGTGCCGATCAACCTCTGGAACGAGGTTAAGGGCGTGCCGGTCAACGACATGGCGGAGCGTCCCGATCCGATCGCGCTGGTGCGGCTGGTCGCGACGGCCCGGATCATGATGCCGAAGAGCGTGGTGCGGCTATCTGCCGGACGGCAGTACATGACCGATGAGCTGCAGGCACTTTGTTTTTTGGCCGGCGCGAGTTCGATCTTCATCGGCAAGGTGCTGCTGACCACCAAAAACCCGCAGCGCGACCGCGACGCCGATTTGCTGGACCGGCTCGGCATCACCTCCGGGCTCGCCAAGTGAAACGGGTCGGCAAGCACGCTGTGCGCGAACTCGAGTGCAGGTAGGCGAAGAAGGCTTGGCCGCGGTGCGCCCCTGTCCAGCGCGCCGCCGGATCGGAGGGCGACACGAACTTCGGTGTGACCTCGGTCGCTACTCCGAAAGCGGAATCATCGACAACAGCCAGATACTCATCGATCGCTCGACATGAACCCGTACGACGACGTCGTTTATCGCTGCCTGCGGCTCGGGCCGCTCCACCAGCTTCATGCCGGCCGTTCCCGCCGTCTCGTCCGTCACTACGATCGCTTTCATGGGAATTATCTCCTCAGATACTTGTTGGTTCGGGGTAAATTGCAGACGTGGAAGGTCTTTTCGATCTCTCACGCCGGTAATCGGCTCGACGCCTTCCGCGATGACCTTGATGTCGAATTGCTGTGTGATGTCGCCGAGACCGCTGCTCGGGTTCCTCGGAACCATCGCGCGGCGAACCTAGCATTTTTGCGCACTTCAACCGCGCGACGGCGGCGGGCGCTTCATAGTCAGAAGCTCCGTCATATCATGCAGATCATCTGCCGATGAGATGGCAACCGTCAGCCATTTTCCGTCGATGTATGTTTTGGCTTCATCGTAGAGCTTGACCAATTGCGGGCGCCAGACATAACGCCGCTCCTCAAACTTCTCTCGTTCTGCTCCACCCATGACCACCACAGCCGAAAACAACCGATATTCCGGCACCAGGGTGCAGAACGCCCTGGTCTTCTTGTAGCGCAAGGACCAACCACGGTTCTTGCCACCGTAGAGCCAGTCCGGCGCGAAAACTCCTAGAGCATGTTGTCTTTTAGCGGAATCTGGATTCCCAGATGGGGCAATTTCTGATTCAAACTCCATGCTGGCGAACGGAGGCCAGCATGGATGACGCGACCGTTTT
>NZ_LGHM01000236.1 GCF_001908185.1 Bradyrhizobium sp. AS23.2
TCGAGCACCACCGACTGCTTGTTTTTGTTATAGTCTTGAGCCGTATTCACGCCGCTCGTGGCCCGGAGCTTGGCATCGGCGTAGAGCTGACGATCATCCGCATGTTGGCGAAGCCAGTCGCGAAAAAGGCGATGGCGGATGTGCTTCCATTTCAGATAGTCCCGTGAATCTTTTTCGATGCCCGATCGGCTGGACGATCTCGTCTGTCATCCGTCGTGGCTCTCTCGCCGGACGGTGGACGACAGCCCTTCGCCGAAGTGGGACCCGTTCCGATCAGGTCTGAATCGTTGGCGTCACGACTGCAGATTAATGAAGCGGTGGATGTCGTGGGCAAAGGATGGCAACAGCGCTCTCCGAGGAAAGGCCGCTACTGCGTGGCCAGCGCCTAACTCTCGACACCGGCGACCGCGTGCAATCAGTGTTTGGTTTCGATGGCCAGTCCGGCAGCCTTCCAGGACGGGAAGCCATCCGGGAAAAATCTGGCCTGGATTCCCCTTGCCCGCAGAACCGTGACGGCGTCCGGCGCCAGTATGCATCGCGAGCCCCGGCAATAGGCGATGACCTCATTATCGCGTGGCAACTCGGACAAGCGTCCTTCCAGCTCTTCGTAGGGAATATTCACCGCACCTGGCAAATGCCCCGATGCGAACTCATCCTCTGGTCGGACATCCAGAATGGTGACGCTGCTGTCTCGCAAACGTTCCAACAACTCCTCGCGCGATACGCCTTCCAGCTTGTCCTGCTGCCGGAAACTGTCCTCCACCAGAGCCCGGATTTCGGTCCGGTTGAATTCGGCGAGTTGCGTCAGCGCACCCAGAAGCTCGATTATCGGGCCGTTCCCGATGCGGTAGAGGACGTTTTTGCCCTCTCGCCGGGATTGCACAAAGTTGGCCCGCTTCAACTGTTGCAGATGTTGCGACGCATTGGCGATCGTCATGTGCGACAACTCGGCGAGCCGCTCCACGGACCTCTCACCCTGCGCGACATGCTGCAGCAACATGAGCCGCTGAGCACTGCCCACGGCACGCGCTAGCTCGGCCACCTCCGAGAAGAACTGAATTTGCCTGTGATCCTGATCCATGCCGGCCATTTACCATTATTCATTTGATCAATCAATTCATTGAATGTAGTCTTGGCAATTTGTGGCGCGTGCATGCGAAGCCACCGTCGATGCGGAAATGAGAGGTGAAGAGTGGGTCATTCAGTGGAGTTTATCGTTCGAGCCGTGATGATCGGCGTCGGTGCGACCATCGTCATGGATCTTTGGGCCGTTTTTCTGAATCGCGTCTTTTCGATCCCCTCGCTTGGCTATCACATCGTGGGCCGGTGGCTGGCCAACATACCCGCGGGGAAGTTCAGGCGCGCCAACATCCTCAATGCCGCTTCCGTACCGGGCGAAGCGATCATCGGATGGACCGCCCACTACGTGATCGGCGTGATCTTCGCAGCAATCCTGCTGTTAGTGATAGGCGCAGACTGGGCCTTGAAGCCGACCTTTCTTCCCGCCTTGCTGATGGGCGTCGTCACCGTCGCGGCGCCGTTTCTGATCATGCAACCCGGGTTTGGTTTTGGCATTGCGGCGTCGAAAACGCCCGCCGCGAACACTGCGCGGTTGCGTAGTTTGATGACGCACACAGTTTTTGGGGTTGGCCTTTACATTGCCGCCCTGCTCTCGAGTACGATCGGCTGAGCATATGAATAGTGCCGGGCAAATTTGGTTCTTCAATGTGCCGTTCACGATCGAGGCTGTTATACTTGGCCAGCTCAGGGGCCTGATTGGCAGGGTCCTGCATGGATGGACCGCAACGATTCCATTCATCGCAGGAGCGGCGGGCCATCATCGAGATCGCCGGCTTCGATCCAGAGCTGGGCGTGCCAGCCCCGCTCCGCTAGCCTCGGCGCGAGCGCGACGAGGTCGTTGAAATTCATGCCGCCGTGGAAAACCGGCTTGCCGTCCTG
>NZ_LGHM01000237.1 GCF_001908185.1 Bradyrhizobium sp. AS23.2
TGCGCGTCACCGTGGTCTCCACGATCGCCAGCCAGCCGCCGATGATTGCCGATGAGCTGCGCCGCCAGGCCGACGTCTTCACCGACCTCGTCGAGCTGCAATCCAAGCTTGGCCGCGACCCGTCCGAACGCCCCGCCCCGCGTGACCGCAGCGAGCGCGAGGGACGCGGTCATCTACCGAAGTTCTTACAGGAACCGAAGGGGAATGCCCCTCAAGAGTGAGCTCTGCTCGGGTGGCCCGGTCGCCGCCCCCGCCTTGGCACCCCTCTTGCTGCACTACGCCCAAAGCCAAGCCCCTCAGCGGGGTTTGTTTCAGATTGAGGCGATCACATGCAGCCAACGTCCCGTTTCGATGCGACCATGCCCCTGCACCTCCACGCTCTCATCTCCGACCTGCAGTGGCGGGTTCAAATGTTGGACGCCGACATCCAGGACGAGGAGCGAAAGGCCGGCGATGCCGACCCAACCAGCCTCACCTACCCTATCCTGGCGCTGACACTGAGAGCCCGCCGGGACAACCTCCGAACATCGATCGCGATGTTGGAGAGCCGGTTCGCGCGTTCCTCTGAGACGATTCTGGCGGCTTAATCCCGTCCCCACGTAAACGGGCGGCGATGCCCAAAGACGGCTTGAGGAAAGCGACGGCTTGATCGCGGGCGGCTATAATCCGCCGATGGCTTCGCCCGATCATGAAGAGCCTGCCCTGCTGGCGCCCCACCGCAAGATCATCCACATCGACATGGATGCCTTCTATGCGTCGGTCGAGCAGCGCGACAATCCAGAGCTTCGTGGCAAGCCGGTTGCCGTCGGCGGCTCCGCGGAGCGAGGAGTCGTGGCCGCGGCGAGTTATGAGGCCAGAAGGTTCGGGGTCCGATCGGCTATGCCGTCGGTCACTGCAAAGCGTCAGTGTCCGGACCTGATCTTCGTTAAGCCCCGCTTCGAAGTCTACAAAGCCATCAGTCGCCAAATCCGCGAGATTTTCGCCGAGCACACGCCGATCATCGAACCTTTATCACTCGACGAGGCCTATCTCGAAGTGACCGAAAACCTTCAGGGCATCCCGCTTGCGCGGGATATCGCCCTGCTCATCCGCGAACAGATCAAAGCCGAGACAGGCCTCAACGCCTCGGCCGGTATCTCCTACAACAAGTTTCTAGCGAAGCTCGCGTCCGATCACCGCAAACCAAACGGTCAGTTCGTCATCTCGCCCGAGATGGGCCGCTCCTTCGTGGAGACGCTGCCCGTTGGTAAATTCCATGGGATAGGCCCGGCGACGAGCACCAGAATGAATGCACTCGGCATCTTCACCGGTCTCGATATGCGCAGCCAGACCTTGGAGTTTATGAACGCGAATTTCGGCAAGGCGGGCGCCTACTACTACTGGATCTCGCGCGGGGTCGACGAACGGCCCGTCCGAGCCAACCGGATCCGCAAGTCAGTCGGCGCGGAAAATACGTTCTCGACGGACCTCATCGAGTTCGATGCCATGGTCGCCGAGCTCACCCCGCTGATCGAAAAGATCTGGCGGCACTGCGAGTCCACTGACACTCGGGGCCGAACTGTGACCCTAAAGGTGAAGTTCGCAGATTTCGAGATCATCACGCGCAGCCGATCCACCCTGTCGGTTGTCGCCAGCGGCCAGGATCTCGCGGAACTGGCCCTCGGCCTACTCCGGGAGAACATGCCCCTTCCGAAGCCAGTGCGCCTTTTGGGAGTGTCACTGTCTTCCCTACAGATCGGGGAAGACCTAGAGCCTCAACTGGATTTCGGCCTCTGACACGGGCTACATTTGCAGCTACCAGCCGTGATGCATGGGAGCCGTAGCCAGAGGATCGAAATACCCAATGCTCGAGAACGACCTAACCTTGGCCGCCATGGCCGAGGCGTTGGCCAAATCCACCGACTATCGAGTTCTTCGGCGCTTGGCTCGTCGGGAGACTTTCGCTCCGTCCAACGGTCAAGCCACGAAGACGGGCATCGTGCTCGACGTTGAGACGACGGGCCTCGATCAGAAGAAGGACGAGGTCATCGAACTTGGAATGGTCAAGTTCGACTATCTAGCCGACGGTCGCATAGCGGGCCTCAAGGATGTCTTCTCGTCGTTCAACGAGCCATCGGTGCCCATACCGCCGGAGGTCACAGCCCTCACCGGCATCACGGCCGAAATGGTCGCCGGCCAGCGGATCGACGAGGGAGCTGTCTCGTCGTTCGTCGGCGATGCAGTGATCGTCATCGCTCACAATGCAGGCTTCGACCGAAAGTTCGCCGAACGCTACTGGCAAATATTCCAGCGAAAAGCTTGGGGATGTTCCGCGACGGAGGTTGAGTGGCGGAAGCACGGCTTCGAAGGCTCGCGCCTCGGCTACCTACTAAACGGAGCCGGCTTCTTTCACCAGGCTCATAGAGCCGTCGATGACTGCCATGCTCTTGTTGAGGTTCTCGCCTTCGAACTGCCGAATGGCGTACCTGCACTGGCTATGCTGCTCGAGCAAGCCCGCAAGAAGACGATGCGGGTCTGGGCGGAGCAATCGCCGTTCGATCTCAAGGACGCCCTGAAGCGGAGGGGCTACCGATGGAGTGACGGCAGCGATGGCAAGCCAAAATCATGGTACGTCGATATTGACGAGAGCAAGCTGGAAGCCGAGATCACGTTCCTCAAGACCGAGATTTATCTTCGCGACGTTGAGCCCCGCTTGCAGACCCTGACGGCGTTCGACCGGTTTTCGATCAGATCTTAGTGGCATGGGCAGGCTTTCGCCATTAGCAATGGCAGGAGATCCGCTAATGCGACTTGGATTTGTCACAGCCGTCGCTCTAGCCATATCGGCGCTCATCACCCCGACCCTCGCCGCCATCGATCCCGCAACGGGGCCTGATGTACATGAGTCAAGCCTCCGGAGACCTCGATCGATTGTTCGTCGTCAGATGATTTGAGACTGATTAGGCGGGCTGCGAAGGGAGGCTCTGGCTCATCAGGGGTTACGCGGAGATCGTCGCATTGGAGATCTTGTTCACGCAAACGACGCCGAGCCAATCATATCAAGTTTTTGCCGTCGATTACGGCGTCAACATAAAATAGTGACGCTGTCCACGGCGCTATCCGCCGCCCAAAAGCCACAGAAGGTACTTGCCGAACCACGCCAAAGAGCTAGAGCAAAGGATGGAGGCCAGTCCGGTCCAAAACCAAGGACGGCCGCGCGCGGCGTTGATCGAGCGCAGATACAGAAACGCCCCGATTAGCGTTCCGTAGTTCCTTCTGAAGTCTCCGTTGAGTTTGACGATCTTCGACAGCTCAGAAGACGCTTCGGCTTCGTGCGGCATAAGGCTGGCTCCGCTTGTCGTAGTTAGGACCAGCACCCTATGAACCATTGTTTTGCCCGACGGCGCAAGTAGAATTTCGGGTTATCGAAAGTACGATCTGACGCACGCGAGCGCGTATTTATCCACATCCGCAACAGGCGGTAGCTCGCGGCCGTTCCTTGCCACTAGGAATCGATAATTTGCGCAGCGCTTACGATACCGCTGTGATCACGGCATGCCGCGCCCTGTCCGCCGCCACACGCCTACGGAAGCCAACGGCCGGCCGACCAAGATCACGCTCGGTCAGATGCGGCGATGGGCGTTCGCGGCGTCCTCGTCTACTGCGCCGACTATCGGTGCGGACAAAACGTTGCGTTGAGCGCGGATCAATGGTCTGACGAGGTACGGTTATCGGATCTTGAGTCGCGTTTTGTCTGCTGGGCTTGCTGTGGACGAGGTGCCGATGTCCGACCACACTTTGATTGGAATACGCCGACTGTGCCAGCTATGGGTTACGGATGAAACTCGCCGCCGAACGTACCTTTGCCAACCCAGAAGCCGCCGCGCGAAAACTCGTCGAGCTCGCGGCTGGCATCGAGCCCGTCCAAGATGGCCGCATCCACATCGAGAAGATCAACGCACCCTTCCTCTACAAGCTCAAGGCCAGCGGACCGGAGTTCGGCGCCGGTATCCAGCATGCGGTTGAGCGCGGCTGGCTCGAGCTGCACGAAAGCGGCACCTATGTACGCTTGCCGAGCGAGAATCGACTGACGACCTAAACTAGATGAAGGGGGCCGCAATTGAGGCGGCCTTATTTTTGGAGCGGGCTTCCGGAATTGAACCGTTCCTCCATCTGGGAAGATGGCGCTCTACCATTAAGCTAGGCCCGCGTGAGCTTGTGCATCGCACAGAGCCCTTACCTGGACCTGACAAATACGAATTAGGCCAACCCCAAATTCAAATTAGGCCACTAAGGGTTAAGACAGGCTCGGCGCTCGGCCCTACTGCTGGCGTCGGCGCTCAGCACGAGCACGCCGTGAGAAGTTACACTATCAGCTTCAGTTCAGACATCGGAAACTCAATCGCGTCACCGGTCCCTGAGACTTCGACATGGGCGATGATGCTCCTGGGCTTTGCTGGTGTTGGCTTCGCGGCGCATCGCCGCCACAATCAGACGGCGCTCAACGCAGTCGAATTGTCAGTTTCAGACTTGAGAGACGGCCCCCGAGCGGTCTCTTTATTTGTAAGTCACGCGTCAGCATCATCAGCGATAAGGCGACTGTGAGGATGCTTTGATGACCGACCCCTTCGCCATATATGCCCTAGTGGTTGTTGCTCTTGCGCTGGGCGTGTGCGTCGGGTACGCCACCCGGGCTGCGATTTCTCGTAGTCGTCGTGCTCGAGCCGGGCGTTAGGGCGGTCTTTTTATTTCAAGGTCCGTCTAAAGTTGCAGTTGCCTAGCCGCGACGGTCCGCTAGCATTACGGGGCGCAAACCTATCAAATCCGCCCTACGCAAACCCCTTCTATCCCACGGGGCCGGTGGTACTAGGCGGGCTCGCAATCGCCTACAGACTAAGTCTGGACCGGCCATTCGCCCGAACTTCGTAGACCTCAAGTGCTTTATTATAGCGCTGCGTATCAAGTTGCCTACCAGCTATCGCCTAGACCAAGACTGCCTCGGCCGTTGGCAGTACTCCTATTCAATTTGCGCGCGGGACCGCGTCAGCACGATCGAAGCGAGGCTTGGACTACTGCCCGCCCGGAAAGTACGTGAGCTTATCGATAGAGCTCTGCGAGTCGCTGAGCATGAGGCCGATGAGAGCCCTTAGTGAAGTCTGGTGTGACGTTTCATGTCAATATTGCATTGGGACCACTATGTGCAGGCACTGCGACATCATCGATAGAAAGATCGAAAGATTGAAGGAGCGCTTCCTTCAGCTTTCGAATTTTGATGAGGAGTCTGCAGTGCAAACCATCAGCGAAATTGCAAAGTTGCGGAGAATGAAGGCTGAGCTTCATTAGCAGCAAAAGGTAGCCCGTCGGCCAACAGCTTGGGCGCCAGTTCGTGAGATCCTGCGGCCGGCCTCTGCCCGATGCGCCCCTAATCTCGGGCCATGACCACTAGAGCGGCCGAGAAGGCCTGGCATAATACTGGCATAATAAAAGGCAGCACCAGCTCAGCGAAGCCATCAAGGCCAAGAGCGTCAAAAGCAGACCTTGTCGAGCTTGGCCGGCTTCGCAGCTATCTCAACCGGGCGGGATGACTTTCCGCACCCACGACGCGCAGTAGCTCGCGCGCGTTCCGGGGACTAAGATCCGGCCGGATTTTAACCGAGGCAAGCCTGCAGGTGGCTCTGTTGACCGACAATTTGGACAAGGTGATCGCGCGGCGCGACTTTGGAATTTCACAAAGTTTGCACGGTCCTAGAAATGCACCAGGCCTCAGACTTCCCCGTTCTCGCAACGCCGCTGAGGAGCCACTCCACATGCTGAAAGACGGCACCTATCGGGCATGGTTCACGACGCATGCTCTGACGACGCGAACGATCGTCGCTGATTGTGCAGCGGCTATTTGGGGATCTCGAATGAGGGGCGGCCAATCTTTGCCGTCAGCTCGGCAATCCGCCTGTCGTCCTTCGCCTTGATCGCCTTTCGAAGCTCCTTCAGGTCTTCTTGGTCAAATCCGGCGCGTCGGCCGGTTGACCTTCAGCGGGAGTCTCCGGGCGCTGGGGCAGACCCCAGTCGCTCCCGAATCTTTGCCTCGATTCCTCCTTAGGTGGACTAAGATCGAGATCATCCCAGCTGCCAGCCAGATCCTTTGCTTGCCGAGGTCGCGGTTTGAGTGGCGGCGGGGGACGTTTCAACTCCTCGAGCGTCTTAATTCCCTGCTCAATCACCCTTTCGGACTGCATCCCGCCGAAGGCTGGCTCTTCGCCAAGGACCTTATGTGCTGCCAGGCGGAGCGCTCCTTTGACAATTACATCCATCCCGTGCTCGCGGAGCCAGTGACGATAGCGCCAATCATCGCCGGAGGCATCAAGCTCTGGCTGCGGTAGCCGGAGCGCCTCCTGCAGCTCCGCAACTGATAGCCCCCGGTCTGCTTCCTCACGAAAATTGATTTGCGTCTCGACGAAGCAAGCAAGGTGACGGATGAGATAGGCTGTCTCTGCGTCAGAGCCAGCCATGCTGCGAAGTAACGCTGCGGCAAACTGGGAAAGCGCTACCTGCGCCTGCTCTTTCAGCCGGTCAGCACGAGCGTTCGGGTTGCCGCTGATGACCCTCAACTTAGGAGGTTTCTCGTCCCCGTTATCGTCGTCGTTGTTTGACATTGACCTCCCTCTCAGAGCAGCCGAGCACAAGAGCGCCTACGTACCGGAAAGGATGCGTCGTACTGCGCGCCCGACCAGCCAAGAGATGAAGGCGCCAACTAAGCAGAAGTAGCCAACCACCTCCAAATAGCTGTAGGTACTCACAATCGCGAAGGGCTGCCCCGTGAACAGGCTTTCGACGGGCGTGAGATAGAATCTTCCGAAGATACCATCTGCTGAGCTGACGGCGCTGAGCACCCCAGCCTATTGAACCATCACTACCGGTCATTAGAGATGCATAGGTGGAAAGCGCTGGAGTAAATCGATCCGCTCGCGCCCGTTAGTGTGGATCAAGGTGAAGAACCGGACGCATCCGGCGATGAGGCGGGAATTCTGAAACAAACGACCGCCCGGAGACGCTCTCTACCTTTACTCAAGATCGATATCAGGCCGCGCTAAGCGACAACTTATTGCGGCGACGATACGCCATGAACCCGACGCCGCTAAAGCCAAGGATCATCATCGCCCACGTCGAGGGCACTGCTACAGTGGAAACTAACGGGGCCCAGCAGGGCAAGTCCCGCGAACAAACCGATGAACCTCAGTTTCATTAAAATCCCCAATTTAAATATTAATTAATAGTTACTATTCTTCGCGATCTGATAGCTGCTTGTCAATGGCGCAACCGATTATCTTCCTAGCGATTGATTGCAGCGACAGCTCAACGAATAGGCGGGCGCATCGCCCGGCGCAGTTTCACCTGCAAAAGCGCCTCGCGAGCAGGATCGACTACCCCGAAAGCATCACTTGGTGCAGGCCTAACAAGTCATGCGCCCGAAAGGCCGCCGGCCCCACGCCCGCCAAGTTAACCTCACAGGCCGGCTCCCTTGAAAAGTCCCCGTCATCAATCTGTCGTCCGTCGGCGGCTATAGCTTCGCCGCTGCAAGGAGCGAACAGGCTCGTTCGCCCACGGACCGCCGCCTCAGCCCGGACGGATTGACGACTTCCGCGTCAAGAAGTGGTGGGTCCAGGCGGGCTTCCCGTCAATGACCTTGGCATGGTCGTCCGAGCCGCCCTGCTCACTCGACCGCCATTGCTCGCCGTCATGCGGTCGATGATCCGGTTGATCTGCGTCGCGCGTGGTCTCAAGTGAACTGACATGGCCTGTAGACGGATAGCGGTCGTGCCGGTCTTCTTGAACGTCCTCACCGCAAACGGATAGAGCGTGCCGGGCTGCAGCCCCGGCCACTCGAGCCGTCGACCATGATCACGGCGCGTCGACACCAGGTCGTCTTGCCTCTCCCACTGCGCTTTACGCGATCGAAGGTGGTGGCAACGATGCACGAGCCGCGCTCAGCGCGACCGGCGGTGGAGCAAATGTCGCCACAACGATCCAGAACACTTCGCTTTCGCTCGCGGCCAATATCGTTTCGATCGTCAGCTCTCTCAAGGCAGGCGGGGCCCGACACATCGTCGTCTGGGATACGCCTAATATCGGCGTAGCGCCCGCCGTGGCAGCGGAACCACCTGGATCGGCTGCGCTCGGATCGTTGTTGGCAACGGACATGAACCTGGCGCTTGCCGCAGCTCTAGCTCCCTTCAACGACGTATCGATCTTCGACATCTACGGCCTTGGGACTTCGATTGCGGCCAACCCATTTGCGTTCGGCTTCAACAATGCAACCGATGCCTGCGGCGCTATCCCGGGCGCCGATTGCAGCCAATACGTCTATTGGGATGGCATTCACCCGACAGCCGCAGCACACCTAGTGATTGCGGATGCGTTCATTGCGCAAGCTGTTCCCGAAACCTCGACCTGGGCAATGTTAATACTTGGCTTTGCCGGTATTGGCTTCATAACTCACCGCCGGCGCAATCAAACGTCCGCGCTCACTGTGGCCTGATACAGCCCCGTCAGAGCAGCAGGAAGACCGCCCGCAAGGCGGTCTTTTTGTTTGGGCTAAACTGGAGCTGCCCCGGAGGTCCGCCTAAAGTTGCGATTGTCCGGCGCCTACGTCCCGGTAGCATCAGTGATGCGCAGGGCTAACAGTCATGCGCCCGAAAGGTCGCTGGCCCCCAAGCTTCCCTCCAAGGCAGCCCTAGGGGGCCGGCGGCCCTAGGTGGGCTTTGCTCGCGGCACGCCGCTTCCTCTTCAGCACGAGATACAGAGACCGTATTCCGGCGCTCTCTTCGGTCTTTTCATTCGTCGCCGCAAGCGCGGCGCACACGAGACTGATAACGTTGTCGAGCGTTCGGATTTAGCTGGTCAACCTCGGCACAATCACTTTCGTAAATTGGATTCTGATGGGTGCCATTGCTTTTATCCGCGGCGCTAGGTGGCAGACCCTCGCGCTTGTTTGCTCGCCCATCAACACGCAGGTCTACAGGTCCGTTTGGTTGGCGAGAGTCGAAACCGCCTTGCGAACGCCAATAGTTTTGCGCCAGCGCAGGGGCAGACGCCATTAGAAAAATCAAGCAAACGGTGAACCGATACATCTCGTCCTCCGGGTTGCTATTCGCAGGAATAGATCGATACGGACGATCTCGTTCCTAACCCAGTCAGGGGCGGCCATGGGGAGTTGCGTTCTCCCCGAGAAAGTGAACCGTCGGATTACGCCAGAATTCAGAACAAGCTGGGCATCGACAAGCTTATCTTGTAACGAACAGATCAATCTGCGGGCGGCTTAATGGTAGAGCGCCAGCTTCCGAGCTGGAGATGCCGGTTCGATCCCGCGCCGCTCGCTCCAAGACATCAGAGCTCCTAGCCTTTCGACACGGACCGATTTAGCTACACCGATCGTGCGGGAATGATGCGGTGTAGGCCACAGGCTTTCAGCCGGGAAGGTCTGCGGCCAGCCAGGTTTCTTCTTTCCGAAACGCCGCTTCTCAAGCAGATCTTGTCGAACTATGTCGAGCAGATCACTGGAGACCGGACGGCGCTGCACAGGAAGCCCTCTAGCATCGGGTGACTTGACCCCCGTCTTTGGCCTCATGTCATGCCGAGCCTACTTACGGAACGTTAGACAGCCAGCCCATCGCGAAGGTCGCGTGGTTCGGCGATCTGGCGTATCGGCCACAGGGCGGCGATGCGCCGACGATCATGAGTATTCTCTAGTTTTCAGCCGTGTGCGGAAATGCCGCAGAGAGCCGAGCGCTTAGATTGGTGAGCGATGTTGACGGTGGTGTTGCCCTAAGACAGTTCTACAGGAATAAATCCCTCTAAATTATTGTGACATCATGCGGATTGCATCGCGTCTAAAATTCCGGGCCACTCTCGCCGCCGCCGCTCTCATTGTTAGCCGGCTGCACCTCACGCTGGCCCAGTTCAACGAGGCGCTGCCCGAGCCTCTTGCGGGCGCCTCTGGCTGATCGACAATTTGGACAAGGAGATCGCGCACCGCGACTATGGAATTTCACCGAGTTTGCACGGTCCCAGAAATGCACCAGTCCTTAACGGTGTTGGCCTCAGACTTCCCCGTTCTCGCAACGCCGCTGAGGAGCCATTCCACATGCTGAAAGACGGCACCTATCGGGCATGGTTCACGACGCCCCTGGGTCAAGGCACCGGCATCGCTCACGTTGCGGGAGACAAAATCTGGGGCTGTGACAGCATTATGAATTATAGCGGCACTTGCCGTATTGAGGGAGATCGATTTACCGCTGTCGTTTACACCAAGCGACACACGCCCGGCCATGCGACCGTCTTCGGCGCCGACCACTCGAAACTGGCAATTGAGGGAACGTATGCCGGCAAGATAGGCCGATATACCGCGACGGCTGAAGATGTCCCGGGAATATTACTCGATGGGACTCTCATCCTCTGCGAAGAGGAGGAGTTCGTCCCAAAGCCAACGGCGCGGGCGCCAGCACTCGATCTCGGCAAGCTCCGTAAGCTTCCCCGACTGCGGACGCGTTAGCACTGCAGCTCGACAAAAGGCTTGCGATATCGCCTAAGGAAAGGCCCGCCAGCGTGAACCGGCAAAGAAAAACCCGCCGGCCTTGTGAACCGACGGGAGTTTGACTGAGATTGCGACCGGGGTGTTCGCCGTCAGATGATTTGAGACAAATTGAGGGACTTCACGAAGGGAGGATTTCTGGTTCATCGTAGCCGCAAGGAGCGAAGATGAAGCCGAAATCCGGACCGGGCAAAGCGCCGGCAGAACGAGTCGTGAAGGATATCCGGCGCCAAACGCGCCGGCACTACTCGGCCGAAGAGAAGATCCGTATCGTGCTGGAG
>NZ_LGHM01000238.1 GCF_001908185.1 Bradyrhizobium sp. AS23.2
GCCTCGTAGAGGCCCAATCGCCCACGTACCGGCGGTTACCATCGGCCTCGCCGTAAAGATATCCGAATAGAAACTCAAGACCTCCGTCTCCAACGAAGGGATCACCCTCGAAGTCGAAAAAAAATGTCGCCGGCGGAAGGCTCCGGAAGCCTCGACAAACCAAAGCCGGGTACGGGCGGTAACGCCTCGTGCACAACGGCGCCTTTGAGTCGGCCCTCGACTTGGATTCTGGCTTGTTCGCGTATCCTTTGGTAGCTCTGGACTGCTCCACGCTCCGGCCTCCACTGCAACGGCAGGGGAAGTTTTGCGAGCGCCGCCATCGTTTCTATGCCGCGCCTCTCCAACTCTCCGATCTGTGACTTGCTGATACCAGCAACCAGAGACATGTGATCATCAGCTCTTCTCCTTACGTCACAGTGCCGGCGCCATCTGCAAGTATCGCAGTGTTCGATCGGCTCGGGATACGCTCCGGCTGGAGACGGCGATGCCACGGCCCCCTCCAGGCTCTTTCTGACGTGCCGGTAATAGGCCGCGTAATCGGGTATACGGTATTCCTCAGGAACGTAGTTCGTGCCTGGTGTAACCACGTAAGCCGAAACAGGGTCGGCTTTCTGCATTTCGGAAAGCATGTCCGAGTAGAGACAGATCTGAAGGACGGTGTTACCCTTCGTCTCACGCGCAAGCTTGGTGTCCGTCACCTCATACGACCAATGGCCAAACCGACTTGGTGTTTCGACGCGACGCAATACGTCTGCTCGACCATGCCATCTGCCCGACTGAAGAGCGCCTTGGATGATGACCGCTTCGCCTCGCTCCATAGCTTTCAGAGTCGAACCAACAGCAGCAGTATCGATACCTACGCCATCAATAAGGGTGACAGGAACTCCTTCAGCCTCCAAATGGTCAACGAACCCCCGTTCGTGCTGTGCGCCCCTTTCCGCAAGCGTCTCAAGAGCCGGATCCCATATCTTTGGTTTCTCCAGTTCTCCATTGGCCACCTTGAGATCGAGCTCGGTTAGGTAGCGGCAGTTCAGATGGCCGACTAAATCACCCGAGCTGAGAGTGAGCTTGCCCCCAATGATTTGCATTTGCCCCTTAGCCCTGAATTATGTGGTTATTCGAGGCGTCGCGCTCGAATCTGATCAATAAAAGCTCAGCTTATAATCGCGCGAAATGAGTGCAATGGGCAACTTCCATGATACTTCGTTTAATAGGTGGTTGATCAAGTAGGTCTGTTAACATCTCCTCCGCTGACGCCAGCCGAGCAACTCAAGAGGCAACAGCTCCTCGTGAGGTCAGCACGCCGGGACACGTGGAAAAGCCACAGCTACGGCGATTCGAATTCCTGCCCTGTGTTACGAGGCGGAACGTAGGACGGTCCGATCGGATTCGTGGGCGCAGGAGCGATCTCGATGCTGATGGTCAAGGAAAAGCGACCGGCTACATTCGGACTCTGCGCCTAGGTACTCCATAAAACTGGAGCCATCCGGGAATGCGAGGAGAGCGCTGATCCTCATCTCCGAGATCGTGCCGTCATCATCGCCCGAGAAGCTCGTCGCCCAGCGTGACTGCCAAGCAGGCTGCCGCCGAGATTCAGAACGTGCTGGTTTCGGTTGGCGAGCCAAAACTCATTTGGTGCGATTCTATCGCATCTCAGATGTGCCCCATGTTGAGGCTTCATCCAATGCGCGGTCAGTGAGGACGGGAAGTTGGGCCCGATGTGCTGATGAGCGGCAGTTAGCAGGCAGCGCCAATGCAGGGCCAAAAAGCCAGGAATTAGCGTAAGCTCGGATTGACATGGCGGAATGCCCGCTTCAAGGTGCAACCTCTGCGGGACGGCGCCTGTCCCACTGCATGATTTCTGCTCATTTGATTTATGTGTGAGACCGGGGGGCCGCTCCTTGCACGCCACGTTTCTTGCCCGGGCACTGTCCCTGGGCCTGGTCCTTTGCACGGCTAGCTGCGTGCAGGTACCGCAGCGGAACGGCATGGCCGCTGTCGACGTCGATATGTTGATAAAGCGGATTAAGTGCGACCTTAACAGGATCGTCCTTGAAAAAGCTTACACGCAGTTCCCGGAAGAAGTGCGGCCTGAACGAAGGCAACCTTTCCTGTTCTTGCGTTCGTGGGCCGCCAAGGTTCGGCTCACCGTCGCCGTCGACGATACTTTCGCGGTTAGTCCCGGCGCTTCTTACACCCAGCCGCTGCATACAGTGACCAACGTTGCTCAGACTTTCACATTGGGCGCAGGTGGAAGCTTGAGCACGGAGGCAGTAAGGCAGGAAGACCTGGAGTTTCTGTTGTCCTTCAAGGACATCGACGCCGAGAACGACAGTGGCAGGATGAACACCGGACTCTATGAGTATTGCCAGCAACCGCCAGGCCTGCTGCTCGAAAGCGACTTGGGACTCGATCGCCTTATCGATGCCGCGCTGAAGCCAGTAGAGACAGGAGTTCTCAAGCCAGGAAACAACTTCGGTCCCGGCGTCGGACCTCCTCCGGCCATTCCGAAAGTCGACCTTCCCACCGTTACTTTGGAAAAACGTAAGGTCGAGCCAAGGCCGGAGCTTACGATCAGTCAACTGCAAGAAGGACCTGAAAAGATCAGGCAATTTTCCACTAAGCTGATCCAGAAATTTAATATCCCGGAGGATCTGACCAAACAGACGGCCGAACAGCTCAACAAGGGACAAACCCAAGCCGATCAAAACGCGGCGAGGATCAAGCAGATCTTGGGGAACGCGACGGAGGCAACTTCGATCGAGACAAAGACCCAAGCGATTATCAACAACGTTATTAAGCCGCGGTACGGGATTGCGCAGGGCACGCTAGATAGCTCCTGCATCAAGCCTGTGACGGAAGCGCAGTTCGAGGCCATAGCGCAATCGTCAAACGTCTCAGCCTTTGTCATTAACATCGACAAGGCCGCCGAAAGTGTGGCCGACCGGCCAAACGCCGCGCCGCCTTCTCCTGCTGATGATGACGCGCTCAAGGCAGCTGCGGATAAGTCCTCCGACGACTTCAACAAGCTTGTTGCCGCTCGCGACAAGGTTATTGACGCAAGCAACACGATGACTGTGGCCATGCGCACTTGCCTTAGGAAGACGGAGAAAATCCAGGAGGCGAAGAAAAAGGAGGGACCGCCAGTTTTCGATCCAGTATCAACTATAACCGAGACGATTAATTTCTACGTCACCGTCACCGGCAATGTCGCACCTACATGGAAACTGGTGCGCGTAACAGCTCCCACCGCTGGAACATTCTTATCGGGAAGCCGCAAGGATACTAATACGCTCATCTTGAGTATGGGACGACCAACTCCTGGACAGAACGGCGGTCCTCCAAATACCTCCGCCATGGACAGCCAAATCCTCTACTCGATCCTGGGGCAAGCTATATCTGCGAGCAGACCGTAGTTCACACAGTCCCATTGCAGCTTGCAACGCATCATGGGATTCTTAAGAGCGGGCCAATTTCAGCCGTCTTCTTTTCCAGGTACGAGCCATGGCATGGCGAATAGCCGCCGGGCTCAACACCAACCCATTCCGCTGGCAGGAAGCACGTTAACGGTCCTGATCCTGACCCATATTGTCCCACAGAGTCGATGTCGGCCTGAAGCTCTTGGGCTTGGAAATTCTCAAGCCCAATCTTGATCGCCAACTGCGCCAAACCCTGTTCGGTCATGTCGTCAACTCTGGATGCCGCGGCCTCCTTTAGCTTGATGCCGTTGTTGAGCAGCTTTCCATTAAGTGCGCCCAATTGATCCGCGTAAAATCCGCTCGACGCATTGGCGATGGCGAGCGAGGCGACAAATTGCTTAATGCACGCGACGGTGGCGGCAGCGTCCCTTTTGGACCCAAGATTATCTTTGACCATGCGGATGCGGACCTGATCGCTTTTCGATGTTGCTCCAGCTTGGGCGGCCTCCAATCGGCTTAATACCTTGTCTTGGTAAAGACCGACGACCTCGCGGCATTGTGCGAATGCTTTGGCGAACATTGGCTTTGCCAGGATGGTGGCGTTCATCCACTCGGCAAACTCCACGACTGACCTATCAGGACCGCCGAACGAAGGTCGGGTCACGGAAGCTTCTCCCGCGGGGCTGAGACAGAATTCGTTTATCGCAGCAAGCCTTGGGTCAGATCGCCGAACGCCCGCTGCTATCAGCGCCTCGAGGTTTGTACCCTGCTCCTGGCGGAGCTGACTATCAACACAGGTCCGCATACCGAGCGGCAGCCCGTTCCAATCGCGTGCCGCCAGATTCGTCTGTTGGGCAGGTGCAGGGGTGCTGCAAAGCAATAGGGGAATAAGGAATAGAGCCGAATGTTTGAATTTCATGTTTCCTCCAGCTTCGCGCATTTTGTCGATTTAAAGCGGTGGGTCAATAAGCGACAGCCTGATCATTTCGGCCCATGGACTGGCGCCAAGTGGTTGCAGGCAACTTGCGGAGGATCAGGCGGGAACGAGGATTCTCGCAGGAAACGCTCGCCTATGAGGCCGACGTCAATCGCACCTACATCAGTAAGTTGGAGAAGGGGGCGACGTGGGTTGGTCTGGAAATTCTGGTCAAGCTGTCGACCGTCCTTCAGGCCGAACCCGCTGACTTTCTCCAACGTCCCGCTAAGAAGCCTTCGCGCAAGGGGTAGCACTCAAAATCCGAAACGGCGCTACCGTCCCGCTCAGGCAGGACGGGGCACCGGACCAGCGAAGTACGCGAATTAGCCGCGGCCGGATTTCTTATCCTTGGCGGCCTTAAAGTTAGACCGAACGGCGTTAGCGCAGGCGGAGAGAGCATCGTCCAGGCCGCCAGCGACAGCGAGCGTTTTGATCTGCTCCAACTGTTCGACCAAATCGTCCCACGCCGCGTTGCCTGTGC
Source organism: Bradyrhizobium sp. AS23.2 (assembly GCF_001908185.1). GTDB lineage: Bacteria > Pseudomonadota > Alphaproteobacteria > Rhizobiales > Xanthobacteraceae > Bradyrhizobium. Next base: position 4,877 of record NZ_LGHM01000238.1, read on the forward strand.
CAACGGCCTTGAGGGTACTCTTCCCCTTCTCCAACTCCAGCGGCTGCTTCCCATAGCGCAGTTGGAAGAAGATCGCGCCGGCTCCATCCACCCAGAACTGCTCCCGAGAGATTCGCTTTCCCTCGCGAAACAGCCCGATCTTCGTGATCTGCTGATCGATGCTGGACGTAAGCTTGTTGCGCCGCTGAAGGACCGGAGTGTTGGCGGTCGGCTTCTGTACGGAAACCAGAGAGATAGTCGCTCGTGCCATGATGGGCTCCTCGTTGTTGATGGAGCCGCCGTCTTCTGAATCTGGCACTTGGGCAACAGTGAAACGAGAAATAATGTCTCGTTTGAATATCGATGTGCAATATGCCAGCCGTTCATCTGCTGCTTAGCCGACCAACGCGATGCTCGATCGCGTTGTACGGTTCAGGAGACACGCGGCACAGTTTGACCTGAGAGTCGGCCCTCTTTTTTAGCGCACTGCCGGTTCTAACCGTACAAATTGTATCTCAGTGTAATCGTTCTTCGCAGACCAGCTTGATATTGCGTCGGGGACCTGCGCACCAAATTTTGGATCTCGAACGCAGTCAGCAAGAGCATCGAGATATCCATAAACAACGCGCCCATCCTGCCTTGACTTCTCAATGGCTGCCATGTGTGCAAGCCAAGCTGACAAATCATCGCCAAGCTCAAGCACCCAACTCGCCGCAGCAAGATACTCGGCTATCGGATCGAGATAGAACCGATAACGGCCTCCGGCGGCCGTAATCTCGCGCTGAATCACCGTACAGTCTTCCAGGGCCTGTAGGGTCATTTCAGATTTGCCATTCTCAGGAAGGGCTGATCTTGCCGAAGCCACTGTAAATGGACGCACGACAAAATCGGTTGCCAAACTGAGACGCGCTAGCATCGTGGCTGCCTGAGCGAGAGCCTCGGGATCGATTGAAATCTGGTCGCTCGACGGTCGGACCTCTCGAATAAAGCGTTGGGCGGTCTCGCCCAAACTTAGGGGCGCGTCGTTGCGCCAATCCCGCCTTTGCAGCTCATCGGCCTTTTCAAAAGTTTGAATAAGTATGCGCAAAAACAGGGTCGGAACCGTCTTGTGGCCCCGACGTTTGTCAACGAGTGCAATGACGGTCTCCGCCAGAAGTAGTTGGTCATTAGCTGAGATTATTTTTTCGAGTCCATTCGTCAGAACATACTCTCCAATAAATCGAGGAACCCAATCTCTACCAATCTCTTCTGGCGCAATTTCAATTTGCTGTGGCGACAAATCCAAGAATTGCTTCCGCGCGGAGTAAATGAATAGTGATATTGGGATGGTTTTAATCGCCTCCTGGATGCAGTTGACCGACGATCTACTGATCTCCGAAAGACCATCAGCGATTAGTGCTAATCTCTGAGTTCTGAAAGCTGCGATAATCAAGGAGTCATCATAAGCCTCCTTATCTTCATCCGGATATCCCGATTGAAGCGCTGAGCGGACTGATGCAATTACGTTGGACGTTTCGCCGAGGATAAGGACGCAAAGGACAGGTCGTGCCGGCCGTAACCGTTGCTCGGCCCTTTCCTCCATCAACCAACGTCCGAGTTTGCCGGCAAGCGTCGTCTTCCCGCGGCCGCCGCCGGCAACTATCGCGATCCCCAGCTTATTTTCATTGCAGACATCTCGGAGTGCTTCCACGGAGGGGCTAGGAATGTCGGACTTTGATCCTCCGGACCTTATTGTTATCGGCAGTGGAATATAATTTAAGCAACCGATCGCCTCCAACTGCGAACTCAAATATTTGCGTACACTGCCAAGTCGCTTTCGTACCCACACGTCCAAGAATAGATCGGTTTTGAGCATCTCGGAACGCAACGATCGCGGAAGGTCTTCAATCGTTTCATCACCTGCTAGATACGCTGCGGCCCACGATCTCTGCGCACTTTCGCGCAAACAGAGTTTGTTGATGAGAAGCGGGACAAACAGTGCGCGGACAGCTTGAGCGACTATTTCGAGATGAGCAGATTTAAGGGCTTCGCAGATTTCATCCTGTTTGGCGACAACCCTGAAAAGAATTCGTGGTCTGAGCAAGTAGGCGGCGCAAATCGACCCCGCTGATCCGAGCAAGATGACGCTTGTCAACAATGCCCAAAAGAGCTGCGACCGATATCGTTGAACGAACGGCTGGTACTCCAGATCGGAAAACGGAACAACGGTCGTTAGCCCATCAGGATCTTTCAGTTCGATCTTTTGAGATATGATTTGGCCCGGTTCGACCCGAAAGTATTGATCCGAGGGGCGCCAAGATATTTCGAGGCCTCTTGTCGTCTCCAAAGCGGCGGCCGAGGGAAGAGTTATTGTTTGCCAGTCTGATCGGCCCTTTACGCGGACCATCAACTTCATATCGTCTTTGATGTCGGCATTTCGAAGTAATCTGTCCTTGCGAACTAAGATCAACCTAATCGACTCAAGCCCTGACGCTTGGGCAATTCCTCGCAAGTCAGGACCACTGGCAGCGCCAGCGAGTGTCTGAGTCCCGTTCTGCCCTAGGTAAACGCCCGTACCAACCCGCGAAAATGCACTCTGCTTATAGTTGTTGGTAAAGTGGAATGGATCATAATACGACCATGTCTTACCTCCGTCGTTTGTTGCGTAAAACCACTGCGTATCAGAGGCATCAAAAATGAGACCGTGATCGGCATCGAAAAAATGGACAGTTTTAAGTGCGCTATCTGGAAATTGCGCGTCCGTAACGGGCGACCAACGACTTCCGCCGTCCTGAGTATGGAAGACCCATTGATCACCGATCAGCCAACCATTCGACTCATCCAAGAATTCAACTTCTACGACTTTAGGCGGAGTCTTGCGGCCTTTAGCTATTGTGGCGAATGCGTCCGCAACGTCGGTCGATCTTTGTTTCCAGCTTCGCCCTCCGTCGAAACTGATTTGAATTTCTCCTCCCGGCTTTATTCCAAATAGTCGCT
>NZ_LGHM01000239.1 GCF_001908185.1 Bradyrhizobium sp. AS23.2
CGCGGCCGCCAGCGTCGAAGCGCGCCGCGACAGCGATGGCCTGCGCGTGATGTTCCCGCTGCAGGTGGCGACGCCAGCGGCGGCGTTCCGGCGTGGCGACACGGTGTGGCTGGTATTTGACTCGCCGAAACCGATCGACGTCGAGGCGATCCGCACCAAGGGCGGCGCGATGATCGGCGAGGTCAGCCGCATGCCGCTCGCCAAGGGGCAGGCGGTGCGCATCCGTCTCACCCGGCCGCTGGTCTACTCGCTGACCAGCGAGGAGGTCGGCAAGGAGACCAACTGGCTGCTGACGCTCGCCGACAAGATCCAGGCGACGCCGCTGCCACTGATGATGTCGCGCAACATCACCGACCCCGCGCTCGCCAACATCGCGATCCCCTTCGCCAATCCGGGCCTCTTGCACAAGCTGACCGATCCCGACGCCGGCGACACGCTCTATGTCGTCACCGCGCAGCGGCCGGTGCGCGGCTTCATCAAGCGGCAGGACCTCGTCGATCTCGCGCTGCTGGAATCCGCTCACGGCATCGCGATCCGGCCGAACTCCGACGAGGTCGGCGTCGAGGTCGGAGCCGACAAGGTCATTCTCGGCAAGAAGGGCGGACTGACGCTGTCACCGGTCGACATCTCGGCCGAGCGTGCGCCGACCGCGGTGCGGCCGATCTTCAGTCCCGAAGCCTGGCGCAAGGGGCAGTCCGAAAACTTCATGATGCGCCAGAGCGAGCTGATCACGGCGATCTCCGCCGTCGATCCGGCGCAGCGATCGCTGCCGCGGCTCGACCTTGCGCAGTTCTACATGTCGCGGGCCATGTATCACGAAGCCAAATCCGTGACTGACGTGATGCTGAGCGATCCCCTCAACAAGGAGGAGAGCGGCGCGCTGATCATGCATGCGATCGCGAGCATCCTGATCGGCCGGCCGGCGCAAGGTCTGAAAGACCTCGCCAATCCCGCGATAGGCAACAGCCACGATTCCCAGCTCTGGAAGGCGCTCGCTTACGCGCGCCAGGGCAAATGGGCGGACGCGCGCGAGAAGTTCAAGAACGTCGAATTCGCCATCGCCTCGCTGCCGCTCGACATCCAGCGCATCGTGACCATGGATGCGATGCGCGCCTCGCTCGAGGTGAAGGACTATGCCGGCGCCTCCAAGCGCCGCAGCGAGATCGAGGTGGTCGGCGTATCGCCCGAGGCCGCGCCCGGCTTTGCCGTGCTGCGTGGCCGGCTCGCCGAGGCGCTCGGCCACGACAAGGATGCGCTCGACGACTACAAATTCGCGGTGGCCTCGAACGATCGTCAGGCTGCGGCCGAAGCCAAGCAGCTCGAGGTGGCGCTGCGGCAGAAGCGCGACGAGATCGCCAAGGAAGACGCGCTGCGCGAGCTCGAGACGCTGTCGATGACCTGGCGCGGCGACGCGATCGAGGTCAAGACGCTCCAGATGCTGTCGCAGATGTATGCCGAGAACGGGCGCTACCGGGACGCGCTGATGGCGGCGCGCACGGCGACAAAACTCCAGCCGAACGCCGAAGCCTCGCGCCAGGCGCAGGACCTCGCCTCCGACCTGTTCAGCCAGATCTTCCTGGGACCGAAGGGTGACGAGCTGCCGCCGGTCGAGGCGCTCGGGATGTTCTACGAGTTCCGCGAGCTGACGCCGATTGGCCGGCGCGGCGACGAGCTGATCCGTCGTCTTGCCGACCGTCTCGCCTCGGTCGATCTCCTCGACCAGGCCGCCGAGCTCCTGCAATACCAGGTCGACCGCCGCCTCGAAGGTGCAGCGCGCGCGCAGGTCGCCGCACGTCTCTCGATGATCTATCTCGCCAACCGCCGGCCTGACCTCGCGATCACGGCGTTGCGCGCAAGCCGCATCAGCGATCTCTCCGGCGAACTGCGGCAGCAGCGCCTGCTCCTTGAAGCGCGCGCGCAGAGCGATGTCGGCCGTCACGATCTCGCACTCGACATCGTCTCCAATGTCTCAGGGCGCGAGGTGCTCCGCCTTCGCTCCGACATCTTCTGGGCGGCGCGGCGCTGGCGCGAGTCCGCCGAGCAGATCGAGCTCTATTACGGCGAGCGCTTCCGCGACTTCAAGCCGCTCAACGCGGTGGAGAAGAGCGACATCATCCGCGCCGCCGTCGGTTACGCGCTCGCTGACGACTCGATCGGCCTGTCGCGCTTCCGCGAGAAATACGCGCCGCTGATGAGCGAGAGCGCCGACCGTCTCGCCTTTGACATCGCGAGCAAGCCCACCGCGGCCTCCAGCGCCGAATTCGCCGATATCGCCAAGCTCGCTGCCAGCGTCGACACGCTCGACGGCTTCCTGCGCGAGATGCAGCAGCGCTTTCCCGACGCAACCGCCCGTGCGCCGGCCTCGCCGCAGGCCAAGGACGAGACCGAGCATACCGGCTCGCTGCCCACGATCCCGGTCGTGCGGCAGATCAAGATGACGCGGTAGGAACCCTGCTATCTTCGACCTCTCGACAGGCGCCGCGCGAGGCGGCAACCTGTATGCCTTCATGCCGGGAGAGCGTTGATATGAGCAAGCCTGCCAAGTCCGAAGCCGAACTCATTGCCATGGCGCGGGCCGAATTGAAGGTCCATGCCGATGGCTCGGACGGCCTCGTCATCTCGATCATCCGCGACGGCGACAGCTGGGAGTTCCGGGCCGATGCCGACCAGGCCACGCGAGCGCGGCCAGGGTTTCCCGAGAGCGTCGCCATGCTGGTGCAGATCGGTGATCACCTCAGCAAGCAGTATGACGTGAAGGGGTAGGGGTGCCGCGCGGAGTGCGGCCCCGTTGGCTCGCAATGACGGCGAGGAGGCCTTACCCCCCGTAACTCTGCACCAAACTCCCTGCCACCAGCGACCAGCCATCCACCAGCACGAAGAAGATCAGCTTGAACGGCAGCGAGATCGTTGCCGGCGGCAGCATCATCATGCCCATCGACATCAGCACGGAAGCGACGACGAGGTCGATGATCAGGAAGGGCAGGAACAGGAGGAAACCGATCTCGAAGGCACGCTTCAGCTCCGAGATCATGAAGGCGGGAACGAGGATGCGCAGTGCGAGCTCGTCGGGTGTGGCCGGCGGCGGCTCGCCGGACAGATCCAGGAACAGCTTGAGGTCCTTCTCGCGCACGTTCTTCTGCATGAAGGCCCGCAACGGAACGGAGGCGCGCTGGAGCGAGTCCTCGACGCCAAGCTGGTTGGCGACGAGCGGACGGATGCCCTCGTCGTAGGATTTTTGCAGGACGGGTCCCATCACGAAGAAGGTGAGGAACATCGCCAGCGCAATGATCACCGAGTTCGGCGGCGCGGTTGCCGTACCCATCGCGGTGCGCAGCAGCGACAGCACGACCACGATGCGCGTGAACGACGTCATCATGATCAGGATCGACGGTGCGATCGACAGCACCGTCAGCAGCGCGATGAGCTGGATCGCGCGTTCGGTGACGCCGCCGCCGCCGGCTTGGCCGCCGAGATTGATGCTGATGTCCTGCGCATGCGCAAGGGTGGCGAGCGAAGCCGCGCCGATCAGGACAGAAACAAAAAGAACTCTACGCGGGAGGGCCGGCAGCCTCACGAAGACGGCTTCGGACGGCCGAGCAGCGAGGCCATCTCGTCTTCGAGATTTTCAAAGCTGGTCTTCTCGGCGGCCGGCTTGGCCGGCGCGGGCGGAGCCGGCGGCTCGCTTCG
>NZ_LGHM01000024.1 GCF_001908185.1 Bradyrhizobium sp. AS23.2
ATTGGCGCAGCCATACTCCTCGGGCAGCGTGATGCCGATCAGGCCGAGCTCGCCCATCTCGTTGAAGATCTCGCGATCGGTCTTCTCTTCGAGATAGGCCTTGGAGACGCGCGGCAGCAGCTTGTCCTGGGCGTAGGCCCGGGCGGTGTCGCGCACCATGCGCTCGTCTTCGGTCAGCTGCTCGTCGAGCAGGAACGGATCGTCCCACTGGAAAGAAGCCGCAGTCGGCTTGTCCTTGGCCTGAGGGCGCACGCTCATGAAACGTCCTTTCGCGTCTGGTTCCGTCTAAAAATTGCCCGACAAATTAAAGCGCCGGGGCCACAAGTGCAATTGCATCCTGGTTCGGTCATTCCGGGGCGCTGCGAAGCATCGAACCCGGAATCGCTTAGCCTCTACAACATCGAGATTCCGGGTCTGGCGCTTTTAGCGCCATCCCGGAATGACGCTGCCTCTCAGCTTTCGAGCTGCTCGTTGGCGACGATCTCGATGCCGAAGCCCGACAGGCCCTTGTAGTCGTGCACCGACGAGGTGAGATGGCGGATCGAGGTGACGCCGAGATCGCGCAAAATCTGCGCACCGACGCCGACCTCGCGCCACTGGCGGTTGCGGTCGGCCTCGGTCGCTGTCTCATCCGGCAGCGGCGACACGGGAACGCCGGCCGCGCCGTCACGCAGATAAACCAGCACACCGCGGCCGGACTTCTTGAAGTGCTCGAGCACGACCGCCATGCGCTTGTGGCCGGTAAAGGTGTCCTTGACGATGTTCGGCTTGTGGAAGCGCGTCAGCACGTTCTTGCCATCGCCGACGCCGTTATAGACGAAGGCGACATGAGCGATGGAATCGAACGGCGAGCGGTAGGCATAGCCCTGAAGCGGCCCGATCGGGCTTTCGGTCGTGAAGGTCGAGACCCGCTCGATCAGTTTTTCGCGTGCCTGGCGATAGGCGATCATGTCCGCGATAGTGACGTGCTTCAGCTTGTGCTGGGCAGCGAAGCGGGCGACCTGCTCGCCCTTCATCACGCTGCCGTCGTCGTTCATCAACTCGCTGATGACGCCGACCGGCGGCAGGCCCGAGAGCTTGCAGAGGTCGACGGCGGCCTCGGTATGGCCGGAGCGCAGAAGCACCCCGCCATCCTTGGCGATCAGCGGGAAGATGTGACCGGGCCGGGCGAAGTCGTTGGCGCCGACATTGGGATTGGACAGCGCGCGGCAGCATGAGGCGCGCTCCTCGGCGGAGATGCCGGTGCCGCCATCGGGTTTGTAGTCGATCGAGACCGTGAAGGCGGTGGTGTGCGCGGAATCGTTGTGCGCGACCATCGGATCGAGCCGCAGGCGGCGCGCGTCCTCGGTCGTCACAGGCGCGCAGACGATGCCGGAGGTGTGGCGGATGATGAAGGCCATTTTCTCGGCGGTGCAGAGCGAGGCGGCGACGATCAGATCGCCCTCTCCCTCGCGGTCCTCGTCGTCGGTGACGACCACGAGCTCACCCCGGGCGAAGGCCTGCAAGACTTGCTGAACGCTATCGGGCATTTCCCAATCTCTATCGGTTGTGAGCCGGAGGCTTAGCCGGACTTGGGCCGGGGCGCTAGTCTCCCCAGCGCAACCACTTATGCCGGACGGCAGGCCTGTTAAGGGGGCAGGCTTGCCCGGGCATACCAGGGATATAGGCGCGGACGGGCTCGGCAAGAAGGCGGCCGGGCGCCGTCAGGGCAGCACTTCGCGCCGCTCACCGAGGCGCAGATCGAGCTCGGAGCGCTTCTCGGCCAGAAGGCCGGCCTGGGCCGCCTCGATCACCGTGAACAGCTCATGGGCGTCGCTGAGCCGGGTCACGGTGACATAGCTGGCGCCGGCCTCGTAGAGTTCGCCGACGTCGGCCAGGAGGTCGGCCGTGGCCACGATCAGGGCAGTCGGATTGAGCGCACGGACGTGGCGGACCAGCTTCTCGTTGGTCGCGCCCTTGAGCAACGAATCCGGCACGCTGAGGATGATGATCTCGGACTTCCCAATTCCGGCGTGGAGCAGCGTATCGACATTGCTGATGTCGCCATAGATCACGTGCAGGCCGCGCGAAAGCAGCGTCTTGTACACATTGGGGTTGAAGTCGACCACGGTGATCTGCTCCAGCAGCACCGGTGTCTGCCGTTCGATCTCGGCCAGCAGCGCGCTCGCCGCACGGAAAAAGCCGAGGATGACGATGCGGCGGGCCTCGCCATGACCGCCCTCGTGCCCCTCCTCGGCATGGCCGTTGCCATGGTCGAGGTCGCGCAGGCCGATCCTCTTCAGCGGGCCGATCGCCCAGCGGGTGATCGCGTCGCTGCGGGTCATCACGAAGGTCGAGAGCACGGCAAGCACCACGAAGGCGAAGGAGGCCGCGTTCGCCGTCTCTGGCGCGATGTGATGGTCGGCGACGCCGGTCTGGATCACCACCAGCGAGAACTCGGAGATCTGCGCGAGGTTGAGGGCCGGCAACAGGCTCGCACGCAGGCCCTGCTTCATCAGATAGAGCGGGGTGAAGGTGGTGACGAGACGGCTTACCACCGTGAAGGCGGCTATCATCAAGGCTAACCCGATCACGGAGAGGCCGGGCACGGGAATGGTCATGCCGAGCGCGACGAAGAACAGCGTAATGAAGAAGTCGCGCAGCGTGGTGACCTTGGCCGTGACGTCGAGCGCATAGGGAAAGGTCGAGAGCGAAACACCGGCGATCAGGGCGCCCATCTCGCGCGACAGCGACAGCCGCTCGGCGGTCTCGGCGACGAGAAAACACCAGGCCAGCGCGCCGAGCAGGATCAGCTCGGGCCGCCGGGCGATCTGGTGGAACAGGCGCGGCAGCACGTAACGGCTGACCAGCAGCGCGGCGGCGACCAGCACCGCGACGCGGCCGATCGAGAGCAGGATGACGCTGACCTGCAGATTGGCAAGACTGGGCTGCACCGCCAGGAACAGGATGGCGAAGATGTCCTGGAGCACCAGCACGCCGAGGGTGATGCGGCCGGGCAGCGTGTCGAGCTCGCGTTTCTCGTAAAGCACCTTGACGATGATGACGGTGCTCGACAGCGCGCAGGCGACGCAGAGATAGAGCGCATCGAAGTGGCCACCGCCGAGCGACAGGCCGATGCCAACGAAGAAGAGGCCCCCGAGCAGGCAGCCGCCGAGGAGCTGGCCGCCTGCCGCGAACAGGATCACCTTTCCCGCCCGCACGATCTTCTTCAGGTCGATCTCCAGCCCGATCATGAACAGCATGAAGATCAGACCGAGCTCGGAGATGACGCTGATCGATTCCTGCGACTTGACCCAACCGGCGCCGAATGGACCTATGCAGAAGCCGGCGATAAGGTAGGCCAGGATCAGCGGTTGCCGGGAGAAGTGCGCCAAGAGGCCCAGCATCCAGGCAAACAGGATACAGAGAGTAATGTCGCGAATGAGCTCGTGCATACCAAATTGGTCCGTTTTGCCGCACCCTAGAGACGGGTTGCGGCGCGGCAAACGAGCAATTCGTCACATGCGAAAAAGGCTTTTCGCAGCAATGCTGCTATGCCTCCTTGCCTACAGCGTGCCCGCAGCCGCTCAATCCAAGGTCAATATCGAACAAAACTTCGCCGATTCGCTCACCGCGATGCCGAAGGAGGAACTCGCTGTCTCCGGCGGGTTCTACGTGCCCGCCTATTCCAGCGTCGCGATGAGCCAGGGCAAGCTGCGGGTCGACTTCTCGGTGACGCTGAGCGTGCACAACGCCTCCGAGACCCAGCCGCTGGTCGTCAAACGAATCGCCTATTTCGACACCACAGGCAAGCAGGTCGAGAGCTATCTGAAAGTTTCGGTGGCGCTGAAGCCGCTTGCCACCGTCTCGATCTTCATTCCAAACGACGACGTGCGAGGCGGGACCGGGGCCAATTTCATCGTCGACTGGGCCGCAACGGGCGAGATCGCCGAGCCGGTGGTCGAGGCCTTGATGGTTGGCGGCGTCGCCAATGCGCATTACGCTTTCATCAGCCAGGGACGTCCGACCCGGACGGCCGGCAAGAAATAAGGTTGGCCGGCGCAACGCCGGCTGCTCAACAAGAACAGAAACGAGGAATATCCCCATGACGTCCAGCTTCGATTTCGCGCCCCTGTTTCCGGCAGGGCTGCCGGCCCCGACTGCGCGCTGGACGGGCCTTGCCAAGTACAGCTTTGTCGGCGGCAACAACGACTCCGAGCAGATGCCGCTCGAAGACCTCATCGAGGCGGCCAATTCAGCCCTGCAAAGCGAAGGCCGGTCGCTGGCGACCTACGGGCTGGCACACGGCCCACAGGGCCATTTGCCGTTGCGCGAATTCCTCGTCACCAAACTCAAGCGCGATGCCGGGATCAACTGCACCGTTGACGACCTCCTGATCGTCTCGGGCTCGCTCCAGGCGCTCGACCTCGTCAACAACACGCTGCTCACGCGCGGCGATACCGTGATTTTCGAGCAGGAGAGCTATCAGGGTTCGCTGAACCGCCTGACACGGCTCGGGGTCAACGTCGTCGGCATTCCCCTCGACAAGGACGGCATGCGCATGGACGTGCTCGCCGCGAAGCTGGCCGTCCTCAAGAGCCGCGGCATCCGGCCGAAATACATCTACACCATCCCGACGGTGCAGAACCCGACCGGCAGCATCATGCCGGAGAGCCGGCGCGCCGAGCTGTTGCAGCTGTCGGCGGAATACGGCGTGCCGATCTTCGAGGACGATTGCTATGCCGACCTCGTCTGGTCGGGACAGCGGCCGCCGGCGATTTACGCGATGAGCCCGAGCGGCGGCGTGATCCATATCGGCTCGTTCTCGAAGTCGATCGCGCCGGCGCTGCGCGTCGGCTTCATCGTCGCACCCTGGGATGTGATGTCACGGATGCTGTCGCTGAAAACAGATGCCGGCTCCGGCGCGCTGGAGCAGATGGTGCTCGCCGCCTATTGCAAGCCGCATTTCGCAAGCCATGTGCCGGCACTGACGAAGGCGCTGCGCACCAAGCTCGATACGCTGATGGAAGCCCTGAACGAGCAGTTCGGGACGGCGGCCGAGTTCGAGGAGCCGAAGGGCGGCATCTTCCTGTGGGTGAAGCTGCCCGATCAGGTCGATACGCTGAAGCTGTATCAGGCGGCGCTCGCCGCCGGCGTCTCGATCAATCCAGGACCGGAATGGTCGACCAACAAGAGCCATTCCAGCTCGCGGCTGCGGCTGTGCTTTGCGAGCCCGTCGCATCAGCAGATCCGCGATGGTGTCGCCGTGCTGGCCGAAGTCTGCCGCAAGGAATTCGGCGTGCCAGCCCGCAGCGCCAATGTGGAGAAACGTGCCTAGCGGTTTATCAGGCCGCCTGTGGCTGGCTGCCGTGGATCGCGGAGGCCAGCCGCAGCAGAAGGACTATCGAAACGTTGCCCTTGCCGGCCTCGATCTGGGCGATGTAGCGCTCGGAAATCCCGGAGCGGCGGGCCAGCTCCCGGCGCGACAGCGCGCAGCGCATGCGCGAGGATCTCAAGCGCTCACCCAGTTCGGCCAGAAACGCGATCTCGGAATAAGGCGGCACGGCACGGCTGCCCGGCAGCACCTCGCCCGCGAAATCCATGACTTGATTCAGCATCGGTCTATCCACGTTCGCCTTCGGGAGCGCCATCCTACCCCCGAAACGTACGGCCTCATTGACGCGGATCAAATTCGCGCGCGATCGGCGGCTGCCGTGGACGGCCGCGAGCGGGATGCTACAGTTTGGAATTCTTCGAGGTGGGGCCTTCCAGGACATGACGCATCGTTTGAGCCGCTGGATCACGGCTGCGCTGCTGTGGTTAGCGTTGACGTCCACGGCCGGTGCCGAGTCGCTTGCGGCGACGGTCGAGCAATGGGGCCTGCTCGGCTCGTGGGCGGTCGATTGCGCAGGTCGGCCTGACCGCGACAAGGGCGCGCTCTTGACTTACGAAATCCGAAGGGACGGCCGCGTGATGTACCGGCGCAATTTCGGCGAGGCCAAGGATGAGAACGAGGTGGTGTCCGCCACGGTCAACGCCGAGGGCCTGCTCAACATGATGGTGTACTTCGCCTCGCTGCATCAGACCCGTGAGTTCGGGCTGCTTCTCGCAAAGGACGGCAGCCTGCGCGCAATCTACAATCGCAGCGAACGCGGCGAATACACGATCAGAGACGGCAAATACGTCGCCACTGGCGTGCCCACGCCTGCACAGCAGCGCTGCGATTAACAGCCGTTCAGAATTCTCCCGCAATTCCTCCGGAACGTTCACGCGAATGCACGGTTTAAATTTGCATTCGATTGGAGGAGGACATCATGAAGAAGCTTGGTTATGTGGTTGCCGCTCTCGGTGCGCTCGCAGTCGCGGCGCCGACGCTGGCCAGTGCGGAAACGGTGGTGATCAAGCGCGGTCATCATCACGGCCCGTACGGCGCCCGCGCCGAATTCCGCGAGCATCGCGACCATGGCTGGCATCGTGGCTGGCACAATCACGACAGGACCGTGGTCATCAAACGCAGCCATCGCTACTGGGACTAACGCGCAACGCAACAGGGAAATGGCCCCTCGCGGGGCCATTTCTCTTGCGTCTTGGAAGCGTTCGGCGAGCCTAAAGCGCGATGAGATTGGTATGAATCGTCATCGCGCTCCAGGTTGTTGTTTGAGCATGATCTCCGCGCAAACGCGTTCCGCGTTTGTCGCGAGGGAAAACCGCTTCACACTTTTCCGGATCATGCTCTAGGCGGTGTG
>NZ_LGHM01000240.1 GCF_001908185.1 Bradyrhizobium sp. AS23.2
TGGCAACGCCCCGGTCCGCATCAGAACTCGATTGGCCGAGCCCTCGAGGCTACCGGCGTCGCGTTCATCCCGGATGAACGGGCGCGGAGCTGGCGTGAGGATGAAGAAGCGCAGGCGCTGATTTTTTTATTCAGAAGTACCCCACCCCTTTCGGGGCCCCAGCCCGCCCACTTGCGAGCGTCAAAAGAGCCCTTTTCGAAGCCGATGCGGATGGGAAAATCGGGCGAACTTACCCATCCCATAAAAGAGCGAATATTTTCACGCTAAAGATGCCCGATGTCCCTGTGTTCATAGGTCGAAAAATCATCTCGAAAATCAAAATAAATGGAATTTTTGGGCTGGCATGGGCCTTCTTCGCTGCGTTCGCGGCGACCGCTCACGCAAACGACCTGGTCGGGCAAACCAGCGTGATCGACGGCGATACCATCGAGATCCACGGTACCCGCATCAGGCTTTGGGGATGCCCGTGAGAGCACGCAGCTCTGCCGAAATGACGACAGCAATCTCTATCAGTGCGGCCGTGCCGCGGCGACTGCGCTCGCCGGGCTGTTCTGGGCGATCAAGCGTCCCGTCTCTAGGTACCGACAAGTACGTATCTTATGGCCCGCCCGATTAACCACGACATAAAGGCGCCGGCCAGGCAGAAGTAACCAACCACCTCGGAACCATTGCGAGAGTTCGCTATGGCGATAAGTGCGCCGATGACGAGAAGGCCGGCAATCAATAGGCCCGCCCAGTAGAGAACCATTCCGAATCTTTGCACCATAGTGAGGTCAGAACCCTTTCCTTGAACAGCGCGCTTAGCAGGCGCCTCTTCACGGAGCGGCGGAGGACGCGCCGAAATCGGAATCCCATAGAACGTCGCCTTTACTCGCTTCGAGACGAGCATGTAGGGGATCCACACGACCGCTATAACTATGGGCCGCATCGTCTCCTTAATATCGTCCTGCTCTAGCGTCGCTCCAAAATACTGGGTCACGAGCAAAGCCGACGAAATCGCAATGATTATCTCGACCACAAGAAGGCCGACATAGACATTCGGAAAGAGGGTATCCAGCCTCGAAAGGAGAACGCATGCGTAGAGCCACGCAAAAGTTAGGCCGATGCACGCCAGGCCGAAGCCCACAATGAAGAGCTTAGAGCCGATCGGCAATCCATCAGAATAGTAGCGCAGGACGTCATATGCGGAATACGCTTTGTAGAGCGGTGAGAGGTATGTGCCGATGGCCGGAAGTACCAGCCAGCCGCCGACGCGATCATAAAGGCCAGCCTTGAGTGGAGACGGCTCGATCGCTACCATCACCTTGTTTCCCCTACGTTGGCGCTTACCAGCCGGACTAGCCTAGATCTCTGCCGCTTCCGGTCATCAATTGCCCACCACCGGCGGCGCGCTGACATTCGCATCCACCTGACATAATTCTGCGAATGCCGCTATCAGCTGCACCAATCCATAATCAATTGGTCTCCATTGTTCTGCAACCAGAATTTGTAGTAGTTTATCTCCGTTTCCGTGGGCCCACGACTGGGGGATGGGCGATGCTTGGGATCGCACGATTTCTTATACTGTTTTCTGTCGCCATTTGCCTCTCGGGTTGCATCACAACGTCGATGCAGGGTTATGCTGACCGCGACCTGCCAGCGAAGCCTGTTAAGCGGGTCATCGCCTATGTTGCGGCGCAGGGACCTCTCGCCGCGAATATTCAATCCAACATTCAAGAGGAGGCGCGCAAACATCAGGTCGATGCCGAGGACGCCTTGAATATCTTTCCCCCAACGCGCAAGTACAGCGACGCTGAGATTCGGAAAGGCATGGCGCAGACAGGTACTGATGCGGTGCTTTTCATTAATGTTGGCGACACGGGACTGCAGCGAGAGTACGCAGGAACCATTCTTTCTGGGGAGTATACCGGTTCATCATCAACGAGCGGCACGATCAACACGGCCGGTCAGTTTTCTACGGTGTCTATGAACGGCACGACCTCCGGAACGCTGACTGCCACCTCAACTCCAACTTATAGATATCGGCGCCAGACAAACTTCACCGCTCGGCTCGTCGAAGTTTCGAGTGGGCGAAACCTTTGGGTCGGAAATGGTCAAGTGAACGCGGGAGGACTCCTCTTCGTAGGAGATGGAGCGAATGCCTCCAGCTCAGTGGCCGCTATATTTGATGATTTGCAGCGTAAGGGAATCATCTAGTTCGAAGGATTGGGGCGGCCGGAAAATTACGTTGGTGGGGGAATTTGGAATGAGCTTGCGGCCCATTGTTGGGATGATTGTTGCTTTGGCGGCGATACTGGCGATGGGTCCGGCAGTTGCCGAACGTCGCGTCGCCTTGGTGATTGGAAATTCCGCGTACCAGCACGTATCCAGGTTAGACAACCCAAGCAATGACGCACGATTGGTTGCCGAGACACTCCGGGCGGACGGCTTTTCGCTGGTCGGCGGAGATGCGCTCCTTGACTTGGACAAAGCCAGCTTCGACAGCGCCATACGGAATTTCGGCAATCAGATTAGCGGAGCAGACGTAGCCCTATTCTATTTCGCTGGGCACGGTGTTCAGGTCCGTGGCTCGAACCATCTAGTCCCCATCAACGCAAACCCGACGAAGGAAGCGGACGTCGATTTTCAGATGGTCGATGTCGCCTTGGTCCTACGCCAAATGGACGGAGCCGGCACGAAACTAAATCTGGTGATCCTCGATGCCTGTCGAAACAATCCCTTTGGGACACGCGGCCTACGGTCCAGTGCAGCCGGGCTCGCGCAAATGACAGCTCCTGAAGGAACTCTAATTTCCTACGCCACCCAACCCGGCAACGTTGCGCAAGATGGATCGAACGGCAACAGCCCTTACTCAAAGGCGCTTGCTCAGACGCTCCAAAGACCAGGACTTGGAATTTTTGAAGTCTTCAACGAGGTGGGGCTGACAGTTAAGCGATCGACCGGGGGAGCACAGCAGCCCTGGGTTTCCTCCTCGCCAATCGACGGCCGATTCTATTTCGTTGCTCCTACGGGTGGACCTACGAATGCACGAGCGGACACCCCGCCGACCGGGATGAACGAAGCGGCACAGGCGTGGTCCGCAACTAAAGACACGACGAGCGCCGAAGTCCTGGAGGACTTCATTCGCCGTTATGGCGATTCGTTCTATGCAAGCCTCGCCCGGGCGCGTCTTGAAGAAATTCGAGCGTCCAGGAAAAAACCGACGGAAATTGCGGCGCTGGGACCGCAGAAGCAGGTCGATCGTCCGTCCGATTCAGGGGAGCTTCGTCAACGTGCGGTTCTGTACGACGAGGATCCCACGGATAGGAAAGGCAAGCAGTACGTAGGCACGGTGGTTTGGCGCACTGAATCGATCAAGCCCTTCAAAGGCCAGAAGGCCGATATCGCGGTGAGGGCCGACATTGAGATTCCTGACCGCAAGTTCAAGATGTCAATGTCATTCCGACGTAACACCGACCCGACTCTGCCAGCCAGCCACACTGTGGAACTGACCTTTATCTTGCCAACGGATTTTATCGGTGGCGGCATCGGCAATGTGCCTGGCATCTTGATGAAATCCAATGAGCAGGCGCGCGGTACTCCGATCGCCGGCTTAGCGGTCAAGGTCACCGAAGGCTTCTTTCTGGTCGGACTATCGAACGTCACCGCCGACCGTGCGCGCAATATGCAGCTTTTAAACGAGCGCTCATGGTTGGACATGCCGATGGTGTACAACAACAAGCGTCGCGCAATCCTGGCGATCGAGAAAGGAAGTGCAGGTGCTGACGCTTTTGCGTCTGCTTTTTCGGCATGGGGGCAATTGACACTCCCTGCAGAGAGCAAGCCGGCGCCCACGCCACCCACCACCACTCAAACGCCCCGCTCGCCGGTCGTCTTTCCGGCAGGCATTTCACCCTCCTACTCTTCAGAGGAGCCTGGACAAGCTCGAATGCTGACTTGTCGCGATCAATATGTGGCGAACAAGGCTACCGGTTCGAATGGGGGCCTGTTGTGGATCCAAGACAACGGTGGCTACTACGCGGAATGCAATAAACGATTGAAAAGCTGAAGGATCAGCCGGTCTGCGCTTCGCAATTGGCAATCCCCCTAACTACTGCCGGACTTGATCTCCTTTGATAAATTCAAAGGGGCTTGCCGGTAATGCAGAGAAATCCATCCCGGCTCCGAACCGCGCCGGCAGCAACCAATTCCGCCATCTGCCGACCGGCATCATCCTCATCGGTCGCCGTGATAATGTGCATACACCTTCCGGTGTAGCCTTGGCGGGCTTCCAGAAGCGCCAGGCGACGAGAGAAATTCAGTTTCATGTCGGCACCCCGAGCAGTGCGTGGATCAACTCGGCATCGCTCATTTCCTTCATGCGCGCCTCGGTGAAAGACGGGAAGGGTAAAAAGCCGGTCTCGGTGCGATCCGTCTCCGAACGTTTGGCAATGCGGTCTATGGTCTGATTGATCTGTTCATATTCGCCAGCCGTCATCGCTTGGCTGAGCCGGTCGCGATGCCAGCGTGGTCCTGGCAAGGGGCTGTCCTCGAACCATTCTGCGCAGATCACCTTGTCGCCATGGGTGAAAGTGACGCCCTTCAATGCTTCGAACACGTCGCCATCGGGGCGGCGCCACACCACCAGCATTTCGCTTGGCCGGTTTCTACGACTTTCCAGCTTGACGATCCGGGATTCCAGACCGCGTCCCATCATTGCAGGTGCTCCGGGCGGCCGTGGATCGCCAACCACTCCTCAACCGTCGCGCAAGGCCAAGGGGCGATTATGAAGCAATGCCCGGCGGACTTGGCCGCCTCAATAGCGCTAAGCTCCACGTCGGTGGCCGGTTCACTCACATGATAGACATACGGCGGCCTGAGCTTCGCGTTCCCCCGCTCTTCCAATCGGACGAGGCGAGATTTCAGATTTCGACCCATCATTGATGTGTCATCCTCTCCAGTCTCTCCAACCGCTCGGCAAGTTCGGCCGTCTCGAACGCCTTCACCCATGTGTCGATAAGCTTGCTGATCTCGCCAGCATCCGCAGGGGTGAGGTCGCCAGAAGCGACCGCGGCGAGAACAGCAGACGAGACCTTGGCTGCATCCTGGGCGCTGTCGACTGAGGGAAGCTCGAACGATACAGGTCGGTCCTTCCGCACCGGCATGATGCGATCGAGGCAAAGGCGGAGGGCGCCCATGTCGCCTGTAAGGGCGAGATCGATAGCCTTCTGTGTCAACGCCTCGGCCTGCCCATCCAACAGCGCTTCCATTGCCAAGGTGGTGACATTGCGTGCGCCCTTTGGACGTCCGCCAGGGTTGCCGGACTGTCCCTTTTTGAACGGTCGACCGCGCTGTTTCTCGGCTGTTTTTTCAGTTCCCGGCATTAGCGGGCGGCTCGGCTTCAGGAGTTTCGATGATCAAGCGGAAATTCTCATCGATGCCGTAGCGCTGCGACTTGCCGGCTTCGTTGACAACCTCGCTATCTTGCCAGGTCACCGAGCCATCTTCCCCAGCCGCTGCTTTAGTTTGAAATCGAACGATGAACGGTTTGCCGTTCTCCGACATGACGGTAAGAGTGATCATGAGCTTCTCTTATAATTTGAGGTACGTTGTGGCGAGGATGGTCGGTTGAATAAGCGGCAATGGGGAACTGGTGCCACCCTGTGCCGCGCCGGTGAATGTGCCAGTGCCACCACTGAACACAGCAGCAGAGTTGCCGCCGCCGACAATCGGAATAGGGTTTCCGCCCGCCTGAACGTTGACGTTCCCACTAAAAGTGGTGAACGAGTTGGAGGAGGTGCCGGATACACCAGTCACGCTTCCTGAAGGCGTATAGGGCGGAAGATTTCCTGTGACCAGCGCTCGACTCTCAGTACCACCAACCGCACCAAGCGCCGTGGCTGCGGTTCCGAAGTAGCTCGAGGTCAGCCGGCCCGCGGCGCTGTTGCCCATGTCGTCCAGGCCAGCAACGACACGACCTCGGCAATCAGGCAGGGCCAGTGTTTTATTGGCTGCAAAGTCTGCCGCCGCGCTGGCACCGCGCCCACCGCTCACCGGGAGATTTGGGTCGGTTCCGTACAGATAGACGAACAGCGCCTGCGTATCGGCATTGGCCCGCTCAGTTGCTCCCGAGGTCGCCGATCCGATTGTCCGGCCGTTGCAGCGAACCCATCCTGTGAGGATACCGGTCCCGTAGAACTGCATGAAGGCGCCGGTTTGGAAGATGGTCGTCGGATCCACCGTTCCACCACCGCCACCGCCACCAGACGGGCCGACGATCAACAGATTGTCTTGAACGAGCTTTTGATTGCCGTTCTTGTCGGTGAGGCGAATCTTGATAGAGCCATCAGCGCAGAACAGCTGCGGCACGCGACCAGCAGCGTCCAGCGTGATCGGATTGGGCCACACCAGGCTCAGCGCCGTATCCTGGTAACAGTTCTGTGGGTTGGAGGTGGTGCCGGCTTGAATCAGAAAGAGTTTGCCACCGCTGAGAGGCTTGGCAAATTCATCTAACTGCTGGGTCATGCTGATGCCGGGGATGGTGCCCGCTGCCATCGCATTCGAAGCGAATAACGCGAGCGCAAACAATGCACCCAGCGCTCGCCCAGCAAAGTGATGCAGATCGACACCGTCCGAGCGAAGCCGATCAACGACCGATTGACGGATGTAGTCAGATTTCGACTGACACCTTTGCTTTGCCGCCGTGTCTATCGCTTCCGACAGGTTTGCCGGCGCCCTGAATTGCACCAGATCTTCGAACTTGCGACGGTCGTCCATCTCTCATCCTC
>NZ_LGHM01000241.1 GCF_001908185.1 Bradyrhizobium sp. AS23.2
ACGGCGACGAGCCCGGCAACGCCGGCCGCGAGCAGGCGCTGGGTGACGCCGAGCAGATCGCCACGCTTCCACGCCAGCATCGGCCCGAACGGCACCGCGAGCAGCAGCAGCGCGAACAGCGGCACGAAGGTGAGATTGTAGAATGGTGCGCCCACCGACATCTTGAAATCGGCGAGCACTTCCATCGCCAGCGGATAGAGCGTGCCGAACAGCACGACCGCACAGGCCACCGTAAGCAGCAGATTGTTCAGGACCAGCGCGCCCTCGCGCGAGATCGGCGCGAACAGGCCGCCCTGTTTCAACGAGGTCGCGCGGCCCGCGAACAGTGACAAGCTGCCGCCGATGAACAGGCAGAGGATCAACAGGATGAACACGCCGCGGGTCGGATCGGTGGCGAAGGCGTGCACGGAGGTGATGACGCCCGAGCGCACCAGGAAGGTGCCGAGCAGCGACAATGAAAAGGTCAGGATCGACAGCAGGATAGTCCAGACCTTGAGCGCGTTGCGCTTCTCCATCACCAGCGCCGAGTGCAGCAGCGCGGTGCCGGCGAGCCACGGCATCAGCGAGGCGTTCTCGACGGGATCCCAGAACCACCAGCCGCCCCAGCCGAGCTCGTAATAGGCCCAGTAAGAGCCCATGGCGATGCCGAGCGTCAGGAATATCCAGGCGACCAGCGTCCACGGTCGCACCCAGCGCGCCCAGGCTGCGTCGATCCGCCCCTCCATCAGCGCCGCTATCGCGAAGGAGAACGAGATCGAGAAGCCGACATAGCCGAGATAGAGCATCGGGGGATGGACCGCGAGGCCGATATCCTGGAGCACCGGATTGAGATCGCGTCCCTCGATCGGCGGATTGACGATGCGCAGGAACGGATTCGAGGTGATCAGGATGAAGAGATAGAAGGCGCTGGCGATCCAGGCTTGCACGGCCAGCACATGCGCGCGCAGCGACAGCGGCAGATTGTTGCCGAACGCCGCCACCAGCCCGCCGAACAGCGCCAGGATCGACACCCACAACAGCATCGAGCCTTCATGGTTTCCCCACACGCCGGTGATCTTGTAGAGCAGCGGCTTCATCGAGTGGGAATTCTCATAGACGTTGGCGACGGAGAAGTCCGACGTCACATGCAGCATCACGAGCGCGACGAACGACGCGCCGACAAACAGAAGCTGCGCCAGCGCAGTCGAGCGCGCCACGTTCATCAGCGCTGCATCGCGCAGGCGTGCGCCGATCAGCGGCACGATGGACTGGATCAGCGCCAGTCCGAGCGCCAGCACAAGTGCGTAATGTCCGGATTCTGCGATCACCGCACGGCTCCCTGCGGATTGCCCTGCGCGGTCGTGGCGGCAGGCTTGCCACCGTAATCGTCCTTCCAGTGGCCCTGCTTCTTCAGGGCGTCCGCGACGTCCTTGGGCATATAGGTCTCGTCATGCTTGGCGAGGACAGTGTCGGCCTTGAACACGCCGTTGGCGTCGAGCGCGCCTTCGGCGACGACGCCCTGCCCTTCACGGAACAGGTCCGGCAAAATGCCCTTGTAGGCGACGGGAAGTTTTGCGTTGCCGTCGGCGACCTCGAAGGTCACCGCGAGATTGTCGCCTCGCTGGAGCGAGCCGGGCTGCACCAGGCCGCCCAGGCGAAACCGCTTGCCGGGCGCGACGTGCTTCTCGGCGACCATGGTCGGGGTCGAGAAGAACACGATGGAGTCGCGCAGGGCGTTGAGCACGAGCGCGGCCGCCAGCGCGAGCACGGCGAGCGAGCCGCCAATGATGGTCATACGTCGCTGCTTGCGCGTCATGGCGTATCCGTTCTCCGGTCGTCTCGCCGCAAAATCATCATCCGTCGAGCCCGAGGGTCTTGAGTCCTTCGTTGAGCTGCCGCAGCCGCTCGGCATTGTTGGCGACGGCCTGGCGCGCATCGGTCGATGCCCCCACCGCCTTGTCACGGTCGCCCATCACGAGATAGGCGCGCACGAGGCGCAGCCAACCCTCGACGTCGTCGCCGTTCTGCTTGAGGCGCATGGCGAGACGTTCGACCATGCCGCGAATCATCGCGTTGCGATCACCTTCGTTCATGTCCTTGGAAGCAGCGACCGTCTCGTCCGACAACGCCGGCATCGTGCCGCCCCCCACCCGCGCGAGCGAGGACTGCACCAGGGCACTCCATGGCGCGTCCGCCGGCGCCTTCGCGAGCAGTGCGCGCCAAATCGTGGCTGCGTCGTCCTTGCGGCCGTCCTGCTCAGCCGCAAGCCCGAGGAAGTAGTTGGCCTTGGGATCGTCGGCATTGAGCGCATGCGCTCGCTCGAATTCGGCCTTTGCCTCGGCGGTCACCACGCCGCTTGCGGCAGCCGAGATCGCCTCGCCGAGATCGGACCTGCGCTCCGCGCTCTCGCCATTGTAGGTCAGCGAGTTGCGATAGGCGCGTACCGCATCGTCGAAGCGGCCGAGCCGCTCCAGCACCGGCGCGAGCACGTTCCAGCCGCGTCCGTCGGTCGGATTCTTTTCCAGGTGTTGCTCGACCTGAACCACGAGGTTCTCGAGCGACTGCGCCACGCCGGAACCGGAGCCGCGCTCACGTTGCGCCAGCGGAAAGTCGCGAAGCAGGGGCGAACCGAGCGGCATGTAGACGCCGATCGCAACGAGGGGCAGACCGACGAGCGCCAGCACGGCCGCCGCGCGGCGCCATTTGAGGCTCGCCTTGAGCTCCGACACGGGCTCGCTGCCGGCCGCGGCGAGCAGCCTGCGGCTGATCTCGACCCGCGCTGCCTCCGCCTCCGGCACCGCGATCAGCCCAGCGACGAGATCTCGCTCGATCTCGGCCAGTTGATCCTTGTAGACGACGACCTCGCTACCTTGATTTTGCGCGCGCGCGCCACGGCCGAGCGGCCACAGCACAGCGAAAATCGCCGCGACCGTCATCAGCGCGAACACGAACCATAGCGTCATCTGGCAAGCTTCCGGCAGCGCGCGAACCGCGCCTGTAGGTGGCTTTACACCACGGCCGGACGATGCGGCAATTGACAATTGTCAATTCGGCGCGAGCGGAGGTGGAGCCGAAACGAAGAAAATCCAACGACTTAGGGGACCTCGAAGTCCACGCTCTGAGCGGCGGCCTCGCCGTGCCCGTTGAAAGCCTTCAGGAAGTACGTTCCCGGCTTGATTGCCTCGGGCAAGCGGATGCGCAACGCGCCGACGGGAACCGGTGATGCAATCATGGTGGCCGTCTCCAGCACCTGGCGGCCGCTCGTCTTCTCGACCAGCACCACCTTCGCCCTGACCATCAATCTTTGGTATTTCGCAATGATTACGCGATTTTCAATTTCAACGAAGTTGATAATGGGTTTCATGCGTCCACAGATAGCAATTCCCAAAAAGTGCACGGGACCGTACGGCCCGCGGCCCGCATCGTCAACTATAAATTGTGATAATGAATAAATACACCTTGATCAGCTTGCGCGCGACGATTTGCGCTCGCCCGTGAGGGCGTTCTCAGCGGCTCTGCTCATCAGCGATGCATAATCATCGCCGAATAGGACCTGGCAGAAGCGGATCGCGGCCTGCACCTGCTGCTGCCGATAGGTGCGGACCTTGAGATCGGCGGCGCGCAACGACTGCACCAGCTGCTCGGTCGAGCGCTCGACGTATTGCTGGAGGTCGGAATAGGTGCGCAGCGTCACCTCGTTGATCGCAAGCTCGCTCGCATAGTTGCGGCAGGTCGCGACGAAATCGATCAGCGCCGCGGTTTCCTCCACCTCGGTGCTGTCGATCCGCGCCCCCGGCGGAATATCCTTCTCGGGGCGCTGGCGCAGGATACGGCGGACGCGGCCGGGAACGCTGTCGATCTCGGATTGCAACGCATTGGAGACGTCGGCCCGGATCGAGGCCAACTGCTTGCCCCAGGCCGAATCGTTGCGCAGGTCGAGCTCGGTGCGCAGGCCGCGCACGCCGTCGTGCAGCGCCTTGAGATTGTCGGCGACGTTATCGAAGTGGCCGCGCTTGATGTCCATGCGCAGGATCGCGGCAACGCAGGACAAATCGTGCAGGGCGATCGTGACGGCGACGCCATAGGGCGTGGCCGCGACGCGGATTTCGTCGTCGGATGCGGCGATCTTGATGGCGAGTCGGATGATCTGCCATGGCGCAGTCATGCGCTGCACCACGATCGACAACGCGAAGGGCAGCAGCTGCGGCGTCTGCAGGACGGGAATGTTGAGCGCGGATGTCACCGAGCCGATCTGGGAATCGCCGAAGGCACGCAGGAACCGCGGCAGCTTCTCGTTCAGGGTGGCGATGGCTTCCCGGATCTGGAGCACTGCTCCGACCGAATAGAGGTCCTCGATCACGCTGGGCGGGCCGACGCGCGCGAGCGCGCGCGACTTGTCGCCGCCGCCCGGCCCCGTCAGCTCGAAGATGGCATCCGCGGCCGCCGCCTGGAGCTTCTGCGCCAGAGCCTCGACCTGCCCTCGATCCGCCGGCATGCGCGCCAGCGCCGCCTCGAACTCGTTCACCTTGTCCGGGGCGCCATCGCGGACGAGCCATTGCCAGATCGGATGCAGCGAGGAGCGGCGGATCTGTCCGACCCGGATTGGCGCACCCGCCTCCACGAGAAACGGTTCCAGCACCTGGAACAGAAGTCGAGATAGATCGTCGGTGCGCGGCGGCTGGGCTTCGTCGGCTTCGGTCTTGCGGACGATCTTGCGCAACTGCTCGAGCACAAGGGTCGCGACGGCCGTATCTTGGCCGCGCTCGAGCGCGCGCTCAAACTCGCGCATCAGCAGCGCCTGCGACTGCGGCGGGAGCTGCGCGAGATATTCCCTCAGCCGCTCGATCGATGTCTGGCTCATGCGCCCGGGTAATGTGCGGTAAAGTGGCGGACGTGGGATGCGTCCTGCGCGATCATAGGTGGGGCCACTTAAGAAGCCGTTTAGGAAGTCGCCCCGAATACGTCCGGTTGTGGGCGGATCGAGGCCGGGCAAACCAAATAGTCGCGTCGGAACAAAGGATTATATTCCCGGAAGGACCAGCTCGGCCCGCAAGCCGCCGATCGGTGCGCTGCCGAGCGAGAGGCTGCCGCCATAGAGCGCGGCGAGATCGACCACGATCGACAGCCCCAGCCCCGAGCCGGGCTTGGACTCGTCGAGCCGCTGGCCACGCCGCGAGACCTGGGCGCGCTCGGCCTCGGACAGGCCGCGGCCGTCATCATCGACGATGATCCGCAGGCGCGGGCCCGCCCCGGTCGGGTGCGGCGCTTCCACCAAAACCTCGATGAAGACCCGCGAGGCCGCCCATTTGCAGGCGTTGTCGACGAGATTGCCGACCATCTCCTCGAGGTCCTGCCGCTCGCCCCGGAACTTCGCGGACGGATCCGCCTTGGCCTCAACCACAATGCCGCGGTCGCGATGGATCTTCTCCATGGTCCGCCGCAGCGCCTCGATCGTGGGCGCAACCTCAGTGACGGTCGCGACGACCGAGACGCGCGCCGCGATGCGCGCGCGCTCCAGATGATGGGCGACCTGGTCGCGCATCACGTCTGCCTGCTCCATGACCTTGGCCGCGAATGGATCGGCCGTGTGGGCCCCGGCCTCGTTGACGATGACCGAGAGCGGCGT
Organism: Bradyrhizobium sp. AS23.2; assembly: GCF_001908185.1. Classification (GTDB taxonomy): domain Bacteria; phylum Pseudomonadota; class Alphaproteobacteria; order Rhizobiales; family Xanthobacteraceae; genus Bradyrhizobium. Next base: position 5,606 of record NZ_LGHM01000241.1, read on the forward strand.
CTTGATCGCATGCGCGAGATTGCCGACGTGCGTGCGCGCGCGCTCGACGATCTCGCGATTGGCATCGATCAGCGCATTGGTCTCGCGCGCCAGCGGCGCGATCTCGACCGGGAATTCGCCCTCGAGGCGTTCTGCGCGCCCGGAGCGAATGTCGGCAATCGATTCCGAGATGCGCTTGAGTGGCGCAAGACCAAAGCGGACCTGGAACACCGTGGTCAGCAGCAGCACGATGCCGAGCGCGGTGAAGGTGCCGCCAAGGTAATAGTCGAAGCTGCGGGTCTCGTCGAAGATCTCGGTGGCATCGCCTGCGACACTGACGAGGAATTTGCCGTCGGCGCCGAGGTCGACCGGCCGCTCCACCATGCGCAGGTTCTGGCCCTCGGGACCGTCGACGTAAGCGAGCCGGATGCCGGCGGCGGTGAGCTCGGTGCCCTGCTCCTCCAGCTTCGGCAGCTTCTTGTCCCAGAGCGAGCGGGACGAGCGCACCTCGGGCTTCTCGGTGTCGGTCCGGGTGATCTGCCAGTACCAGCCGGACAGCGGCAGCTCGAACAGGGGCTCGCCGAGCGACTGGAACTGGCGGTCCGGCGGCTCGTCGGGGGTCGCGACCTCAGCGATCAGCGTGCGCAGATACAGATTAAGCCGGCGGTCGAAGGCGCGCTCGGTCGCGTTCTTGTAGACCGACGACAGCACCACGCCGGTGATGGCCAGGATGACCACGAGCCAGGCGGTCGCCGACAGGAACAGGCGGTTCGCAAGCGAGCTGGCGGGCATCGGAATGATCCCGGGGGCGCGGGGTGGCATGGCGTCGGACGTCATGACCGGACCAAGGCCCGTGTCAGGCCGCCCGTCAAGTCCGGACCCTTCAGGCGCCGGGGGTCGGCGGGGTCAGGAGATAACCGAGGCCGCGGACGGTCTGGATGATGTCGACGTCGAGCTTCTTGCGGATGCGGCCGACAAAGACCTCGATGGTGTTGGAGTCGCGGTCGAAGTCCTGGTCGTAGAGATGCTCGACCAGCTCGGTGCGGGACACCACGCGCCCCGAGTGGTGCATCAGATAGGCCAGAAGCCGATATTCGTGCGAGGTCATCTTGACGGGATTGCCGGAGACGCTGACCCGGCCAGTGCGGGTATCGAGCGTGACGGGGCCGCAGCTCAATTCGCTCTGGGCATGACCGGTCGAGCGGCGCAGTAGCGCGCGGATGCGCGCCAGCACCTCCTCCAGGTGGAAGGGCTTTGCGACATAGTCGTCGGCACCGGCATCGAAGCCCTGCACCTTGTCGCTCCAGCGGTCGCGCGCGGTGAGGATCAGCACCGGCATGGTGCGGCCGTTGCGGCGCCAGGCCTCCAGCACCGAGATGCCGTCCTTCTTGGGCAGGCCGATGTCGAGCACGACGGCATCGTACGGCTCGTTGTCGCCGAGATAGTGCCCCTCCTCCCCGTCGAAGGCGCGATCGACGACATAACCGGCGTCGCTCAGCGCCTTGGTGAGCTGGCGATTGAGATCGGGGTCGTCCTCAACAACAAGCAGGCGCACGCTTCTCTCCAGAAATAGGCTGCACGATCGATCGCCAGAGATGATCAATTCCGGCGTGAACTGAATATGAACACGGGGAACCCGCCGACGTTACTTTTTAGTCATATACGGACTTTTTAGTCATATACGGCTTGGTCATACAGAACCTCCAACGTGCCGACGCGACTGCGCCCGCCACGCCAGCCGGGCTAGCCGGCGGCATGGCGGGCGCAATGTGCCGCGTTACGCGGCGAGTCGAAAGGTCCGGGCGCAGTCTGCGCCGTCAGGTCCGGAAGAACACGAACCAGATGACGGCGAGGATCAGGATCGCAAGCCCGGTCGAGATGGCGAGCAGCGCCGCCACCGAAGGCCCGGGCTCGCCCTGCCGCGCCTCGGTCGGAGTTTCCACGATCTGATGCTGCTCTCTTGTGGTTGCCATGATGCCCTCAATCGCTGGGTGTCGGCCCCGATGACCGCGACCTCCTCGCGGCCCTTGTGTCCAGAGCCAACTCCCGATGCGATGCGATGTTCCGGTTTTTGCCATCCGATCAGGCAGCAACTCCGCGACCGGCAGCCGGTTAACGCAGTTGCAAGATTCCACGCCGAGCCGTGTATGATTCGGTGTTCCCCGATGGTAAGCTCATCAGCTGTCCCCGTTGCGTTTGGAGTAGCCCATGGCCCCCCGCGCCAATTGGAAGGGTTTTTTGCGTCTGTCGCTCGTGACTTGCCCGGTCGCGCTGTATCCGGCCACTTCGGATACCGAGAAGGTCTCCTTCAACCAGATCAACCGCAAGACCGGTCACCGGATCAGGTATCTCAAGGTCGACGCCGAAACCGGTGACGAGGTGACCTCCGAGGACATCGTCAAGGGCTACAAGGTCGACACCGACACCTATATCGAGGTCACCAAGGACGAGCTCGACGACATCGCGCTCGACTCGACGCACACGATCGAGATCGACGAGTTCGTACCGAAGACCGACATCGACAACCGCTACCTGATCCGCCCCTACTATCTCGTGCCTGACGGCAAGGTCGGCCATGACGCCTATGCGGTGATCCGCGAGACCATCCGCAGCATGGACAAGGTCGCGATCGGCCGCGTGGTGCTCACCAACCGCGAGCACATCATTGCGCTGGAGCCGCTCGATAGCGGCCTGATGGGCACGCTGCTGCGCTACCCCTACGAGGTCCGCAGCGAGACGGAGTATTTCGACGACATCCAGGACGTGAAGCTCACCAGGGACATGCTCGACCTCGCCAAACACATCGTCGAGAAGAAGTCCGGCGCGTTCGAGCCCGAGCTGTTCGAAGACCATTACGAAACCGCGCTGATCGATCTCATCAACAAGAAGCGCAGCGGCGCGCCGATCGCGGCCAAGGCGGCTCCGAAGAGCGGCGGCAACGTTATCAACCTGATGGACGCGCTGAAGAAGAGCATCGCGAGCGAGAAGGAAGCGGCGCCCACGGCGAAGGTCGCCAAGGAGACCGTCAAGGCCAAGAAGCCGAAGAAGCGCGTCGAGGGCCAGCGCGAGATGCTGCTGCCGATCACCGGCAAGGGCGGCAAGGACGTCGCGGCGAAGACAGCGCCCAAGGAGGCTTCGAAGAAGGCCGACAAGCCGGTCCGCGCACCGGCGCGGGCGAAGAAGGCCGGCTAGCAGCATCACATCTGCGATCGCGCCGTGATGTCCCCCCCTCGTCGGTCGGCCAGCCTGACATGCCCTGGTCGGCGGCGTTTGACGATCCCATCTCCTTGCGCACCGGGCGCAAGCTGCGGACGCTGCAAGAGGCGGCCGATCACATCATGCAGCTGCCCGAGAAGACACAGCACGCGAGCCACTGGCAGACCGCGATCGAGACGCTGATCAATGCGGCCGAGACCGGCGGCGGCTGGATGATGTTCGCCCGCATCGCGATGTTGCGGGCGTTGAACGCGGACGGTCCTCGCAAGTGACCCGGCCCCGCTGAAGAACAGTCAACAATCCGTTAAGCAGCGCCATCGCTTTCAGCACCCGCCTCCCATCGCGGATAGACCACGTAGTCCTACGGAAGGCAAAATTAACCGTCGATTCCCATTGGACCCAACATGGTCGCGCCGTGGATTGAACCAGAGCACGCCCGTGCAGCAGCAGGACGCCAGAAAGAACTACATCGGTCTCGTGAACGACACGACCGAGGAAGAGCGCCTCGCCGACAGCGCGGCACGGTCGCGGCCGCGCGTCATGAGCTATCTGGCCAGGCGGCTTGCAGCCGTGCTGAGACGCTCCGTCAAGGCCGCTCCGGGACGCTCGATCAAGTCCTGAGAAAGGCGACGATACCGTCAAATCGCCCTGAACCGGGTGACGAAACCTTAAACCAATGGATGGCAGCATTGGAGGCCGCAGGTGAGGACGATCCGACCTGCACGATGACGCGTTCCGCGACAATTTAGTGAATCAATTTACCATTCTGAAAACGGCGTCAGCCTACGTTGGACGGATGAACAGGAGTTGACGATGGCCTTGCTCAGGTCCTTCCTTGCCGATGAGAATGCAGCCACCGCTATCGAGTATTGCCTGATCGCTACCGGCATTGCGCTTGCGATCGTCACGGTCGTGAACAACACGGGAAGTGCGCTCCTGAACAACAAGTTCAACTCGATCAGCGCGGCCACGAAGTAAACGGCTACCCGGCCGAATACGGCCTTCTGACAGCGGCGCTATCGCCACGGCGTTCGGCTGCTCGCCGAGCCATTCCGGATTGCCGCATTCGCAGTGACGAGCGCGCGACGGCGTGCCGCACCGCTCGCCCGGGTCACGGCGTCACGGCCATGATCTGGGTCAACAGCACCCGGACAATGACGGTTAAGCATGGACGTCGAGTTCCCTCCTGCCGGCCCGTTCATGCATCCAGATCTCCCGCACTCTCAACTGAAGATCCGCCGCGTCCGCCTCGATACTGGCCGCGAGAATGTCGTCGTCATCTCCAGGCAATCGAAGGCGCTGCGGGCGGAGATCTTCCGCGGCTTCAGCCGCGTCGAGCTTCGCCTCAACGGCAAGGTGCTGCTGGCGACGCTGCTGATCACGGACGACGACGCGCTGGTGGCTCCGGACGAGATCGGGCTCTCCGAACCTGCTTTCCGGCGCTTCGCGCAGGCCGCCGGCACGCAGGTTTCGGTCACGCCCGCCTCGCCTCCGGAGAGCCTGGAAGCGGTGCGCGCGAAAATCCACGGGCGAACGCTGAGCAAGGCGGAGATCGGCGCGATCATCAACGATCTCGCACATTATCGCTACTCGGACATGGAGATCGCCGCCTTCCTGATCGGCTCGGCGAGCTTCATCACCAGCGATGAGCTCCTGGCCCTCACCGGGGCGATGGCCGAGGCCGGTACCCAATTGGTGTGGCCGGCCCCGGTTGTCGTCGACAAGCACTGCATCGGAGGAATTCCCGGCAATCGAACCTCGATGGTCGTGGTGCCGATCGTCGCCGCGCACGGCCTGCCGATTCCCAAGACCTCCTCGCGCGCCATCACGTCGCCGGCCGGAACGGCCGATACGATGGAAGTGCTGGCGCGCGTCAATGTCGGCGTCGAGGAGATGAAGGCGATCGTCTCTGCCTGCAACGGCTGCCTGATCTGGGGCGGACACGTCAACCTGTCGCCGGCTGACGACGTTCTGATCTCGGTCGAACGCCCCCTGAGCCTCGATACCCGCGAGCAGATGGTCGCTTCCATCATGTCCAAGAAGATCGCGGCAGGCTCGACGCATCTCCTGATCGACATTCCGGTCGGGCCGACCGCGAAAGTCACCAGCGCCGTCGACGCGATGCGGCTGCGAAAACTGTTCGAATTCGTCGGCGACCGGTTCGGCCGCGCGGTCGAAGTCATCACGACCGATGGCAGCCAGCCGATCGGCAACGGCATCGGACCCGTACTCGAGGCCAATGACGTGATGGCGGTGCTGGGCAACGATCAGGACGCTCCGCGCGACCTGCGCGAGAAATCGCTGCGGCTCGCCGCTCACCTGCTGGAGTGCGATCCGAAGCTGCGCGGCGGAGCCGGCTATGCCCGGGCGCGCGAACTGCTCGAGAGCGGCGCCGCGCTGAAGCAGATGCAGAGGATCATCGACGCCCAGGGTCCGTCGACATGCCGCAGCGAACTGGGATCGCTCAGCTTCGACGTCAAGGCGGCGCGTGACGGCGTGGTATCCGCGATCGATTGCCTGCGCCTCAATCGGCTCGCACGTACCGCCGGCGCACCACTCGACAAGGGTGCCGGCATCCGCCTGTTCAAGAAGATTGGCGACCGCGTCGAGCAGGGCGAACCGCTTTACCGCGTCTACACTTTCGATCAGCCGGAGCACGACCTCGCCGCTTCCGGCGCTGCAGCGGAAAGCGGCTACGTCCTCAATGGCCACGAAGTCCTCCCGGGCAAGGCGTCGTCGTGAGCAGTATCTCGCTTCAGACCCTGCCGTCCGGCACCGACGCGGCGAAGCGGCTGGCGGCGCGCCTCGGGATTGCCTGCGACGAGATCGCCCTGCATCGCTTTCCGGACGACGAGTTGCGCGTCACCGTCGCGCCGGCGGCAGACACCACCATTCTCTATACTCCGCTCGATCAACCCAACGACAAACTGATCGCCCTGCTCTTTGCTGCGGAGGCACTGCGACGGGGCGGCGCGAAGCGGCTTGTCCTGGTCGCGCCCTATCTCTGCTACATGCGGCAGGACACTGCGTTTCATCCGGGCGAGGCCATCAGCCAGCGCGCCATGGGCGCTCTGCTTGCGACAATCGTGGACCGCGTCATCACCGTAGATGCGCACCTGCATCGCACCCCTGACATCAGGTCCGTATTTCCAGGTATCGAAGCGGAGAACCTGTCTGCCATGCCAGCGATTGCGAACGCGCTGGCGACGGGCGGCATCGATCCCGCAACTGTCGTAATCGGTCCCGACGCGGAGTCCGAACCTTGGGTGATCGATCTCGCCGGCCGGCTGCGATTGCAGCACACGGTGGCGCGAAAAATGCGACACGACGATCGTTCCGTGGATATAACCTTTGCCAATCCCGCCCTGCTCGCAGGGCGGCCCGCGCTGATCGTGGACGACATCGTGTCCTCCGGGACGACGCTGATGGTCGCGGCGAAGGCACTGAGAGCGATGAGCGCGACCGCCGTCGATGCGGTCGTGACGCACGCGCTGTTTCCACCTGCGATGGTCACTGCATTCGCCGACGCCGGTATCCGGTCGATCCGTTCGACCGACAGCGTGCCGCATCCGACCAATGCGATCGCGCTAGACGAGCTTCTCGCAGGCGCCCTGCGGTCCGAACTGGGTAAGACATATTCGCCGGAGACGACGACATGAGCACCACCGTCCGATTTTGCGGCGCTGCCCGCACCGTGACCGGCTCGAGCTATTTGTTCCAGACCGCTACAGGCCGTTTCCTGGTCGATTGCGGCCTGTTTCAGGGCCAGAAGACGCTCAAGGAGCTCAATTACGGCGCCTTTCCGTTCCGCCCCGCCGATATCGACGCGGTACTGCTCACGCACGCGCATATCGACCACAGCGGATTGCTGCCGAAGCTCGTGCGCGCGGGTTTTGAGGGACCGATCCTGGCGACGCCCGGCACGATCGACCTCTGCTCCTACATGCTGCCCGACGCCGGCAACATCCAGGAATCGGAAGTCGCGCAACTCAATCGGCGCAACGCCGCGCGCGGCCGCAAGGAAGTGCGGCCGATCTACACGCAAGCCGACGCGATCGCCGCGCTCCGTTCGTTTCGCGCAGTCGACTATGAACGCTGGATCGACGTGATCCCGGGTGTCCGCGCGCGCTACTGGAATGCCGGCCACCTGCTCGGCTCCGCCTCGATCGAGCTCGAAATCGCCGAGCAGGGTTCGACGCGTCCGCTGCGTGTGCTGCTCTCGGGCGATGTCGGGCCCGAGGCAAAGCTGCTCCAGCCCGATCCCGAAGCGCCAACCGACCTCGACTATGTCATCGCGGAATCCACCTATGGCGACCGGGTGCGTGCTGCCACGACACCCACGCACCGCCGACAGCATCTCGCGGCTGAGGTCCGCGATGCGGCGGCGGCGGGGGGCGCACTGCTGATACCTGCCTTCGCGGTCGAGCGTACCCAGGAGCTGATCGTCGATCTCGTCGACCTGATGGAGCACGGCGAGATCCCGACGGCGCCGATCTTCCTCGACTCCCCGCTCGCGATCCGCGCCACCGAGGTATTCCGCCGGCACGCCGCGAGCCTCGACCCGACCATCGATGCCGATCGCCTGCTCAACTCGCCGCATCTCAAATTCACCGAGACGCCGGAGGAGAGCAAGGCGATCATGCGGCTCAGCGGCTTTCACATCATCATTGCGGCGAGCGGCATGTGCGACGCCGGCCGCATCCGCCATCATCTGAAGCGCTGGCTCTGGAACGAGCGCGCGACCGTGCTTCTCGCTGGCTTCCAGGCCAACGGTACGCTCGGCCGCTTCCTGCAGAACGGGGCCAAGGCGGTGCGGATCCAGGGCGAGGAGATCAGGGTCGCGGCGCGAATCCGCATGATCGACGAATATTCTGGCCATGCCGACGGCGCCGGGATGGCCGGCTGGATCGCGGCACGTCGCCCTATCGCCCGCGGGTTGTTCCTGGTGCACGGCGAGGAAGGCGCCATCGCGGGGCTCGCGGAGCGTGTCGCCGAACGCATCATTCCGGCCGCCAGGATCTATCAACCCGTGCTGGACGACACATACGAACTCGCCGCGCCCGAACCGCGCGTGCTCGACGTCGATCACCGCCGCCGGCTTGCGCCGGAGGCGGTGACCCGTCTCGACTGGCACAACGAAATGTCGGAGCTCATGCTCGACATCAACGACAAAATTGGGGCCGCCGCGGACGACCGCGCCCGCGGCGTCATCATCCGAAAGCTGCGCCGCGCGCTGGAGGAGACCGGGTAGAGAAGCGCTGGAGGCGGTTGGAAGCATGGCAGCCCCACAATCTCGTGTCCCGGATGCGCTGCGGCACGCAGTCACGCTCCGCAGAGCCGGGACCCAGGAAGCCACACGGATCGCTGCAGCATGGGCCCCGGCTCTGCGGCGCACCGCCAAGGGGCGCTGCGCCGCGTCCGGGACACGAGACCGTCGTTGAATAACGGACACGCGCTCCCGTTCTCGCGGCTTGTTTTCACCCGAGCTCTGCCTTGTCGCATCCCCTCTTCGAGAAAGGGCGCAGGGAAGGCCGGGCGCCGGCTGGCACCCTAAGTCCCGTGTGCGGATTGAATGCGCACGGGCGGACGACAGGTGACGCCGGGACATCCCGGCCTTCCCTGCGCGGATGGCTTTGACGGTGTCCTTCGCGCTCTCCCCGGGGAGCGATGCACTATTGCCCCCGTCGCCATGCAGATGGCTGATGCGCGCGCCCGGTCGGGCTGCAACATCACCGCATGACTTGACGCGCAGACTCCGGGCGCCAGGACCACACGTCTATATTTTGGCATTCGGTGAAACACGCCGAAACTAACAAAACCCTTTGAAATAAGGGCTTTTCGACTACTCTGATCCACGGCGTTTCAGCGCGCTTCGCCAAATCTAGGGCCCGGCCCTAAGGCTTTCAGCGTCCGCACGACAAACTGAAAGCCCCAAAGCCGAGCCCTTTGGTCTCAAGCCTTAGGAGCCGAAACCACATGGATACTATCATTCCAGCCGCCCCCGCTGGCAAGCGGGGCCGCAATAGCAGCGTCATTCTAACCGACCGCCTCTGCGAAAAGCGGGTCGCCAAGCGGGTCAAATTCTACGACCGCAAATGCCCGGGCCTCTACGTCAGCATCACCAGGGCGGGCGTCGCGACCTTCTCGTTCAAATTCACCGATCGGACCACGGGCAAGCAGCGCACCGGCTGGCTCGGCATCTACAATTCGGAAACCTTCACGGTCGAGGACGCCCGCAGCAAGGTCTAAGGCCTCAAGGGCATGGGCGGCGACGCTCTCGCCGAGACCTTCCGCGACCAGAAGGCCACGAAGGCGAAACGCGGCAAGACGGTCGCCGAGATCATCGAGGAGCGGATCGACTGGATGAAGACCCCGGTCAGGAAGCCAGATGGCGAGATGCGGCCCCGGCTGGAGGCGTGGGAGAACACCGCTAGCCATCTGCGGCGCTTCCTTGGTGCCCGGCTGGGCAAGAAGCTAGCGACCGAGGTCACCAAGCACGACATCGCGACGCTCTCGAACGACATCGTCGCGGGCAAGTTCGGCAAGCCCTCGGTCAGCAACGCTCGTCACATGCGCAAGGCGGCATCCGGCCTGTTCAACTGGGCGGCAGAGGCTGGCCGCGACTACGTCAGCGCGTCCCCTTGCGTCAATTTGCCAAAGCTCGACCCGGAGCACCCGCGCACCCGCGTCCTGACCGAGGACGAGATCAGGATATTCTGGCATGGCCTCAACGATGAGGAGTTGATGCGGTCATGGGATCGCCGGACGCGGCTGGCGCTGAAGTTCGAGCTTATTACCATGCTGCGGTCGAGCGAGTTGCTCGGCGCGCACCGAGACGAGCTGGTCGACCTCGACGGCGAGCATCCGCGCCTCGTCGTGCCGCTGCGGAGGGTCAAGAAGCGGCGGGTGATCCAGCAGCCGCTATCGAGCCTCGCGGTCGAGATCATCCGGGAAGCCTTGCGGGGATCGAACAAGCAATTCATCTTCGCCTCCCCACTCGGCGATCGGCCGCTGCATCGGAAGGCCATGGCGGACGCCCTGCGCGGCGACAAGCGCAAGGGCAAGGTGAGGACGCCCGGTATCTGCGCGCTGCTCGGCCTCCGGCGGTTCACACCGCACGACCTGCGCCGGACGGCTGCGACGTTGGCGGGTGATCTCGGCTTCGACGATGCGTGGATCGCGAAGTGTCTCGACCATGCCGCGAGTAAGAAGGGCGATGTGATCGTGCCGACCGTGACCGGCAAGGTCTACAATCATTCCAAGCGGATGAAGGAGAAGCGCGCGGTGCTGGAGGGCGTTGCTGCCGAACTGCGGCGTATCCTCGGCGAGCCCGCAGAAGCCGCGCTGCGTCTGGTCGCCTAATCAACTCCAAATCCCGCAATTTGCCAGATTTGAGCAGCCCGGTCAGCGCTAAGTTGGCCGGGCCTTCTGATCAGGGCCAAAGCTGTGGAAGCCGAATGGTGAGGAGTGCTGCGGACCAACCGGGGTGGGTATGCTTTGGTGCGCCGCTGACTGCTCATAGGCTCCAATAGAAACATGGCACAAATCGAATGGACGCTGGAAACACCTGGCATCGAGATTGCCCAGGCAAATTCGGCCGGTGAATTCATGGACGCCCTGCGGCGCTCCAATTCCCAGTGGTGGTCCGACGGACAGATGCCATGGGTATTTCGCGGCCACCGGGACAAGGCTTGGCCTCTCTTGCCGTCCGCTTGGCGTCCGACGAACGGCGTGATCGCAGACTTCGCCAGCGCGGTCAGCCTTAACCGGCTTGAACATGCGCTGATAGCCAGCAGCGGCGTTCGCAGCTGCCTCGACGATGTCGATGGATGGGGCGTTCCTGATCTCGGCCGCGAGGTGATCGAGTTCAGCGAGTGCCTTCTGCGCGGATGGGAAGAGTGCGATCTCGGTCGCGCGAGGACCCGAAACGATGCTGTGCATGACCGCCCCCCGTCAGTGAGCGGTCGTGCTTGCATCGCCCATCATGGCGGCAGCCCGCCAGGTGCTTGACGCCTTCGGCGGTCGCCAGCATCGACTGCGCCGACGAGATCGCCTGGCGTGGCTCGCAGCGCGCCGCTCCGTACGTTAATCCGGTTCCGACGAGCCAGACGAGGGCTCGCGCCTCTGACGCGCCAGAGGCCTGCGCAAAGCGTTCTGAGTACCGCTGGGAATTTTGCGGGGCACGTACCTGCCTGCTGACTTCGCGTCGTGGGTTGATGGCTCTGGTCAACGAGGTTCATCGACCCGCCGCCGCTGCCGCGCGTGAAATTGACTGGCATTTCGATTTTCAGGGAAGAGGAAAACTTACGCTAGACCAGAGGGTTACGGCTCATGACCCTGGCTGTGTGAAAAGCCACGAGTCGGCTAGGATTCCTCCGTTTCCTGATGGGGGATACGGATGGGACGCTTCGTTGAAGGTGCGGACAGATCCCA
>NZ_LGHM01000242.1 GCF_001908185.1 Bradyrhizobium sp. AS23.2
AGACCAGGCTGTAAGCTTCTCTCATGAGACAGAAGCATTGCGCGATTCGGCCTCACGGGCCAGCTGGATTAGGTTTCCGACAGGGACAAGGGAGGCATGATGGGCGGCGGCGGACGCGATCCCGAGCTGACCTAAAATCACGAACTCTTATGCCATTGAAATCAATTTATAATTTCTCGCTGCCTCAAAATGGAACCGATGCTCTTCCACGGAAAGTCCAGATTTGCACGTTGCTGCCGATGCCGCCGAGTTCGGCGCCAAGAGCGACGGTGGCCTCATTGCCGAGGCGCGCCGCCAACCCTCCCGTTGCACGCGCGGACCAGCCATCGAGCAGCGGGACGGAAGCGAGCGGCACGGCCCCGGCCAGCGCCGAGGCAGCGGCATCATCGCCGGTGACGTAGTAATCCGCGTAGAAACCGGCATAAGGCGCGAGCATCACGGCGGCGCTCGTGAGCCAGGGATAACTGAGCTTGATGCCGGCCGAGGCGCGCCCGGTGAAGAAAGCACGATCCGCCTGGAGAGTACCGAGCGAGTCCGTATAGGCGTTCTCCCGTTCCCACAGCGCATAGAACTTCGCCGAAGGTTCGATATCGAAACCGTAAGTCTTGTAGTTGCCGGTCAGCCCGCTCGACATCAGCCAGCGATGACCGCTGAAGTTGCCCGTGGCGGTGCCTGCGGTGCCGTCATAGCCGATCCCGGAATACGCCGCGGCTGCATCGAAGCGCAATCCCGGCGCGAACCTCCAGGCAAGGTATGAACCGAGCGTCCAGCCGTCGCCCTTGAGATGCCCGCTCAAAGCATCGGACCGGTAGTCGAAGGTCTCGTAGCCGCCGAGCGCGCCGACCAGAAAATTCGGTGTGACCCTGCGCGTAAGGCCCAGCAGCGCATTGATCTGGCTGCCGTACAGAATCGGTGTCGATGTCGACGATCCCCAGCGATCGATGCCGCTGCCTCTGACATCCGCCCACAACAGCCAATCCTTCGGCTCGACGTAGCGAAACGCCGGCGCCTTGACGGGCATCGTATTGCGATTGATCGCCGCGAAGGCGTTGTCGACTCGGGATGCGCTCTGCGGCAATTGCGGCTGCGCGTAGCCATTGGCGTTACCCAGCAGGCCGCCGCTGCCGCGCCCGTACAATCCATTCCATCGATCCGACACGTCGGCGCCAGTGGTTGCAGCCTGATCGGGATCGGCGGAGAAGTTGAAACGGATGCCGCCTGCACTCGGCGTGACCAGGCTGCCGCCGTCGTTAAAGCCTTCGGAGATCGCGGTGTCGATCGCGCCTGCAATGGCGGCGCCCGAGTTTTGCGCCACGGTCTTGGTTGCAATGACCTGCAAGGCCCGCAGCTTCAGACTGTCCTGCGGCGGGTTCACCGCCTGCAGCAGCGCTGCCGACGTGCTGGCCGTCAAGTTGCCATTGCCGGCATAGACCGCGGTGATGGTGTGGGTGCCGGCCGTCAGCGCCGAGGTCGTCAAGGTGGCGATCCCGCCGGCCAAAGTCGCGCGGCCGATCGCAGTGCCGCCGTCGTTGAAGCTTACCGTGCCGGCCGGCGTGCCGCCCCCGCTTGTCACGGTTGCTGTGAAGGTGACAGCCTGCCCCGGAGTGCTTGGATTGACGGATGAGACGAGTACTGTCGTCGTCGCCGCCTGGTTCACGGCCTGGCTCAGCACCGATGACGTGCCGGACGTGTTGTTGGTATCGCCGCCATAGACTGCCGTGATCGCATGCGTTCCGGACGTCAGCGCCGATGTGGTCAACGTCGCCTGTCCGCTACTGAGGGTGCCGGTGCCCAGCGTCGTCGCGCCATCCTTGAACGTGACCATGCCGGTGGGCGACGAGCCAGATACTGTCGTGGTGAAGGTGATGGCCTGTCCCAGCAAGCTCGGGTTGAGCGACGCGATCAGCGCGACACTGCTGGTCGCCATGGCGAGGGCGACGTTTTGGGTGACCTGGCTCGCCGCCGCGTAAGTGGTGCCATTGCCGGCTTGATCGGCGGCCAGCGTGCAGGTGCCTGCGCTGATCATCGTCACCGTACTGCCGCTGACCGTGCAGACGCCCGTGGTCAACGAGGAATAGGCCACCGCCAGGCCGCTGCTTGCAGTGGCCAGTGGATTGATCGCAAACGTGCCGCCGCCGACAAAGGTCTGTGCCGCCTGGGCGCCGAACGTGATGGTCTGACCGATCGGCCCGACTGAATAGTTATTCGAAACGGCGGTGCCGGTGCCGGCCTCGCTGGCTCCGTTTGTCACTCCGGACAAGTCCAGAACGATAAGGTTGTTTGGGGCCGTCACACCTGAAGCTGCAGTGAGGGTGAAGCCGTAGGTTATGTTGTCCGCCGTCGTGAGATTTGCCCCAGTAGCATTGTTCAACGTCAGATCACCGAAATTAAAGCCGGTCACGGCTTCGGAGAATGTGACTGTCACAGTCGCGGTTTGACCACCGGCCAGTTGACCGGGGGTGACGACGACGGTCGCTGTCGGGGGTGACGCCTTGGCCGACGTCGAAATGGCAAAAAATGCGAACACGATAAATGCGGCCAGCTTGATGCTGCCGACAATGCGACCGGACACACGACCCCCAGCACGTCTTTTTTGCGATATTTCCCAGTTAGTTGTAGTTGATCGCACACATATCGGGACGCGTCGAGCCAATAAATGCGCTGTTCGCCGTCAGAGCCCTTGAGACAAATTGAGGGACTTCACGAAGGGAGGATTTCTGGTTCAT
>NZ_LGHM01000243.1 GCF_001908185.1 Bradyrhizobium sp. AS23.2
AAGGCCGTGTGTTGGGCTTCACCTGTATGCTGCTGTGCGGTCTCCTTGCGCTACATCTTCGCGCAGCGGACCGCGGGTGCTAGCTGGCACCCGGCCTTCCCTGCGCCCTCTTGATTGAGAGGGGGAGCGACGAAGCAAAGCTCGGGCGAAATGCGCCGCGAGGATGCGAAGGTGTGCCTGCAAGGCCGTAGGATGGGTAGAGCACTTGCGAAACCCATCATGCATCCGCGTGGAGGAAAGCGTTGATGGGTTTCGCTTCGCTCTACCCATCCTACGAGTGCTGCGCATTGGAGGATCGCGATGCTGCCTCATACTCCGTCATTGCGAGCGCAGCGAAGCAATCCAGAATCTTTCCGCGGCAACAGTCTGGATTGCTTCGCTGCGCTCGCAATGACGATGTAGCGACAGCGGTGCGCCACACTTCTCACTCGTGCCCCGGACGCAGCGCAGTGCCACTTCGGCGGTGCGCTGCAGAGCCGGGGCCCATGTCGCCGAGAGCAATCCGTGTGGCTTGGGTCCCGGCTCTGCGCAGCAACGCTTGCGCGTTGCAGCGCGCCCGGGACACGAGAGCATCAATGACCGCGTTTTGTCTCTTCGCCACCACCCGCAGCCACCACATCCGGCGCCATTGCCGCCCATGCACTGGACGCGAACTGCCTTCTCCATGTCACGATCACCACCGCCGCCGTGCTCACGAACAGCACCCAGGGGCTGATGAACCAGCCGAGATAGCCAAGCGCGAAGAAGAAGGCGCGCTGGCCGCGGTTGAAATGGCGGCCGGCGGATTCGAACAGACGCGAGGTGCGGATGACATGGGCTTCGGCCTCGGGTGTGTCGCGCTGCGAGACGGGCGGCATGCCGCCGAACAGGATTGCGACATAGTTGAACAGGCGATAGGCCCAGGCGAACTTGAAGAAGGCGTAGACGCAGATCAGCACCAGGCCGACGCATTTCAATTCCCACAGCGCGGGCGAGGGGCTGAGGTCGATCGGCAGCTTGCCGAGGATCGTGATCGCGTCGTTGGTGGCATGCAGAAGGGCCAGCGCGCCGCCGAGCGCGAACAGGCTGGTGGAGGCGAAGAAGGCGGTGCCGTTCTGGAGCGAGGCCATGATCTGCATGTCGACCATGCGCGCGTCGCGGTCGAGCAGGCGGCGTACCCAGACCTCGCGATAGTCGTTCATGCGTGCCGACAGGCTGTTACGGCCATAGGCCGAATGCTCCAGCGTCATGGCGTAGACCAGCCATTCGATGATGAAGAAGCCGACCGCCGTGATGTCGACCCAATGCCTGCTCATGTCTCTCTCCTCGCGAGGACCGCAACGATTGCCACGCATGGCTAGTCGCGGCAACGATTGATTGGCGGCGGGCGAAAGCGCTACAAGCAGCCCGCACCAAGGCGTCTTCAGGCAAGGATCAGTCCACATGGCAGCGCTCAAGCTCGCGATCGGCAACAAGAACTACTCGTCATGGTCGATGCGGCCCTGGCTCGCACTGCGCGCCAACGACATCCCGTTCGTGGAGACCGTGATTCCGCTCTACACCGACAATCCCGCGGACAAGGAGCAGATCCTGTCTTTCAGCCGCGCCGGCAAGGTGCCGGTGCTGGTCGACGGCGACACCACGGTGTGGGATTCGCTCGCGATCATCGAATACATCGCCGAGCGCTATCCGGAGAAGAAGCTGTGGCCCGACGATGTCTCGGCCCGCGCGCATGCCCGTTCGGTCTGTGCCGAGATGCATTCAGGGTTCGTGGCTCTGCGCAGCGAATGCGGCATGAACCTCCACCGCCCGATCCGGCCCGTGACATTGTCGGCGGATGCGCTCGCCAACATCGCGCGCGTGCAGGAGATCTGGCGCGAGTGCCGGACGCGCTACGGCGCCAAGGGGCCGTTCCTGTTCGGCCGCTTCGGCGCTGCGGATGCGATGTACGCCCCTGTCGTGCATCGTTTCCGCACCTACGCGATCGAGGTCACGCCGGAGACCAAGGCCTACATGGACACGATGATGGCGATGCCGGCGTTCCAGGAGTGGACGCGCGACGGGCTCGCTGAAACGCTTGTCATCGAAAAGTTCGAGAACGTGTAACCCGCAATTGTGATTGGGCGTCGCTTGACGGCACGCCGCATGGCGGCGCTCAATCGCAGCGGTAGGGCTTAGGAGAGGGCACGGCCATGGGAATCCTGGACTCGCTGGAGAACAACCCTGCGCTCCGCAGCGCGCTCAGTCAGCTTGGCGCGACGGTGCTGCCAGCCGTGCTGAACGAAGTGCTCGGCAGCAACAGCCAGGGTGGCCTCAGCGCGATCGTGGCGAAGCTCCAGCAGTCCGGCTTCGGCGATCAGGTCAAATCCTGGCTCGGCAACGGCCAGAACCTGCCGATCTCGGCCGACCAGCTCCGCGCGGTTCTCGGCAGCGACACCGTTCGCCAACTGGCTGCGCGCTACAACATCCCGGTCGACCAGCTCGGTCGGATCCTGGCCCAGGAACTGCCCAAGGCCGTGGATCACGCGAGCCCCGACGGCCATTTGCCCCACACTGCCTGAAGGGCCCGTTCCGGTGGTATCATCCGCCGCCCGGTTCCCTAGCTATCATCCTGAAGAAACTGCCGGATTGGCGCGTTAGCCAGCCCTGTATACTGCTGGCCAAAACAGCCCGCCGCGTGCTATACAGCGCCACGGGTTTCGAGCCAGCCGTCGCAGTGGGACCCTGGGCACGGCCGGCGCTGTTTGAGTCATGGAGATGGGTGTTGAAGCATAAATTCCCTGTGGGCACTCGCGTATTGTTCACAGCCAGCAACATCGCGCGCCCGGCTGCCAGCGGAACCTATGAGGTCATCCGCCTGCTGCCGACGGAAGGCGACGACTGCCAGTACCGGATCAAGAGCTCCACCGAGGCCTTCGAACGGGTCGCCAGGGAAAGCCAGCTCGCTCAGTCCTGAAGGTGACGGGACGGCGCATCGACGCCGCAAACGAATTTGTTCTTCCCGCCGTCAAAAGGCCCGTTTCGCCTCAACAGGGTGGACCGGGGGCAGTTGCCGACTCGCGGTGCTCGCTTTGACCATTCGCTCTTTGCTGGCGTGAGGGGACGTCGCGCATGAACTGGGCGTTCGACCAAATCTGGCGCTCGCCGGCCTTTCCGATGTGGCTGACGCTGGCGGCTGCCGGCTTCTTCGCACTGATCCTCCTGATCACGCTCCTGCGCGCCGAGAAGTCGGTCGCCAACGGCGCGCTGACTGTCATTACACTGCTCGCCATTGCCATCGCGGTCGCTGCCACTGGGCGCGTCTATGGACCGGCGGGGGAGTCCGCTCCGACTGAGGCGCGCGCGCAAGCTGCGGTCACCGCGAGCCTGCCGGCTCTGTCCTGTCTCGATGATCTGGCCGGCGATATAGTGGCCGCTGGCTGCGAGAAAGCCCTGTTCGGCGCGCCTGACGCGGCAGCTGCGGCCGTCTCCTACACGGCCGCCAGGATCGACCGGCTGACCGCGCTCGGTGATGCTGCGACCGCCGAGAAGAGCCTGACACTGGACAGGAAGGTGCTGCGCAAGGCGCTGGAGCGCGACCGCTACGGCTTAGTTGCGCAGGTGCTGGTCGCGCGCGACGGCTGCTCGCAGTTCGATTGCGCCGCGTTCCGCTCGCTGACCGATCAGCGGCAGGTCGCCGCGAACATGGATTCCCATCTCTACGACACGCTGGTCGCGCGCTATGCGCCGACCTGGAACGCGCCTGCAATGGCGGCGCCGCCGATGCCGGCCGCGGGCGCGCTTGCCGGGCTGGCGCCCTCGATGCCGACGGGCAAGCCGACCAACGCGGAGTTCCCGAGCGCCTCGTCGACACCGCCGGTGAGCATCATGAGTCCGGAGCCGCCCACGGCGGCAACGCGCCAGGCGGCGCCCGCCGCA
>NZ_LGHM01000244.1 GCF_001908185.1 Bradyrhizobium sp. AS23.2
GGCACTCGGGGTAGCCGGCGTTGCCGGAAGCTCCTGAAACGAGCCCGGCTGCGGGTCAGGGTGTGGTGTGGACGGTGATGGAGCTGGTTCTTGCATCTGCTCCCTAAACCAATCCCACGCTCCCGCGCTCGGGGTAGCGGGCGTTGCCGGAAGATCCTGATACGAGCTGGGCTGCAGGCCACGGTGTGGTGTGGACGATGGAGCGGGTTCTTCCATCACTTCCCTAAACCAATCCCACGCTCCCGCACTCGGGGTAGCCGGCGTTGCCGGAAGCTCCTGAAACGAGCCCGGCTGCGGGTCAGGGTGTGGTGTGGACGGTGATGGAGCTGGTTCTTGCATCTGCTCCCTAAGCCAATCCCACGCTCCCGCGCTCGGGGTAGCGGGCGTTGCCGGAAGCTCCTGATACGAGCTCGGCTGCGGAGCGCCTAGCCAGGCGAGCGAGCCCGCTTGTTGCGGCGGACCCAACCCCAGCGCTCGGTTCGCCTCGACAGCTTGTTGATATTGCCGGAGCCTTGGCAATGCCGTCCTGAGAAGAGTGCGCAAGCGAACGTCATCGCCCGCAAATTCGTCGGCCTCGGCACGTAAAGCCTCTAGATTCTCAACTCGACCGGTGATTGCCGGCTTCTGTGTCGCCTGAAGCCAGGCGCTGAACTGGCGAAGTGCCCCCAGGTTCACGCCGATTTTCGGGGCCACCTCGCTAAATCCGAGAAAAAGCGCCTCGTCATCCGCGCTGGGGGAAACATCCCTAAGCGGGAGCGGCTTGGCGCGTCGGCGGTAGTTCTGAAGAAGATTCCACGCACGTGGAAACTCTCTAGGATACGAGCCCGTCCCAGAGTTAATATAGCGGTCTCGCTCCTGGGGGCCAGCCTGAGTAATGCTCACCCCGCGATCGTTGAGCCACCTACTGAAGCTGTTAAGAGCCCTACGGTACTGCTGCATGGTTACCGGCGCAAAGCTGCGCTTAACGCCTTCGTCACACGCAGCGTTGATGAGCGCCTCGTCCTCGAGATCGACACGCCGGCCGCCTCGCGGCAACGCTGTCACCGGCGCTCCGACTGCGAATTGCTCGAGCCTCGTCAACGCTGCCTCGATACGAGCGCCCAAGCGAACATCATTGGCCGCAAACTCGTTCCCCTCGGCACGTAATGCCTGAATATTCTCTAGTTGGCTGCTGACTGGTGGCTTCTGCTTCGTCAGAAGCCAGGCGCTGAAGTTGCGCAGTACCTTTAGATCCCTTCGGATCGTGCGATCGCTTGTCCCGCTTTTCTTGGCCTCCTCGCGGATGGAGCCATCGCTGGCTCGGTTTTTCTTGGATGCCTCGCGGAATCTAGAAAAAAGCTCCTCGTCCGGGCCATCGTTCTCGCGGCCTCGCTTGGACGGCACTTCAGTCGAACGGCCGAAGGGAGTATGGCGCATATCTACGCTCTGGCGCGTGCTGCTGAATGAGTGGCCCTGAATGGGCGGCAACTGCATCGAACCGCCGACATCAGTCAGCCGAATCGCTTCACCTCCGTCTGCGGTTTGCCCATCAGGCGAACTCGCTTCTGCGGAGCTCTCATCAAACGCACTGTGTTGCAGCTCGCTCAGCTGCTGCTCAAACCTCGCTTGCTGCCTCTTATTGCCCGGTTCTTGCTGCTCCTGCTGTTGCAGCGGGGCGTTGTACGCCTGAAACTCACCAGGGCTGAATGGGTTGATGTTGTTGCGGTCCACTCTAATCGTCCTTGAGAATGTCGATTGTGCGCAAAGCCGCCAGCTCAGCTCGGACGTGTGGACGGCTCAAGGCGAGGGAGGTTTTAACAGCAAATCTCGTTGTCCAATCGAAAACAGCAACAAGAAATTGGCGCAGCTGCAAGCCGCGATCCTCCGACTACATCGGGCCTATCCGACTACACGGAGAACCGCGCGCTGCTACGTTCATTCCATTTGCGCTCGCCAGGCGGCCTCGCCCTCGAGAACCCGATTCTGTTTAGGAAGGTTAGCTTTCTGGAAGCTGACGAGTTCTCAGGATGATTCAACTGTGTGGTTCTTACGATCATTTGCTTCGTCTGTATTGAACAGCCGTGAGAGCGAAAGGCAGAACGGTTTACCCGCGACTTATGGCGCGGCAGACCGGATGAGAGCGGCGCGTCAATCAAGGTTCTCCCGCATATTTGATGCAGGTCCCTTTTGCTTTTCATCGAGCGCATTGTGCATTGTCATGCGGCTGCCAGCAGCCTGTTTTTGAGCAGTACATATCCTGAACGCCCATACATCTGGCGCTTAATCGTCTTGAGACGGTTGATCTGTCCCTCGACGGGGCTGGTGCTCCAGGGTTGGGTGATGGCTGCGCGGACGGCTGCAATGTCGCGGCCGCTGCCTTGTGCAAGCGAGGCCAGTTCGCTGCTCGAAGCATCCTCGATCCATTGATCGAGACCTGTGTCATCGTCGCCCCGTATCAATGCCGCGAGCCGTCGAGCGAGCTCACCGGCGTTCGAAAGCTCCGGCGCATTTTCGTAGAGATGATGAAGGAACCGCTCGGTCTGCTCCTCGAGCGATGTAGGCTCTTTGCTCAGGAGCCATGCACAGCTGCGGCGCGAGGGCAGTCGCCACCGCACATTCGGCGCAGCCGTCGATCAGCCCTGCTGGCGCGCAACAGTCCACCGGTACACGGTCGTTCTGCTGCCTTCAAAGCCGCGGAGCTTGATTTCGGTCCACAATTGCAAACCGTGTTGTTCACCTTCCTCCCAGCGCTTTGCAGATAATCTCGAAAGGGATCAATCAGGACAGAGCCCGCGGGTGGCCGCCGGTGCTCAGGCTCACCGCCTGCAGCAAGCCAGCGTTCGACCGTCCTCACGCTCATGCCGATCCGCGGCGCGATCCCGCGCGGCGATAGGCCGGCGGCGCGCAAATCGAGAATTTCGGCATAGAGTGAACGGCGGTGGCTGCGCCCGCTGCGGCGCAGGGCCTCAAGTTTCGTTGTAGGTTCTGGTTCCGGCTTGGCTTTGTCGTTTTCGACCATCTGCGCGATCATTGCCTTTCCAGCGGCACCGCCCGCCTTGCGGTGACGGCCAACAGCCAGACGTAGCGCTTCACCCAGGTTTTGGAGAAGGTGAAAACGGTCGGCAACTTGGGTGCATCGGGAGCACCGCGACGGGCACCCTCAGAATAGATGCGATCCCGCGCGACCACCTCGATGCCTGGATGGCGACCTAGCCAAGACGCCACCGTATCGGCATTTCGGTCCGGCAAAAGATCGATGACGCGATTGCGTTCCAGATCGCACATGATGGTCCCGTAGCGTAACCGTTGTAGTGGACCACAACTTAACCCTACGACAGACTCAAGCCCTTCGATCGTTGTTCGGATGGTGTTCCTCACAGTGACATCGGCATCTTTCAGAGCCGAGGCGACTGATCGGCACCGAGTACTCTCTGGATTGAAATTTTGATGCGCCCGGAGGGCAGCTCGAGACTTTCTTCCACGGGAATCAACGAGAATGAATGTATCGGCGAGCTTAGGCCGGCTTGGAGTTCTCCGGTCTTTCGCCGCGTGGCTCTACGTCTGAGCTAACCTCCTTCGCCGGACTCTGCCCCTTCGCCAGGCGTCGGCCCAGTGCTTCGACAAATGAATCATAGCGCTCGTGTCCTTTCGCCTGGGCTGCCGGCTGCGCCGCATCCGGCAAAGGCGGAGTCGCCGTGAGCCAGAAGCGGACGAACAGACCTAGCGCTTCGTTTGAAATCGTAACGTGACGTTCGAGTCGTTCGAACTGGCGTGTCAGCCGATCCAAACGCCGGCTGAGCGCTGCCTCCATTCGCTCCGAATTGTCTGGCGACAAGAGCGCGGATAGCGCCGTCTCCACAACGAGCGCCTGAGCCACTCGCTTGCGGCTGGCATAATCAGCAAGCTGAACAGTGAGGTCCGGCGGCAGACGAAATGTGTACTTAATCCGCATGCCCTCATCTCAGAGATCGAGACCGTCGCCCGGATCCATTGCGGCCTGACGCGCAAGACTTGACGCCTGTCCGCGAAGGACGCGGGCGCGCTGGACCTCGTCGTCCCCTTCCTCATCGGCAAACTCGAACTCTTCCTTCTCCGGGCTGCGGTCTATCCCCACCTCCTCATGCTCGCCAAGCTCCGGTTCGCGCCGAATGCCACCATTGGCGGGATCACCGCTCGAGAAAGCATGCTGCTTCTCTGTGGATCGCTTCTGTTTGGTTCTTGAGCCGTCAGGCAAAGGCAGCCCTGCTCCAATCGTCAGGAGGCAATTGGATACCCTCTTCTCTGTTTCCGGTTCGAGCTGCGGGAGTACCCGTTCACGGAATCGTGGATCTTCGTAATAGCGAGCCTTCTTGGCTCCGATCGGCGGGCATCCCGAGACCAGCACCAATTCATCGTCCGACGGCGACTGCATGACCTCACCGGGTGTCAGCAGGGGTCGCGCCGTTTCTTGCCTGGACACCATCAGGTGTCCAAGCCAAGGGCTTAACCGGTGACCGGCATAGTTTTTCATGGCGCGCAGTTCGGTCGCCATTCCGAGGGCCTCTGACACCCGCCTTGCTGTTCGCTCGTCATTCGAGCGCGAACGCGACCCGGACATGGCAATTGTCGAGAATCGAATTGTTCGGCCCGTGCGCCTTTTCGACCTGATTAAGAGACGGGCGATCAAGAAGCTCTTGAGGCCGTACCCGCCATGAATGCGAGCGCCGACTCGAAAAAGTCGAGCCGACCCAAAGCAGGGAACTCATCAAGCATCAGCAGCACACGATGCCGGCGCGCCTCGGCGTGGAGATCTTCTGTGAGGCGCCGTCCGATCTGGTTGAAGATCAATCGCACCAACGGCTTGGTCCGACTAATGTCCGAGGGCGGCACAACTAGATAGAGCGACGTTGGTCATTTCGCCTCCACGAGATCGCGAATACGCCAATCACTGCAGCGCGTGACCCGAGCCACCACCGGATCGCGGTAGAGTCCGAGGAAGGACATTGCCGTCGAAAGCACCCCAGAGCGCTCGTCTTCGCTCTTGTTCAGGAGCTCGCGCGCTGCGGATGCAATGACAGGATGTGGACCGACATCGCCGAGGTGCGGCGTTGTCATCATCGCGCGCAGCGTCGCCTCGATGGGACGCTTGGGATCCGAAAGGAAGTTGGCGACGCCAGCCAATGTCTTGCCGGGCTCAGCATAAAGCACGTGCAGGATGCCGCCGACTAGCAGCGAGTGGCTGGTCTTTTCCCAGTGATTGCGTCGTTCTAGTGCTCCTTCAGGATCCACCAACACGTCTGCAATGTTCTGGACATCGCGAACCTCCCACTCGCCCCGGCGAACCTCGAGCAGTGGATCGTAAGCTGCAGAGTATCGATTGGTTGGATCGAACAGCAGTACCCGCCTATGGAAGGAGCCGAACCCCGAGGTGAGCGCCCAGTTCTCGCCCTTGATATCGTGAACGATGCAACTACCCGGCCAGGTCAGGAGAGTCGGAGCGACGAGGCCGACGCCCCTGCCCGATCGCGTTGGCGCAAAGCAGAGCACGTGTTCGGGCCCGTTGTGTCGAAGATAGTTGCGATCGCACCGGCCGATGATAACGCCATCCGGCCCTGTAAGCTGCGCTGATGAAAGTTCGGAGGAAGCGCCCAACGTGCAGAGCCGTAGGTGGCGGCCGTCTTCGCCTCTTGGGCTCGCTAGACCGACATGGCAAATGCAACTATGATCGAAATGATGCCGCCCGATGCTGCGATACAAGCCCCCTCTGTGAATACCATTGGCGCATAGGCGTCGTAGGCGTACCACCACCAGAAAAAAGCGGGCGGCAGGTGACGGGCTTTCCATGCCCGAACTCGAACCAAGGCTGCCCGAGCTGCGGCTGGAATGCGAGCTTCCAGGCAACCCACTGGGTCGCCGCCCAAGTGGTAATGAGCACGATGGCAAGGACAAGCGTGATTTGGCCCCAAAGGACCTTCGTCGTAGACATGATGGACGCTCATCAAACCCTGGCGGCCCTGATCCGCAACGTCAAAATTGCACGAGCGTAGAAATGGCGGCCATGGAGTGAGTACAGATCGACCTCGCGACCTGGAGCTACGCAGTGAACGAGACACAGCTGCCGCATCCGGCCTGGACGAGCGGCACCTTATCAAAGGCCAATGGCACATTGACCTTCAGGGGAGCTCAATCTGAAGCCTAAGACGTGCATGCGGATAGTTCTAGCTACCTCCAGCGCTCGGGCGTTCTCTGTCGTAAATCCGGCAAGTTTTTGAACTTGAACGGCCCCAAAAGCTTGCGGTTCTATTCCCGGCCTCCAGCGGACGCGAGCCGCAGGACCCGAGCTTTCGCCGCTGTAAGGCGTACAGTCGCCGGCTTCCGACCTCAGAGCGACGAGCGGGCAGTTTCAGAAAAACTTGTTGCTTTTCGGGAATATCCCCCAGAGGCTATCAATCAGTTCGAACAACTCACCAAAGATCCGACCCAGTTTATGCTACGTGAGTCTTGGCAGCAGATCGCTCGGATCGTTGCTCGCGGGACTGTCCTACCGAAACTTTCCTCGGCTTAGCCAGAGTGGCGTACCGCTTTCCAGCGACCACCCTGGAGCGAGAGCAATTGGCGGCTCGCTGATTGTCGGCCCTGTCGCGTCTAGCGGCACATCGGACCATCCCGACGTCCTTGCGCCGCGGTCAAAATCATAGTTAAGAGCAAGTTTGCCAATGTAGAAGATGTTGGACAGGCTCGTCATGTTGGCTGGGACCGTTGCTAACGGCAGAAACTGAATGCTCAGAGGGCTGCCGACCTGACCTTCCATCAGGGATAGAGGGGTATCGACCACGTCGCTGTAAATCGACCGACCGTAGGCGCCACTGAATGATATCAGCCCGCAGCCTCCGCCGAAGTTCCCGCCGAAATATCCTCCGGTCCAGCTCCACAGTGCGGGTGGTATCTGTACTGCCGGCTCAAAATCCGCCGCACGGACGGCGCAGCTCACAACGAGCGCAGCTGTTGCGGCACCCCAAAAGAGAAGATCAGATCGCATAACCACCTCAAGAAGACGCGCGCCCGCCGTTTCGCAACACAGAATGAGCGACTTTGTTGGCGTCGCTTCCACGCTGCTTGTGGTGTGCAGGATCTAAGCCAACGGAAACGATTACCGCATTACGCGCGCTTTTGTTGGGCGATGTCGTTCTTGTAACAAGACCGGTGCTTTTTGAAACAAGCCGCGCGTCTGAGGCCGGACGCAACCCGGATGCTGCATAGCCGGCAATTCGGCGAAGGAGTGAACCATGTTTTGCGAATTTGTGGTCTGAGCTTCCTCGCACGTGTGCATTGAAACGTAAGCGGTGTTTTGATCGCACCTTTTCCTGAAGTTTACGATCGGCGAGTGTGACGATCTCTGAATCGGAGATCGTGTTGTGTCTACGCTTGCACGACGGCGCGCCGGCTTGAGATTATCGCGGGAACAGGCCGTCGCCGATAGTTCTCGGCAGACGACAAGGCCCGGATGATTGAAGAGACGCTTGTTCCGGGCGCGGTGGTTTCGGAAGTTGCACGCCGGCATGGGCTTGCGCCGCAGCAATTGTTCACATGGCGCCGCCAAGCGCGGCAGCCTGCCGGCGCAGATGCCACCCCCGAGGTGCCGCAGTTCGTGCCTGCAGTCGTGGAATCGGCATTGCCGGAAGGCGCGGCTCGGCGGCGGCGCCAACGGGCACGCCCGGTGGATCTGGGCTCAGGAATCATCGAGGTAGAGATTGAAGGCGTCAGCGTCCGGGTCGGCCGTGGCGCTGACGCCGAGACGGTCGCGATGGTCATCCGGGCGCTGAAGGCCTGCACGTGATCGGTCCGACCGGTACGGTGCGGGTGATGATGGCGACAAAGCCGGTGGACTTCCGCAAGGGCGCCGAGGGTCTGGCGGCATTGGTGCGCGAGACGATGAAGTCCGATCCGTTCTCGGGCGCCGTCTACGTGTTCCGGGCGAAGCGGGCACAGCTCGTTTCATTGTACGTCCCTTTGTCAGATCCCAGGCAGGCGGATCAATCTATCGTACTGATAATCAATGTAGTTTTTCGGCCGACGTTC
>NZ_LGHM01000245.1 GCF_001908185.1 Bradyrhizobium sp. AS23.2
TGGGAGGCCGCGGCCGCCGCCTGCTGCGGCTGGGCCGCTGGATTGATCCAGCAAGCGTGCACCCGGCTGTCCAGCGTCTCCGCGACCTTGGGATCGATCTGGCCGCCGAAGCGGGTCAGGCAGCGGAAGGCAGCCTGGATATGGCCGCCCGGGCAGCCGAAACGGTCGTAGAGGTCGAGATGGCGGAACGCGGTGTCGAGGTCATCCCGCCACATCAGGCGCACCACGCGCCGGCCGAGCCAGACGCATTCGGGGTTGCCGGCCGGGCCGTTGATGACCTGGGCGGCTTCGGCGAACTCGTCGGTGCGGCGCTGGTTCTGGGCGGCGGCGTCCTTGGCGGCGGCATCGGCGGGCTGGGCGGCGGCCGCCTTGCCCTGGTCAGGAGCGGGAGTGCCGCTCTGGGCGGATGCATGACCGATACCGACCAGGACGACCAGGGAGGAGACGGCCAAGGTGGCGGCGAACTGCCGCAGGACCGCATTTCGAAACTCGAGCACCCGTTGCCGCATGAATTCCCCAACTTCTCCGCTGACCGCCCGCGTCAGGATCCCGCGGACGCGCCGGTGATGGCGTCCAAATGGGTCTCCAATGCGGCGGAAAATTCTCGCCGAATCCCATGACCTGTATTTCGAATTTTGTCCAGCAAAGTCACGATCCTAGGTCTCTGTCGAACGGCCGCAGGTAAATTCCTTGGGAGGGGGAGGGATCCGTTCGGAGCCACCCCTTGGCAGACGGCGTGTGAGCAGGTAATCGACGGCCCTTCGCGGAGGACGGAACCGATTTCTCTTCGTACGCCACTGGCGCTTCTGCTCGTCTCACTGGGTGCGATCGCTGCCGTGTGGTGGTGGCTTGCCACGCCAATCACGCTCGCACGCGCTCCGATCGATCCGGTCGACAAGGTCCAATGCGTCTCCTATGCCCCGTTCCGCGGCGAGCAGTCGCCGCTGAACGCATGGACCCATATCGAGGCCGAGCAGATCGAGCAGGACCTGCGCCAGCTCAAGGAGATCACCGACTGCGTCCGCACCTATTCGATGGAGAACGGGCTCGACCAGGTGCCGGCGATCGCCGCCAAGGTCGGCGGGCTGAAGGTGCTCCAGGGCATCTGGCTCTCCAGCAATCGCACCAAGAATTTTGAGCAGGCCGCGCTCGCCGTACGTCTCACCAAGGAATTCCCCGGCATCATCACCGCGGTCATCGTCGGCAACGAGGTGCTGCTGCGCGGCGAGATGACGACGGCGGACCTCGTCTCCATCATCCGCTCGGTGAAGGCGCAGGTCAGCGTGCCCGTCACCTATGCCGACGTCTGGGAGTTCTGGCTGAAGAACCGCGAGGTCTATGACGCGGTCGACTTCGTCACGATCCACATCCTGCCCTATTGGGAGGATTTCCCGGTGCGTGCGAAATTCGCCGCCGCCCATGTCGAGGCGATCCGCGAGCGCATGGCGGTCGCGTTTCCGGGCAAGGAAATCCTGATCGGCGAAACCGGCTGGCCGAGTGAAGGGCGCATGCGCGAGGGCGCGTTGCCGTCGCGCACCAACCAGGCACGCGTGGTCTCGGAAATCCTGGGCCTCGCCAAGGCGCAAAAATTCCGCGTCAACCTGATCGAGGCCTACGACCAGCCGTGGAAGCGCAGGCTGGAAGGCACGGTGGGCGGTTATTGGGGCCTCTTTGACTCGGTGCGCCGGAACCTGAAATATCCGCCGGGCGAGCCGATCAGCAATTTCCCGTACTGGAAATGGTACATGGGCGCGGGCATGGGCCTCAGCGTGCTTGTGTTCGCAGTTGCCGGTCTCACGCTGCGTCGGCGGCCGTGGACGCCGCGCTTCTCGGCCTGGCTCGGTGTCGCCATCTCGGCAACGACGGCGGGGATCCTGCTCGGGGTCGGTGCCGACAAGATGTACTACGAGAGCTACGGCATCGGTGGCTGGCTGCATTGGGGCGCGCTGCTGCTCGCCGGCATCCTGTCGCCGATCTTCTGCGCGCAGGCGATGGTGATCGGCCGCAGCCTTCCAACCTTCCTCGATCTGCTCGGCCCGCGCGAGGGCCGGAAATGGTCAAAGCTCACCGCCGTGCTCGGTCTCACGCTGGCGGTGACTGCGGTGATCGCGGCGCAGACCGCGCTCGCCTTCGTGTTCGACCCGCGCTACCACGACTTCCCCTACGCCTCGTTGACGATGGCGGTGGTGCCGTTCGCGCTGCTGACGTCGAACCGGCCGCAGATCGGCCAGCGTCCGATCGCGGAAGCCGTGTTCGCAGGCGTGCTGACGCTGTCGGCGGTCTACGTGCTCTTCAACGAGGGTCGCGAGAACTGGCAGTCGCTGTGGACCTGCGCGATTTATCTCTTGCTCGCGCTCACGCTGTGGCGGGCGCGGGCCGAGCAAATCCAAGAATGAACAGGCCGATCGCAAGACCCGACAACACCACGTTGTAGAGCACGATGCCGAGGCCGGCGGCGATGATGCCGACGGTCAGCAGCACGATCGACGGCCGCATCAGGTTCAACGTCGCAACCACCAGCGCGACGATCCCGAACACCGAATTCTTGAACAGCACGGTCGACACCGAACGCGCCTTGCAGATCAGCGTCTGAAGGCCGGCGTCGCAGGCGAGCCCGACCGTCGAGAGCTCGATGCCGAGATAGCGCAGATAGAGCGCATAGCCGACGGACGCGAAGCCGACGACGATCAGGAACTGCACCTGGTAGGGCGTGAGGCGGAAGGGCTTTTTTGTCATGGGCGCAATATGGTCGGGATGGTGGAAGGGGGCAACAGGGGAGGCGGAGGTTTCCTCGCGAATTCGGGCGAGAAGGCGACAGTGGGCCTAGCAGCCAACGTCCTGAACTCGACGCAAGGGAGCCCGCTGCGGGCGGAGCGTCTTACCGCCTGAAGAACGACGACAGCGTCGATCCCGTAGATGGCGTCTCCGGCTTGGCTGGCGCTGGCGCTGGGGCCGCGGGGGCAGGCGCGGGCTCCTCGCGCTTTGATGTGCGCTTGGATGAGTAGCTGCGGCGTTGCTTCTCCGGCTTGGCGCTGGGCCCAGGCGCCGGGGCGGACTCGGCTTGCGGCACCGAGTCCTGGCTCTTCTCCGAGTTCTTGTCCTGGTTCTTGTCTTGGTCTTGGTTTTTGTCTTGGGCTCTGTCCTGAGACTTTTCCTGCGTCTTTTCCGGGCCCGCGCGCAGCGACAGGCGCTGGCCGTCGAACACGGTGGTCTCGCAGTGGCGGTTGCTTTCGGCGAGGCCGGCGCAGAGTTTTGCGGCGGCTGCGGCATTGAGCAGCGGGCCCGCACCTAAGCGGAGGTGCATGCTGAGGCCGGTGTTGCCTTCCTTGATCATGATGATCGGCCGCAGCGCGGCGATCTCCGGATTGGACTTGATCAGGCCACGCCAAAGCGCGCGCAGTCCGTCGATCGAGTTGGCGCCGCCGAGGTCGATCGCAAAGCGCGTCTGCTGAACCGCGATAGCCGAAGCTTCGCTGTCGGCGACTTCCGGCGGCTTGGTGGATGCGGCGGCGACCTCGATCACGGCGGGCGCCGGCTCGGCCTTCTCGGCAGCCTTCTCGGTTGTCTCGGGCTGAATCAGTTTCGGCGCGGCCGGATCGGGCGGCGCCATGATCGACTTGGAGGGGACCAGCGGAAGGATAGGCAGCGCTGAAGTCGTCGCTGGCGACTGCTGCACGAGCGAGGCGGCGGCTGCAGTCTGCGGCGGCGGGCTCGCGTGATCCCTGGCGTGATCCTTTGCGTGATCCTTGGCGGCGTCCTTGGAAGAGTCCTTCGCGACCTCCGTGCGCGGCTTGTCGCTCGCCGGAGCCGGCGTCGAGGCGACCGGCGCGACGCTGGGC
>NZ_LGHM01000246.1 GCF_001908185.1 Bradyrhizobium sp. AS23.2
CGCCTCAAGGATTTCCGACGTATCGCGACCCGCTATGACAAGCGAGCCGATATCTTCCTCTCCGCAATCCTCTTGGCTGCCGCACTCACTTGGTGGATCAATTGAGTCCGGACCCTAGAACGTTACCCGCATCCCCGCATAGAACGCGCGCGGCCTTGCCGGGCTGAGCGAACGCGGGTCGGTGAATTCCGCGCCGCCGTTGGCGAAATTGGGCAGGGCTTCCCTGTCGAAGAAGGTGCCGAGGGTCGAGTAGCGATTGTCGAAGATGTTGTTGACGCGACCGTAAATCTGGAGGTTCTTGGTGATCTGGTAGGAGGTGTGGAGGTTGAACACGGCGTAGGACGGCAGCTTCGGAAACTGGTTGGACTGGTCCTCGACGAAATACTGGCTCGAGACAAAGAGCGCGTCACCTCCGACCTTCCAAACATCGGTAACTGCATATTCGACGCTGGCCTTGATGAGGTGGCGCGGCAGGCGCGGAATCTGATTACCCGGCAAGACCTGGATATTGCCGTCGGCGTCGGCGAACGGACTGTTCGAGCCAAGCAGCAGCGCGTCGAGGAAGCGCGCATCAAGGAACGCATAGCTCGCCTGGAACTGAAGCACATTCGACTTCAGGCTCACCTCGGCTTCGATGCCCTGCCTGCGTGTCCGGCCGACGTTCTGGAAAAAGCCGAAGCCCGTCAGGCCCGGAATTGGGGTCGCGAGGATGTCGTCGTAATTGGTAGCCCGGAAGCCGCCGATCTTCCACCCGAAGGAGCCGATGTTCAATTCCTTGGTGCCGCGGAAGCCTGCTTCCACGGTCTTGGATACGACTTGCTGCAGTGGGGGGTCTGCGATCAGGAACTGCCCGATGATGCACGGCCTCGCCGGATCGGCACAGCCGAGTTCGAGTGGTGTCGGCACCCGATTGGCTTCGGAATAGCCCGCATAGGCGGTCACTTCAGACGTGATCTTGTAGGTGCCGCCGATGATGGGATTGAATCGATCGTATTGATGATCGCCATTGAGCGCGGTGCCAAGCTGATCCATCAGGGAGACATGGGCCGCATTGAACCGCCCGCCTGCCGTGACCGCAAAGCGATCGTCCACGTTGAACGTGTCGAGCGCATAGAGTCCCTGATATTGGTTGACGGTACGAAGCGACACGGGGCCAATCGATGTCGGCTCACCGGACGGGCCCAGGAATATGCCGCTGCCCGTGACGACATAGTTCGTGCCCACCGTTCCCAATTCTGCGCTACCGGTGAAACGAGTGCTGCTGACATCATAGCTCGCGCCGATCACGAAGCGGTTCTCATGACCGAACAGCTGGTCGCTGTTGGTCGCCTGCCCGGATACGCCAAAGGTGGTCGATCTCGTGCTGGTGCGATCGATCTCGCCGAGTATGGCACCCGGCGCAAAGGGATTGACGAGCTGAGCCCCATTCAGGCCGTTGGCCGGCGGTTGGAAGCCAGTCAAAGGGTTGACCTCGCCAAAGCAAAGCAGCGTCGCATCAGCGTCGCAGGGCTGGGCGTCGGTCGGGTTTCCATCGACGGTATTCTGTTTGAAGCCCCGCAAATGCGCCGTGCCCTCAAAGGTCCAGGTCGGCGTCGCCTCCACCTTGCCGGTCAGGTTGAGATAACCGACCTTGTTGGAAGTGGTTTGCGGAGTTGTATAGGTCGCACCCCAATATTGCTGGAGCAATTCGGCCGGAACAGTGCTGGGTCCTGCCAGGGAATTGTTGGCGAGGCCCATGTTGAGGTGGAATTCGTTGCCTTCAAACCGATACCCGACATCGCCATAGAAGCGCCGGACGTCGGATGCCGAGAAATTGCGGAAGCCATTGTCGTGAATGCCTTCGAGCGCTCCGTAGACCGCCCAGTTGTTGTCGACCTGCTTGCCCCATTGCGCAGAACCCTGGATCCGGCCGAATGAGCCGCCCATGATATCGATCTCGGCACCTTGATAGTTGAAGCCGTTCTTCATCTGCAGATCGATGGCGCCGCCGAGCGCATTGAGGCCGAATGCCGGATTGTTGGTCACGACCACTGCCGATCGGATTGCTGCCGTCGGGATCAGATCCCAATTGACGATGTCGGAAAACGCTTCGTTGATGCGTACGCCGTTCTGGTAGACGGCGAGGCCCTGCGGCGTGCCGGCCAGGGGTGAAGCGACGAAGCCGCGAAACTGCACATCGGGTTGGAAGGGATTGCCGGTCACCTCATTGATGCTGAGACCGGGCACGTACTGCTGCAGGGCAACGGCGATATCCGGCGAGGCAGTGCGCTTGATCTGGCTAGCATCGACGGCGTTGATGGCTGACGGAACCTTGTCGACATCGAGACCTCTGCCGGTGCCCGGCGAGGTCGGGTAGACGTAAAGGCGTGTCTTGGGGCTGGCAGACGACGGCGCTCCCGCTCGCGCGACTGGCCGCGTTGGCGCGGTGCGCCGTGCCGTCGACGGCGGCGGCGCCGTCACCTCGACCGGCGGCAGGTTCTGGACGTTGGTCTCTTCATCCTGCGCGGCCCCCGCACCTGATGCAAAGACCAGCCCCAGCCCGGTCGAAACCGACGCCATCAACAAACGACGCTTGCCCATCCCTGCCTTCCATCCGTCACCACCGGCTGTTTTGATTTTCGCCGTTTGGTTGGAACAAGTGTAATCGGCAGCAGCTCACGCGCCAGCCACAAAAGGTCGGACCGTATCCACACCCGTTTTCCCGTCCAAATCGGGAATTTTTCCCGATCGCATTCCGCGCGCTCAGGCTGCCGCCGTAGGAACCAGCGCCTCGACGGTCAGGCCGCCATCGCCGGAGACGACGTTGAGCGTGCCCCCCAGAGCCAGAATGCGCTCGCGCATGCCGACGAGGCCGAAGCCGAGCTTCTGGCCCGGCTCCATGCCGCGGCCATTGTCGCTGACCCGCACCCGGGCGCAGCCGCGACCGTCGTGACCCGCCTGCTCCACGGGTTCGATGACGACATTGACCGAGGTCGCGCCGGCGTGGCGGAACACGTTGGTGAGTGCCTCCTGCACGATGCGGTAGATCGTGAGGTCAGCGGTCTCGCCGGTGACCCCAAGCGCCGGCGAGATCGTGGTTTCGATTCTGACATCGGGATGCGACTCCCGCCACAGCCGCGACAGCGATTCCAGCGCCTGACGCAGGCCAAGCTCGGCAAGGCCCACGGGCCGGAGGCGCTCCAGCACCCGGCGATTGAACTGCTGGAGCGCATTGATCTGCTCCATCATGGCACTGCCATGCTTGCGCACGGCCTCCGCGCTCGGCGCGCGCCCGTCGGCCTGCTTTGCCAGCGCATTGGCATGCGCGCGCAGCGAGAACAGATACGGCCCGAACTCGTCATGGAGCTCGCGCGCGATCTCCTTGCGCTCCACGTCCTGGAGCGACACCGCACGCTCGGCAAGGAGCCGCTTTTCTTCCACCGCCTCGCCGAGTGTTGCCGCAAGATGATTGAGCTTGGTGCAGATCGCGGCGAGCTCAGGCGCGCCGCCCGGAACGACACGGACATCGTAACGCCCGCCCTCGATCTCGGCCATGGCTTGCGCCAGGGATTGCAGCGGGGTGAGCGCGCGGCCGACCACTGTCATCATCACCAGGAA
Organism: Bradyrhizobium sp. AS23.2; assembly: GCF_001908185.1. Taxonomy (GTDB): domain Bacteria; phylum Pseudomonadota; class Alphaproteobacteria; order Rhizobiales; family Xanthobacteraceae; genus Bradyrhizobium. Next base: position 3,598 of record NZ_LGHM01000246.1, read on the forward strand.
CAGGACGAGCGCGACCACCGAGCCGACCTCGAGCTGGGTCACGATGCCATCCCAGATCTCGGCAATCTCGTCATTGGGGTGCGAGGTGATCACAAGCGAGCCGGGCTTGCCGTGGATAGAGACGGGCACGCTCACCGCGGTCTGCTCGGGATGAACCAGGCTGACGAACCAGGCTGGCGGCCCGCGCGTGTCGTCATCGGCGTCCGCGCGCGGCTGCGTCAGCGGGTTCCCGCCGGCGTCCCGAAGCGCGATGCTGACATGGCGAAGGCGGCTGACATCGCGCGCGATCTGGTTCAGCCGCGCATCCGGATCGGGCGCCTCGTTGAGATCCGCCACGATCATATCGATGAATTCGCGCGCGAGCCGGATCACGCTCTGGTCCTCCGCCTGCACGCGCGGCCCGGCCGCCGCGACCTGGCGGCCGATATTGACGGCGAGCCCGAGCGCCAATAGCAGCGCCAGCAACAGGTTGATGCGCGCGCGCAAGGATAGATTTTGCCACATTGGTGCCGCCTGCTACCTGCGAAGGTTTGCTCGCACCTGTCCGATGACGTTGACAGAGACGAAGCGCCCGATATCTAATCGGAAGCGTACAGCAATCCCGGGCGGGTTGCATGACCCGACATGAGACACGCGCATCCTGCTCGTTCGGCATCATGCGGCGGAAAAACAGGCCGGCGCTGTCACGGGGAACGCCTATGCGCATTCTGATCGTCGACGATCATCCTATCGTCGCCTCCGGCTGCCGTGCCGTGCTGGCCGACGAGGGCGAGATCGAGATCCTGGAGGCCGCCGACGCCGAAGACGGCGAATGCGTCTTCATTGTCGAGCGCCCCGACCTCTGCATCATCGACATCAACCTGCCGACCGTCTCCGGCTTCGAGCTCGCGCGCCGCATCCTCGGGCGCGCGCCCGAGGCCCGGATCATCATGTTCAGCATGAACGACGATCCCGCCTTTGCCGCGCGTGCGATCGAGTGCGGGGCCAAGGGCTACGTATCGAAGACCGGCGATCCCGATGATCTCGTCGAGGCAATCCGCACCGTCGGAGGCGGCGGCACTTATCTGCCGAGCGCGATCGCACGCAGCATTGCCTTTGCGGGACCGACGCTCGCGCAAAATCCGCTGTCCAAGCTGAATGCGCGCGAGATGGAGATCCTGCGGCTGCTCAGCGCCGGAAAGAGCCTGTCCGAGATCGCCTGGCTGGTGCAATCGTCGTACAAGACGGTGGCCAACACTTCCTCGATCATGCGACAGAAGCTCGGCGTGAAGACGTCGGTCGAGCTGGTGCGGCTGGCGATCGACAGCGGCGTTGCCTGACGAAGCGCACCGGCCGCCACAAATTCGGTCACACAAACTTGCAATGTAGATGTGGCCAGGTGCCACGGAGCGTGAAGGCATGACAATTCAGACTGTCTCGACCAACAAATCCTATGGCGGCGTGCAGGGCGTGTACCGGCACGCCAGCCAGGCGACCGGAACCGACATGGTGTTCTCGGTCTATGTTCCCCCGCATGCCGATGGCGCCAAGCTCCCCGTGGTCTGGTATCTGTCCGGGCTCACCTGCACGCATGCCAACGTCACCGAGAAGGGCGAATTCCGCAAAGCCTGTGCCGAGCTCGGCCTGATCTTCGTGGCGCCCGACACCAGCCCGCGCGGGCCCGATGTGCCCGGTGATGCCAACAACGCCTATGATTTCGGCCTGGGAGCCGGCTTCTATGTCGACGCGACAGAGCAGCCGTTCGCACGCAACTATCGCATGTGGAGCTACGTCACTGACGAGCTGCCGAAGCTCGTGGCGGAGAACTTTCCGGTCGACGCCAGGCGGCAATCGGTGATGGGCCATTCCATGGGCGGCCACGGCGCGCTGACGGTGGCGCTGCGCAACCCGCACCGCTATCGCGCGGCAAGCGCCTTCGCGCCGATCGTGGCGCCGTCGCAGGTGCCCTGGGGCATCAAGGCGTTGACCGGCTATCTCGGACCCAACAAGGATGCCTGGCGCAACCATGACACGGTGGCGCTGATCGAGGACGGCGCGAAGTTCTCCGGCTTCCTTGTCGATTACGGTGATGCCGACAATTTCCTGAAAGAGCAGCTCAAGCCGGAGCTGCTGCAGGCGGCCTGCACCAAGGCCAACGTCCCGCTGACGCTGCGGCGGCAGGCGGGCTACGACCACAGCTACTATTTCATCTCGACGTTCATGAGCGACCATTTGCACTGGCACGCGGCGAGGCTGACGGCGTGACAGCGGCCTCTCCTTCCCCTCTCCCCGTTCTTACGGGGAGAGGGTTGGGGTGAGGGGCTGCCTCTGCAAAGACGGTGAGAGACGGACTCGCGGAGACTCCCCCTCACCCGTAATTTGCTTGCGCAAATTCCGGCCTCTCCCCGCACGCGGGGAGAGGCGAAAAACCTACTGCGGCTTCCCGTAATTCGGCGCCAGCAACCGGTTGCGGATCAGATAGCTCATGGTGCGCGACCAGGATTCGTCGGTGTTGCCGCGCATGTCGGCGCTGGCGGCGGTGATCATGTTGCCGGTCTTCACGTCGCGCAGGTAGATGTTGAGGTTGACGATCAGGTTCGAGACTTTCTGCACCACGCCGGTGATCTCGATATCAGCGCCGAGCTGCCCGGCGAGCTTGAGGTCGCAGCCGCCGCAGGCCTGCAGATTGGCGTGACGGGCAGCATCCCGGACAGGTGCGATATCGAGCACCTGGAACCGGCCTGAGTCGGTCAGTTCCTTGCGCAACTGCTCGCTGATGCGCTCGAGCCGCGCCTCTTCAGGCTTGGAGCCATAGAACTCGCCGGGCAGGCTGGTGTCGACCAGTTCGAAATCGAACACCGCGAGTTTCGGCGGGTCGGCGAACGCGGCCGAACCCGTCAACAGCAAAACGATAATCGATAGCAATGCTCGCATGATCGTGATTCCGGCTCGTCGCGTCGCGACGACCAAATGCGGGGTTGCAAGCCCGGCCAAATCGGTCATGCTTTAGCAGAGACAATTCTCCACCGGCGGTCAAGCCGGGGGGATCGTCAGGAGGAAACATGATCCGATGGTTGGCCGGCCTGATCGGCTTGAGTCTGGTTGCGACGCAGGCATGCGCGGCCGACCCAGTCACGATCGGCATCGGCTATCTCGGCGTCGCCGGCACCAGATCGACGCTGTCGCTGGTCGAGCAGCCCGCGGAGAATGACGGCGTTGCCGGCGCCAAGATCGCGATCGAGGACAACAACACCACGGGCAAATTCCTCAACCAGCGCTTTACGCTGGAAGAACGCCGCATCAAGGAGAGCGAAGATCCGGTTCAGGCTGCGACCGCGCTCGCCGAGCACAACAGCTTCATCATCACCGACCTGCCGGCCGATGCACTGGTGAAGGTCGCGGATGCCTTGCGCGACCGCGGCACGCTGCTGTTCAACGCCGGTGCGATCGACGAGCGGCTACGCGAGGCCGATTGCCGCGCCAACGTCATCCACACCGCCCCGACACGATCGATGCTGGCGGATGCGCTCGGCCAGTATCTGGTGTGGAAGCAGTGGAAGCGCTGGCTGCTCGTGGTCGGCTCGCATGACGAGGACAAGCTGTTCGCCGATGCGCTGAGGCGCACCGCAACGCGGTTCGGCGCCAAGATCGTGCAGGAGCGCACCTTCGAGGACAAGGGCGGCGCGCGCCGGACCGATAGCGGCGTGACGCTGATCCAGCGCCAGATGCCAGTATTCACGCAACAGGCGCCGGCCTACGACGTGCTGGTCGCCGCCGACGAGAGCGAGGTGTTCGGCGCCTACCTGCCCTATCGCACCTGGGATCCGCGCCCCGTCGCCGGCTCGGCCGGCCTCGTGCCGCGAAGCTGGGATGCCGCGCAGGACCAGTGGGGCGCAATCCAGATGCAGAACCGCTTCATCAAGCTGAACTCGCGGCGGATGACCGCGCTCGACATGCAGGTATGGACGGCAGTGCGGATGATCGGCGAAGCGACCTCGCGCACGAATTCAGGCGACGTCAAGAAGGTGACCGATTTCATCAAGGGCCCGGATTTCTCGATCGCCGCGTTCAAGGGCACGCGGCTGACCGTGCGCGACTGGAACCTGCAGCTGCGCCAGCCGATCCTGCTGGTCGACGGCCGCATGGTGGTGTCGGTGTCGCCGCAGGAAGGGTTTCTGCACCAGGTCTCGGAGCTCGACACGCTCGGCTATGACCGCCCGGAGAGCAAATGCAAGCTGAAGTGAGAACGCAGATGTTGCGCATGTGGCGTGTGGGGTTGCTGTCCGGGCTGGCGCTCGCGGCGGCACCCGCCCATGCGTTCATCGCCTATGTCTCGAACGAGAAGGGCAACACGGTGTCCGTGATCGACACCGAGAGCTGGACGGTGACCAAGACCATCAAGGTCGGCCAGCGCCCGCGCGGCATCGAGTCCACGCGCGACGGCAAGTTCGTGATGGTCGCGGTCGGCGATGACGACACCATCCAGGTGATCGACGCCAAGACGCAAGCCGTGGTGGACACCCTGCCCTCCGGCCCGGACCCTGAATTGTTCACCCAGGATGCCGCCGGCAAGGTGCTCTATGTCGCCAACGAGAACGACAACACGGTGACCGTGATCGACCTCGAAAAGCGCGCACGCCTCGGCGACATCCAGGTCGGCGTCGAGCCCGAGGGCATGACCATCAGCCCCGACGGCAAAACGCTGATCAACACGTCGGAAACGACCAACATGGCGCATTTCATCGACACCACTTCGCGCCAGATCGTCGCCAACGTGCTGGTCGACGCGCGGCCGCGCTTTGCCGAGTTCAAGCACGACGCTTCCGAATTGTGGGTATCCTCGGAGATCGGCGGCACGGTCTCGATCATCGATCCCGTGAAGCACGAGGTGATCGGCAAGGTCACGTTCGAGATTCCGGGCCTGCGCCGCGAGGCGATCCAGCCGGTCGGCATCGGCATGACCAAGGACGACAAGACCGCCTTCGTCGCGCTCGGCCCCGCCAACCGCATCGCCGTGATCGATACCGCGACACGCAAGGTGACGAAATATCTGCTGGTGGGACAGCGCGTCTGGCACATGGCGTTCACGCCGGACGAGAAATATCTTCTCACCACCAACGGTGTGTCGAACGACATTTCCGTCATCGACGTCGCCGCGCAAAAAGTGATCAAGACCATTCAGGTGGGCGAACTGCCCTGGGGCATCACGATCGCGCCATGACCAGCCCTGCTCCCATCGCCGAACAGCGCGAGACGCCAAGGCCCGATCCGGCGGCGGTGCCGGCGCTCGCGATCGACGACGTCAGCCATGCTTACGGCCCGCGCCGGGCGCTGATCGACGTCTCCTTCAACGTGCAGCCTGCGAGCTTCACCGCGTTGCTTGGCCTGAACGGCGCGGGCAAGAGCACGCTGTTCTCGCTCGTCACGCGCCTGTTCGGCATTCAGACCGGCCGTGTCGGCATTTTCGGACACGACATCAGCAAAAGCCCCGGCGAGGCGCTGCGGCTGCTCGGCGTCGTGTTCCAGCCGCGCACGCTCGATCTCGATCTGTCGCTGACTCAGAACCTGCTCTATCACGCCGCGCTTCACGGCATCAGCCGGCGCGATGCCGCCGCGCGCAGCGCCGAGCTGCTCGGCCGCATCGGGCTTGCCGACCGCGCCGGCAGCAAGGTGCGCGATCTCTCCGGCGGGCAGATGCGACGGCTGGAGATCGCGCGAGCGCTGCTGCACCGGCCGCGCCTGTTGCTGCTGGACGAGCCGACCGTCGGTCTCGACGTCAAGGCGCGCGCCGACATCATCAGCCACGTCCGCCAGCTCGTGACCGAACAAGGCATCGGCGTGCTCTGGGCGACGCATCTGTTCGACGAGATCATGGCCGGGGACGACCTCGTGGTGCTGCACCAGGGCAAGGTTCTGGCGCAGGGGCCGATGAGCCGCGTCATCACGGAGGCCGGCGCGCAGGACGTCAACACCGCCTTCATGCGCCTGACCGGCGCACAAACCATCCCGGGAGGCGGCGCATGAGCAGCATCACCACCCGCGACACGCCGCGCGGTTTCTCGTTACAGGAGTACATGACGTGCCTCACCGGCATCGTCTGGCGCGAGGGCCTGCGCTTCCTGCATCAGCGCGAGCGTTTCGTCTCGGCGCTGGTACGACCGCTGGTGTGGCTGTTCATCTTCGCCGCCGGCTTCCGCCAGGTGCTCGGCATCTCGATCATCCCGCCCTACGAGACCTACATCCTCTACGAGGTCTATATCGCACCGGGGCTGATGGCGATGATCCAGCTCTTCAACGGCATGCAGTCCTCGCTCTCGATGGTCTATGACCGCGAGATGGGCAATATGCGCACACTGCTGGTAAGCCCGCTGCCGCGCGGGTTCCTGCTGTTCTGCAAGCTGCTCGCAGGCACCGCGGTATCGCTGCTCCAGGTCTATGCGTTCCTGCTGATCGCCTGGTTCTGGGACATCACGCCGCCGCCGTCAGGCTATCTCACCGTGTTGCCGGCGCTGATCCTGTCCGGGCTGATGCTGGGCTCGCTCGGGATGCTGATCTCCTCCGGAATCAAGCAGCTGGAAAACTTCGCCGGTGTGATGAACTTCGTGATCTTCCCGATGTTCTTTGCGTCATCGGCGCTCTATCCGCTCTGGCGGGTGCAGGAAGGCAGCCCCTATCTCTACTATGTCTGCCAAGCCAATCCGTTCACCCATGCGGTCGAGCTGATCCGCTTCGCGCTGTACGGACAGGTCAACTGGATTTCGCTGGCGGTGGTGGCCGGCTGCACGATCGTCTTCATGATCGGCGCGATCTATGCCTATGATCCCTCGCGCGGGCTCGCGCGGCGGGGTCCTGCGGGAGGCGAAGGATGAGATCAGCGATCGTGACCATGGCCGCTCTCTTATCGACCTTTGCGCTCGCGCTGTCGGGCACGGCCGCGCGCGCGGCCGATCCGCGCTATCCCGACTGGCCCTGCACGCAGGCCAAGGTCCCGGACATCTCGCTCGCCGCCGTCTGGGCCGGCCCGGCGCTCGACGACGCAGAGACCAAGTGGAGGGACGATGCGAAAATCAGCGCGCTGGTCTCAAAACTGGCGGCGCGCAAGACGCCGCTGGACGAGGCCGAGAAGTTCGTGAAGGAATTTCTGACCGGCTCCGCGGCCGACAAGACCGCGAACGCCAAACTCCTGTTCGCGGGCCTGTTCGACACGCTCAATGCCCAGCGCTCCCAGGTCATGAACGGGCTCGAACGTGTCAGCCGGAAGCAGCGCGAGGCCGCCGACAAGATCCGCGAGGAGACCATTCAGCTCCAGGCCCTCCAGGACGCGACGCCGCGCGACGACACCAAGGTCGAGGCGATGAGCAACCAGTTGATCTGGGAGACCCGCATTTTCGAGGACCGCCGCAAGGTGGTGCGCTTCGTCTGCGAGGTTCCGACCACGATCGACCAGCGGCTGTTCGCACTCGGACGCGTGATTCAACAGGAAATGGAATAGCGTCAGTCCCGCTGACGGCTCGCGAAAAGTTCCCGGATCGGCCCAGGGATCGGCAACCTTCTGCCGCGCTATCTGCCGGAACCAAATCGATCTAGGATGGCTTGTCGAAGTGAACTCCAAGACGTCGGGAGGCCTCGATGGGAACAGCAAGATTCATCTTCGCGGGCAGTGCGGCCCTCAGCATGCTCGCAACCGCCGCTTTCGCTGACGACATGACTGGAATGGTCACGCGGATTGATCGGCTCAACAACACGATCTCGATCCAGGAGATGCAGAAGGGCACGGTCGGCGGCAGCACAGGCAGCGCCGGTGCGCTCCAGGAGTACAAGGCCAAGGACGCCGCGATGTTAGAAGCCGTCCATGCCGGCGACAGGGTGACCTATTCTGCGACCGACACCAACGGCACAGGCACGCTGACCAAGCTGCAAAAGCAGTAGCGCTGGGATCCTCAGTCTCATTGCGGCCGTCCTTCGAGACGCCCGCCTTTGGCGGGCTCCTCAGGATGAGGTCTGGTTTCGCGGCGAGATGTTAGACCCTCATGGTGAGGAGACCGCGAAGCGGTCGTCTCGAACCACAAGGCCACCGCTGACGCGGCTTGGTTCAATCAGCTCACTGCTCAGGGCGCGGCTCCGGCTGCACCTCGTCGGTGGGAAGCTTGGCGTGCTCCCAGCCATCGGTCCCTTCCGGATACCAGGCGACGTTGGAATAGCCGTAACCCAGCGCGCGCCTGGCGGCGTTCCACGACATCCAGCAATCAGCGAGGCAATAGATCACGAGCAGCGCGGCCTTGTCGCCGCGCGACGCGCGCGCGAGGCCGCGCTGGAAATAGTCATCCATGGCGGGCGGCAGCGTGCCGTAGCCGGTGTCCGACAGCCATATGCTGCCGGGAATGTCTTTGCGCGGCATATCGCGCCAGACGGTGCCTTCGGGCAGGTTCTTCGGCTTCGGAGGCCGTGGCAGCACGTCGATGAAGGCGCCGCGCTTCGCGCGCCAGATCGCTTCCGCCTCCGCCGTCGTCAGCACGTGCGCGCCGGCGAGCGTCGCCGGCACCGGCGCCCGGTAATTGTCGTTGCGATATCCCGCGGGCTCGAATGGCTCCTGCTGCCGCGCCAAATCCTGTTGCGCCAAGCCCTGTTGCGCCAAGCCCTGTTGTGCCACGCCCGGCACTGCCAGCAAGGCGGCGACGAGCGCAGCGGCAAGAGGCCGCCTCATGGCGTCTTCTTGGCTGTCTCAGCGCCGAGCGGCCGATCACTCTCGTCGAGTAGCGGTACGCCGTACTCGAGCAGGATCTTGTTGATCTCGCCCTGGTTCTCCTGGATCAGCTTGTTGAGCTGCCGCTTCCAGTTCTGGTCGGCGGCACGCACGCCCATGCCGATGCGATAGACCAGCTTCGGCCCCGTGGTTTCCTTCACCAGCGGCGTGACATGAAGCGAAGAGCCAGCCTTCTTCGCATAGAAGCCGGCCATCGGTCCCCACAGCACGCCGGCATCGATCTTGCCGGCTGCAAGGTCGTCGATCATGGCCTGCGCCGAATTGTCGAAGCGGGTGTCGATCATCAGCGGGTAAGGCTTCGCATCGCCCATCAGCCCGGCGATCGCCATGTTGGTCGCCGGCGGCGTGCCGGCGACGATGCCGACATGCTTGCCCTTCAACCTCGGGTCCTCGAGCGTATCGACGTCCTCGAGCCCGCTGCCGGCCTTCGCAACCAGCGCATAGGTCGTGCGGTAATAGGGATTGGTGCCCTGCACGAGGTCGTCGCCTTGCGGGAAGCCCATGATGACGTCGCAGCGATGCGAGCCCAGCGTCATGCGCACGAAGCCGGTGGCCTGCGGGAAGAAGACGTAGTCGAGCTTCTTCTGCAGCTTGTCGGCGAACAACTCGGCAAGCTTGTTCTCGAACCCCTCGCCCTTCTCGTTCGAGAACGGCAGATTGCGCGGGTCGGCGCAGACGCGCAGCACCTTGGGATCGACCAGTTCGAAGGAGAGGTCGCCACTATCGTTCGTCTGCGCGACGGCGACGTCACCGAACGTGCAGGACGCAGCCAGGACCCATAGAGAAATCATCCAGCGACGATGTCGTCCGGCCTCCGTCATCGCGCTTCCTCCATATTTTGTTCGAATGCTATCCATGCAACGCACGACGCGCCATGTTTGGCCAAACTTTGCGCTGGCTTCACTTTGTTGCAGTGCAATGCAGAAAACCCTTTGAACTGAGGCGGAAAAGTGTCTCGCATCGCTCTAGTGATCACAGCCTTTTCCCTGCTCGGACTCGCGACGCTAGCACGCGCCGGGACGGCCGAATTGCCTGTGAGCGAAGTCGCGCCGGGAATCTTCGTACACTCCGGGACCATCGCCCTGATGACCCGCGAGAACGAAGGCGACATCGCCAATGTCGGCTTCATTGTCGGCGAGGATGCGGTGGCCGTGATCGACACCGGCGGCAGTCTCCGCGAGGGCGAGGCGCTGCTGGCGGCCGTGCGGGCTCGCACCAGCAAACCGATCCGCTACGTCATCAATACCCACGGCCATCCCGATCATCTCTTCGGCAACGGCGCCTTTGTCGCGGAGGGAACCAGTTTCGTCGGCCACAGCAAACTGCCGCAGGCGCTGGCGACGCGCGGCCCCTACTATCTCGACAATTTTCGTCGCATCATGGGCGGCGATCTGGTCGATCCCGTGAAGATCGTGCCGCCGACCCTGCTGGTCACGGACACGCTGACGCTGGATCTCGGATCGCGCCGCCTCGCCTTGCGGGCCTGGCCCCCCGGGCACAGCGACAGCGATTTGACCGTGTTCGACGAGACGACGAAAACGCTTTTCGCCGGCGACCTCGTCTTCCTCCGCCATGTCCCGGTGATGGACGGCAGCATTCGCGGCTGGCTCGGCACGCTCAGGGAACTCGAGAGCATCCCGGCGCAGCGTGTCGTTCCCGGTCACGGCCCAGTGAGCGAATGGCCTGAAGCGTTGGCCAATGAACGGCGTTATCTCATGGCGCTGCTCGCCGATGTCCGGGCGTCGAACAAAAAGGGCGAGCCGATCAGAACCGCCGCGGACAAGGCGGCCGCCTCGGAACGGCCGCACTGGGAGCTGTTCGACGATTACAACGCCCGCAACGCAACCGCAGCATTTTCGGAAATTGAATGGGAATAGCGGGCGCGCTACGCTGGTTGGGATCGGCTTCGCCGACCCGGGGATCAGCTACGCTGACCAGACTGCTTCGTCCGTGCGGGACCACGACCATGATGGGATATACACGCCGCCTGACCTTGATCGCCGCACTACTCGGCATCGTTGCCGTGCCGGCAAGTGCCGAAGAGGCCTACGATCCCTGGCCGGGGCTGGTGCAGGACATCTTCAGCAGCCGTCCGATGAACGACGGCGGCGACGTCATCGGCATCGAGATGCCTTATCGCGCCGAGGACGCGGCCATCGTGCCGGTGACCTTGCGCAGCAAGCTGTCACCGGGCGATGCCCGCCGCATCCGCTCGATCACGCTGGTGATCGATCGTAACCCGGCGCCGATGGCGGCGAAGTTCGAGCTCGGATCGGATGCCAACGTCACGGAAATCTCCACCCGCGTTCGCGTCAACAACTACACCGACGTCCATGCGGTTGCCGAGCTCAGCGACGGCCAACTCTACGTCGCCAAGACCTATGTGAAGGCCTCCGGCGGCTGCTCGGCGCCGGCAGCAAAGAATGCCGAGGAGGCGCAGAACCGGCTCGGCCAGATGCGTTACCGGCAATTCGCGCGTGAGGAGGCGCCCGCCAGCCGCGTGCGCGAAGCGCAGATCATGATCGGCCATCCCAACAATTCGGGCCTGCAGATGGACCAGGTCACGCAGCTCTATCTTCCCGCCTTCTTCATCAACCAGCTGAAGCTGACGCAGGACGACAGCCCCGTGCTGTCGATGGAAGGCGGCATCTCGATCTCGGAAGATCCCAATCTGCGCTTCACCTATGTGTCGAACGGCGCCAAGCGTTTCCGCGCCGAGGCAAAGGACACGGATGGGCATGTGTTCCGCAACGAGTGGGATGTGGAGAAGCCGGGAACGTAAGACACGCCACTTGCGCTGATGCCCCCTCCGTCACATGCCACTCCCTCCTCCACCGCCGCCACCGCCGCCGCCACCAGCTTGTCGGGAAGCTTCGAGGTCTCTGTCTGAGCGACCGGGCGCGCCAGGCGCGTAACCGTAAGCGCCCGGATAGCCCTTGTTCGATCCCACCGTTTGCATTTCCCGCAGCGGAGCGTAGCCGGGGACACTCGGGTGATGTTTCTTGGAGATCATCCTGTGCTGACCAGGTGCCTCCTTGCCCGGCACACCCTGCGCAAGCGCGGCCGGTGCAGCCGCGATGAGAGCCGCGGCAGAAAGTGCGATGATAGTCTTCTTCACTTTTCGGTCCTCCCTCGTTGGAACGAAAGAGCCTGCGTAGAGGACCAAAACTATGCCCGCTCCGTGAACCGCCGCATCACGCTACGGTGAAAGCGTATCACTTCACCGTGGCGGTGCCGCCTCAATTGAGGCCTACGGCAGCCCAACGGACGGCCATGTCCGCTTGCCTCGCGAAGGCGAACATCATGGAGGTCAAGTCGAGTGTCCGAGAGGGGCCATCTGCTGACTCATGCACCGCAGCAATAGGCGTATATGGGTGGCAAGAGAGGCATTCTCGTCAGTGCCTCGTGCGGCGCTCATCTTTGATAGAAATCGAGTCCACGCCATCGACTCGGCTCATGATGCGTAAGAGAACAAGTTCCGGATGTCGTGCGGCGGCCTTCAGTGCTTCCGCTAGTCTCTCGGCGTCGGGAAGGTTAGGTGCACTCCAATGGAAATCGACCATGCCTTGATACTCTGTTGACTCGTAGGGCTCAGCCACCGCAGCGTCCAGTACCTCTGCTTTGAGCGCCGCAAACTTGTCGGTCTTGCGCAGCCAGACGACTACCGAGAAATCTGGAAGACGAGGCATTGGCTTACCCTTCATAGTTTCTTGCACATGGCTTCTAGCCTGCTCGATAACAGTCAACGAGTTCGTTCGTCCGGGCGGAATTCCAGCTTTCAACAGGTAAGGATGGCCTTCTGCTGTACCCTTGCAAGCGGACCTGCGCGCCTCATCAACGCAGGTCTCAGAAGGGCCATGAGCCGACGTCGCTCCAATCCAGCGCGATACTTGTCAGGCTTCTTAGCGGCCGTAAGGGAAGCAGCGGTGGCGATCGAGTGTGAGACCGAAATGCGCTCCCAGCGCAGCGATGGCCGCGTCCTGCTCAGGATAAGGATCGGCATTGGATGGGGCAACGATGATGATCCGGAACCTGCCGCGATCCTTGCCACCCGGTGGCAGCATCGCTGTAGCCAGTGCATTGCCCTCCCTGTCGCGCAACGTGAGGAAAACTGGCATCTCTCGCCGTACATGGGCCTCGAGGCCGATGTCGCGCTCGATCGCGTTGGGCCGCTCCGGACGCCAGGACTGGACTGCCTTCTCCCGCTCGATGCGGAAA
>NZ_LGHM01000247.1 GCF_001908185.1 Bradyrhizobium sp. AS23.2
CGACCCGCGCGTCGAGCAGCCCGGCCTGCGCCGCCATTATCTCGTGCCTTCCGCAACGACGGCCGCCGCCGGCGAAAGTGCCGCCCTCGACGTGCTGGCACAGCTGATCGGCAGCGGCAGCAACTCCTATCTCTACCGCGCCCTCGTCGTCGACAAGCCGCTCGCGGTATCCGCCAGCGCCAGCTATTCGAGCATCTCGCTCGATCCGACCCAGTTCGCGATCTCTGCCTCGCCGAAACCGGGCGTCAGCTTTACCGAGGTCGAGCAGGCGATCGATGGCGTACTCGCCGACATCGCGCAGAACCCGATCCGCGCCGAGGATCTCGAGCGGGTCAAGACCCAGCTCATCGCGGAGGCGATCTACGCCCAGGACAACCAGGCAGTGCTGGCGCGCTGGTATGGCGGCGCGCTGACCACGGGCCTGTCGATCGAGGACATCCGAAGCTGGCCCGACCGCATCCGCGCGGTCACCGCCGAGCAGGTTCGCGCCGCCGCGCAGAAATGGCTCGAGAAGAAGCGCTCGGTGACGGGCTATCTGATCAAGGACACTGCTACCACCAAGCGCGAGGAGAAGCGTTCGTGACCTATCCTTTCCTTCGCGCGCGTCACTTCGCGCTGTCCTTCGTCACTGGCGCTGCGCTTGCGCTCGCCACGGTCTCGCCGTCGCAGGCCGCGGCAAAGATCCAGCACCTGGTATCGCCGGGCGGCATCGAGGCCTGGTTCGTTCAGGACGCAACGGTGCCGCTGATCGCCATGGAATATTCCTTCGCCGGCGGTTCGGCCCAGGATCCCAAGGACAAGTCGGGCGTCGCCAATCTGGTCGGCGACCTCCTCGACGAGGGCTCCGGCGATCTCGACTCCAAGACGTTCCATGAACGGCTCGACCGCCGCGCCATCGAGCTCTCCTTCAGCGCCACCCGCGATACTTTCCGCGGCAGCTTGCGCATGCTGCGCGACAACAAGGACGAGGCCTTCGATCTGTTACGAATGGCTCTGACCTCGCCGCATTTCGACACCGCCGATGTCGAACGTATCCGCTCGCAGGTGATCTCGGGCCTGCGCCGGGAGACCACCAACCCGAGCTCGCTGGCGAGCCGTAAGTTCCTTGAGGTCGCCTTCGGCGATCATCCCTACGGCCGGCAGAGCAACGGCACGCTGGACAGCGTGCCGACCATCACGGTCGCCGACATGCACGACTATGTCGGCCGCGTGCTCGCCAGGGACACGCTGAAGATCGCGGTGGTCGGCGATGTCGATCCGGCCACGCTCGGCAAGCTGCTCGACCACACCTTCGGCGCCCTGCCCGCCAAGGCCAATCTCGTGCCGGTCCCCGACATCGAGGCCGCAAAGCCGCCGCAGCGCGCCTTCGTGCCGCTCGACGTGCCGCAGACCGTGATCACGTTCGGCGGCCCCGGCGTGAGACGCAACGACCCGAACTTCATGGCGGCCTATGTCGTCAACCACATCCTCGGCGGCGGCGGATTGTCCTCGCGGCTCTATCACGAGGTGCGCGAGAAGCGTGGCCTCGCCTATTCGGTGTTTGAATCGCTACTCTGGATGGAGCATTCGGCGCTTTTCATCGGCAACACCGGCACCCGCGCCGACCGCGCCGGCGACACCATCGACGCCCTTGAGAAGGAAGTGCGCCGCATCGCCGAGGAGGGACCGACGCAGAAGGAACTCGACGAGGCCAAGTCGTACCTCAAGGGCTCGCAGATGCTGGCGCTCGACACCTCCTCGAAGCTCGCGCAGGCGCTGCTGCAATATCAGCAGGACAAGCTGCCGATCGACTATATCGAGAAGCGCAACGCCATCGTCGACGCGGTGACGCTGGACGACGCCAAGGCGGCCGCCAGGCGGCTCTGGGGCCAGGGCCTCCTGACCGTCGTCGTCGGCCGCGCCCCGCAAGCCGCCGCGCAGCCGGCCGCCGCACCGGCGACAAAGGCGAACTAAGTGTCGAGCTGACGCCCGCACCTCTCGCACATCTCCTCCTGAAATGGCCGGGCTCGTCCCGGCCATTTGCGTCTCCGATGCTGCGCCATTGCTGAAGGCGGATGTCCGCGGTATGTCCGGGCATCACGAATGGTGCCATCATGCTGCGGATATCCCGCGATCTCGTCATCGACGAGGACGACATCGAGATCGGCTTTGTCCGGGCGTCCGGCCCGGGCGGGCAGAACGTCAACAAGGTCTCGACCTCGGCCCAGCTGCGCTTCGACACGCGCAAGCTGACCCTGCCGGGGGATGCGACGATCCGGCTCGCCCGCATCGCCGGCCAGCGCATGACCAAGGACGGCGTGATCGTGATCCACGCCCAGCGCTTCCGCACCCAGGAACGTAACCGGCAGGACGCCATCGACCGCCTTACCGAGATCCTGCGCGAGGCCATGGTGCGGCCGACGCCGCGCCGCGCGACGCGGCCGACCTTCGCCTCCAAGCAACGCCGGCTCGACGGCAAGAAACGCCGCAGCGACGTCAAGGCCGGACGCGGCGGCCGCTTCGACGACTAGAGCCATTTCCGTTCCGATGGAATCGGACCGGGGCTCTAGATTCTGTTTTGACGCGTTTTCTTTACGCGAACCGGTATCCACTTCGCTCGAAAACGCTCCAACGAAACGGGCGCAGCCAAGAAAACTCCGGCCGCAGTGCGACCGGAGTTCTACCGTTGCGCCCGGCGAGACTAGTAACGCTTGCCAGGGGCTGCACCGCCCGACGCAGGCTCGTCGACGGTTCCCTTATGCGCAGCGCTGCCCGTGCTGCCGACCGTGCCCCTGGTGCCTTTGGTCGACTTCATGCCCGTCTTCTCGCCCGCTGTTCCCGGCTGCGCGTTGAGATCCTCATCCCCGCTGCCCATCGTGCCGCCCTGCATGGGTTTGCTTTGCACAGTGCCGCGCGTCTTGGCATCGGGTGGCGCCGACTGCGCCAGAACGGGCGTCGCAATGAGAGCCGAGAGAGCGCATGCGATCATCGAGGTCTTCACCAACTTCATCCATTTCTCCTGGATTTTTCCGCGATGAATGGCTCGGCTGCTCTACGCCGCTCGCCTGCACCGGGTCATGTCATCGCGTAGAGAGTTCAAGCGGCGCAGTTGCCATGCAATCCGGATCGTGTGGTCATCGTTTAGGGATTTGGCGGCGGTTTCGCGGAATTGTGCTCCTCATATGCGGCAGCGCGGAACACGTGCAGACCTTAAGCATCTCCATTCGCAGCGAAACAGCCCGCTACTACCACCGCATCTTTGACGCCGCCTAGAATTTGCGCACGTTGACGTTGATCCGGATGGGCGAGCTCTTGACGATACGCGTAGTCGTGGTGGGATTGTGCACCGCAATGGTGCTGGTGGTCCGTGTTGCCGACGCGCAAATGTCGTTGCCGGCCGGAAAGCCGCCGGATGGCGCGACACTCTTCAAGCAGCAATGCGCAGTGTGTCACACGACAAGCCTGGCGGAACCGGTGCGGCAGGGCCCGCCGCTGTTCAAGATCGTGGGCCGGCCCGCCGGCAAGATCGAAGGCTTTCGCTATTCCGAGGGCCTGGCGAAAGCTGACTTCGCCTGGGACGAGGTCAGGCTCGACGCCTGGCTGACCAATCCGCAAGCCGTCATACCCGGCGTGGTCATGGCCTACCGGCAGGCGAAGCCGGAGACGCGCGCCGCCATCATCACCTATTTGAAGGAGCAGAACTGAATGGCGAAGCCGGTCCATTCCATGATCCGCGTGCTCGATGAGGCACGCTCGCTCGACTTCTACAAGCGCGCCTTCGGCCTCGAAGTCGCCGACCATCTGAAGTTCGCGGATTTTGCCCTGATCTATCTGCGTCACCCATCCTCGCCCTTCGAGGTGGAACTGACGGTGAACTTCGATCGCAAGGAGCCGTACCAGCTCGGCGACGGCTACGGACATCTCGCCGTGGTGGTCGAGGATCTCGATGCCGAACACGCTCGCTTCGAGCGCGAGAAGCTCGCACCCGGGCCGCTGCGCGACTTCAAGCACGACGGCAGAACGCTGGCGCGCTTCTTCTTCGTCAGTGATCCCGATGGCTACAAGATCGAAGTGATCCAGCGGGGCGGACGTTTCAACTGATCAAATCATAAAATCAAAATTGACGGAGGAACCCATGAGAGAAGTCGATCGTCGAAGCAAGCACAGCCGCCGCGTCTTTCTCAAGGGCGCGGCGACGGCCGTGCCGGTTGCGGCAGTGGCGACCAGCGTCGCCGTCAGCATCGAGGGCGCCTGGGCGGATGATTCCAGCGCACTCTCGCCCGCGACGATGAAGACGCTGCTGAAGGTCGCGCGTGACATCTACCCCCACGATGCCCTCGGCGACAGCTACTACATCACCGCGATCAAGCCGTGGGACGGTAAGGCGGCCAAGGACGCGTCGGTCAAGTCGCTGATCAGCGACGGCATCACGCGGCTCGATCAGAATGCGCGGGATCGCCACAAGGTGCCCTATGCCGACGTGCCCTGGGAAGCCGACCGCGTGGTGCTCCTGAAGGAGATCGAGCAGAGCGACTTCTTCCAGAAGGTGCGCGGCGACCTCATCGTCTCGCTCTACAACCAGAAAGAGGTCTGGCCCCGGTTCGGCTACGAGGGCTCCTCGGCCGAGCATGGCGGCTACATCAACCGCGGCTTCGCCGACATCGACTGGCTGCCGAAGGCTTAAGGCCACCCAACGGTGCAGGAGAACGCATATGGCAAAATTCGATCTGAACGACAGCAGCGTTGTGGTGATCGTCGGCTCCGGTGCCGGCGGCGGAACGCTGGGCAACGAGCTCGCGCAGAAGGGCGTCAAGGTGGTCATCCTCGAAGCCGGCCCGCGCATCGAGAACCAGGACTTCATCAACGACGAGTGGGAGAGCTTTTCCCAGCTCGCTTGGTCTGACGCGCGCACCACGTCGGGGACGTGGCGCGTCGCCAAGGACTTTCCAAATCTTCCTGCCTGGATCGTCAAGGCGGTCGGCGGCTCCACCACCCATTGGGCCGGCGCGTCGCTGCGTTTCGACGAGCATGAATTCAGGGTCAAGAGCACCTACGGCAACATTCCCGGCGCCAACCTTTTGGACTGGCCGGTCACGCTCGCGGAGATGGAGCCGTGGTACGCCAAGGCCGAGAACAAGATGGGCGTGACCCGCACCAACGGCATTCCCGGACTTCCCGGCAATAACAATTTCAAGGTGCTCGAAGCGGGTGCGAAGAAGCTCGGCTACAAGACCGTGCACACCGGCAACATGGCGATCAACAGCCAGCCGCGCGACGGGCGCGGCTCCTGCCAGCAGATCGGCTTCTGCTTCCAGGGCTGCAAATCCGGCGCGAAATGGTCGACGCTCTACACCGAGATCCCCAAGGGCGAAGCCACAGGCAATCTGGAAGTCCGGCCCAGCAGCATGGCGGTCAAGATCGAGCATGATGCCAGCGGCAAGGTGACCGGCGTTGTCTACGCCGACGAGACCGGCGCAATGCAGCGCCAGAAGGCGCGCATCGTCGCGGTCGCTGGCAATTCGATCGAAAGTCCGCGGCTGCTTCTCAACAGCGCCTCGACCATGTTCCCTGACGGCCTCGCCAACTCGAGCGGCCAGGTCGGCCGCAACTACATGCGCCATATGACCGGCAGCGTCTATGCCGTGTTCGAGAAATCGGTGCACATGTATCGCGGCACCACCATGGCCGGCATCATCCGCGACGAGGCCGCCAACAATCCGAAGCGCGGCTTCGTCGGCGGCTACGAGATGGAGACGCTGTCGCTCGGACTGCCCTTCATGGCGGCATTCCTCAATCCTGGCGCCTGGGGACGTTCGTTCACCTCAGCAATCGACGGCTATCCGCGGATGGCCGGCATGTGGCTGGTCGGCGAGGACATGCCGCAGGAGACCAATCGCATCACGCTCGATCCGGTCGTGAAGGACAAGTTCGGTCAGGCGGTCGCGAGCGTGCATTTCGACGATCATCCCAACGACGTCGCGATGCGCGCTCACGCCTACAAGCAGGGGGGCGGCGGTCTATGACGCAGTCGGCGCCACCGTAAGCTATCCGACGCCGCCCTATCCGAGCACGCATAATATGGGCACCAACCGGATGAGCGAGAAGCCGCGGGACGGCGTGGTCAACAAGTTCGGGCAGAGCCACGACGTCAAGAATCTGTTCGTCTCGGACGGCAGCCAGTTCACCAGCGGCGCGGCCTGCAACCCGACGCTGACCATCGTCGCGCTGGCCATCCGCCAGGCGGACTATATCGCCGGGGCGATGCAGAAGAAGGAAATCTGACGTCCGGCGCCGTCAGTTGTCGTCCTGGCAAAAGCCAGGACGACGCCGGGTTGCGAGCGCGTCGCTCCCTCTCTCGTCATTGCGAGCGGAGCGACGCGATCCAGACTGCCGGCGCGAAAAGATTCTGGATTGCTTCGCTCCGCTCGCAATGACGGGGTGGCTGGAGCGCGTCTCTCCCGAGATGCAGGCGCTTGCCGTAGCGGCTATTCAGCCGCATCGAGAATGGGCGCCACCGTGGCCTCGAACTCCTGCACCGGCGCGACGCTTCGGGAGCGGTAGATCAGGCAGGAGCAGCGCAGCAGCGAGGCGAAATTGTTGACCTCGCCGTGATGGTCGAGCACCTCGTTGTAGAGCGAGGTCAGGAATTTGCCGACGCTCATGTTCTCCTTGGCGGCGATCTCCTCCAGCGTGTCCCAGAATGCCATCTCCAGCCGGATCGAGGTGCAATGCCCGCCGATCCGTAAAGAACGGGTCTGGGATTCGTAGTCGCGTTGGGGCTGATGCGCGAAGAGATGGCACATGGCGTCCTCCCGTCCTGTTGCCGCTTTTTCTCGATGCTACACCGCTGCCCGGCGCCTCACAATCAGGACCGCAGCCCGAGATCGGTCCACCGCCGATGCACGATTTTCTCGAACGTCCAATGTCTTCAATGTGATAGGCATCCCTCTTCCCCAGCCCGCCACGCAGGTGTTGCCCAACACATGCTTTTGACGCAACACGGCCTAGAATAGCGCTGCCAGCGAATCCAAATCGAAAGCCCAAGATCGAGTTCATGCCCGTCCGCCAATTGCCAGAACAAGTCGTCAACCGCATCGCCGCCGGCGAGGTGGTCGAGCGCCCGGCGAGCGTGGTCAAGGAGCTCGTCGAGAACGCCATCGATGCCGGCGCGAGCCGGATCGACGTCTTCACCGATGGCGGTGGGCGGCGGCGGATCGGCATCACCGACGACGGCAGCGGCATGACCGCCAAGGACCTCGCGCTCGCGGTCGAGCGCCATGCCACCTCCAAGCTCGACGACGAGGACCTGCTCCAGATCCGCACGCTCGGGTTCCGCGGCGAGGCGCTGCCCTCGATTGGCTCGGTGGCGCGGCTGTCGATCACCACGCGGCATGCGAGCGAGCCGCATGCCTGGGCGCTCACCGTCGAGGGCGGCGAGAAGTCCGGAATCATGCCGGCGGCGCTGGCGCATGGCACGCGTGTCGAGGTCAACGATCTCTTCTATGCGACACCGGCGCGACTGAAGTTCCTGAAGACCGACCGCACCGAGGCGGAGGCCATTCGCGAGGTGGTGAGGCGCCTCGCGATGGCGCGGCCGGACGTCGCCTTCACGCTCGCGGGCGAGGAGCGCGCGCCAGTGACCTGGGCCGCGGC
>NZ_LGHM01000248.1 GCF_001908185.1 Bradyrhizobium sp. AS23.2
TGTCTTCCGAAAACGGTCGCGTCATCCATGCTGGCCTCCGTTCGCCAGCATGGAGTTTGAATCAGAAATTGCCCCATCTGGGAATCCAGATTCCGCTAAAAGACAACATGCTCTAGCGGCGCAAGCTCGCCCAGACACCGCCCAGGATAAGCAGGCCCCCGAGGAAATGGATCGGCTTCGGCGGCTCGCCTAGGATCACGAACGACAACAGAGCGCTCGCAATCGGCCCCGATATTGAGCACCAGCGAGGTCCGCACCGAGCCAAACTTGCCGCCGAGCCAGGCAAAGCCGGCATAGGCGAGCAGGCCGGGTACGATCCCGGCAAAGACATAGGCCGAAAGCGCCTTGGTGCTGAAAACCAGTGCAGGCATGGTCCACATCTCCATGATCGCGAGCGGTAGCGAGAACAAAGCGCCCGCGGCCGAGAACATGCTGATGCGTGCAAGCACGGGATGCCTCGGCGCGGCGCGGGATTGCAACAGCGTGTAGCCTGACCAGCCGAACATCGCGATCACGACCAGGCCGTCGCCCGACGCGGTCTGCAGCTCGATCAGCGTCTCCGGATGGCCGCCGGAGATGATGAGCCGCGCGCCGGCCAGCGCGAGCGCCGTGCCGAGCCATTGCAGCGGACCGATATGCTCCATGCCGAGCACGGCAGAAATCAGCAGCACCGTGATCGGCGACAGCGCCATGATCAACGCGATGTGGATCGCCGTCGTCGACACCCCACGGCATAGACAGGACCGCCGCAGAGGAACATGCCCATGAAGCCCGCGGCGAGGATCGGCCAGATGTTCCTGCCGAGCGGCACGCGGCCAGCGCGAACTTCCGCAAGCGCGATCGGCGCAAGCCCGATGGCGACGATGCTCCAGCGGAAGAAGGCAAGCGCGAAGGGCGGGACCGAGCCGGCAAGCGTTGGGCTGGAGGATGCGCTGCTGGGCGCAACGGCGACCAATCTCAGGCTGGTCGAAGACGCCGTGCAGATGGTGTGCATGCACCGCGGCGAACCGGCCACGGTCGCCGAGGTCAGGCAGGCCCTCGCCGGCGGCTAACAGTTTTCGGCCGGGCCATCGCGAACGCGATGCCCGGCCGTTTCAGCTACTTCTTCGTGATGTTCCAATACACCGGCACGGCGGCCTTCACGATGCCATCGACATTGCCGCGCACGGCCCGCACCAGATAGAGCTGCGCCGCCGGCCAATAAGGCACGTAATCGACGGCCCGGAGCTGGAGGTCGGTGGCGATCTTCTTTTTCTGCTCGGGGGCGGTTGCCAGCGCAAATTCGTTGCGCAGCTTCTCAATCTGCTCGTCGCAAGGCCAGCCGAACCAGGCCTTGTCGCAATTGGCGCGCAGGCCGAGGTGTCCGACCGGCTCGAACATGTCCGCGCCCGTCGGCCCCGACATGAACAGCGACCAGCCGCCCTTGTCGACCGTTTCCTTCGACGCCCGGCGCCCAACCAGCGTGCCCCAGTCCATCGCCTGCGGGTCGACCTTGAGGCCGATCTGCCGCATCAGCTGCTCGGCGACGAGGCTGAACGTGTTGGTCGGGCCGCTTTCGGTGGCATGCAGCACCACGACCGGCGTGCCGTCATAGCCGCTCTCGGCGATCAGCTTCTTGGCCTTCTCGATATCCGGCTTCACCCAACCGTCGGCAGTGAAGTAAGGTGACGAGCACATGTAGAAGCTCGGGCAGTTTTTGTAGAGCTTTGGATCGCTGACATAGGCGCGAGCGAACTTCTCCTGGTCGATCATGTAGCTGATCGCCTGCCGAACCTTCTGGTTATTGAACGGCGGCACCGAGGTGTTCATGCGGAACACCATCTGCATGCCAAGCGTGTCCTGCGGCATGGTCTTGATGTCGGCATTGCCGGCGAGGGTTGGCAAAAAGTCCGGCGGCACTTCCTCGAAAATGTCGATCTCACCAGCCTGCAGCGCGTTGAGCGCTGTCTGCGCGTCCGGAATGTAATGCCATTCGACCCGATCGACCTTGGCGAGCTTGCTGCCGGCAAGCCCGCTCGCCGGCTCCTGGCGCGGCTTGTAGCTGGGGTTTTTGACGTAGACGACCTTGGAGCCCGGGACCCACTCGTCCTTCTTCATGATGAAGGGACCGGAGCCGGTCGCATCCGTGATGGCGGTGTCGGCCGGCGTCGCTGCGATCGCCTTCGGCATGATGAACGGCACGTTGGAGCTCGGCTTGGACAGCGCTTCGATCACCAGGCCCCAGGGACGCTTGAGCTTCAGCTCGAAAGTCTTGTCATCCTTGACCGTCAGGCTGTCGCTGACGGAGGCGAGCTGCTGGCCAAGGCCATCGCGCTGCCACCAGCGCTTCAGCGAAACTACCGCATCTTCTGCGGTCACGGGCTGGCCGTTGCTGAACGTCAGGCCGCCGCGCAGCGTGAAAGTATAGGTGAGCTGATCGCTGCTGACCGTGAACGCTTCGAGCATCTGCGGCTGCGCGACCAGCTTCTCGTCGAGCGAGAACAGCGTGTCGTAGACCATATAGCCGTGGTTGCGGACCATGTAGTCGGACGTGATGACGGGATCGATTTGCTTGAGATCGCCAAAGGGGCGGATCTTCAGCACCGTCTCGGCAAGGGCTGACGACATCGTGCCCAGCAAGCCCGCCGTGACCATGACGGCAAGCAATCTGTTCGGCCGCTTCATTCTTGGTACTCCTCCCAATTTACTGTTTTTAGGTGACGGCGTTGGTGGCCGCCGCACCTGGACGCGGAGCGCCGAAGCGTGGCAGCGATTGCGCGTGATGGCAGGCGACGGCATGGCCGGGCGTGATCTCGGTCATCGCCGGCGTCTCCTGCGCGCAGAGATCCGTGGCGAACGGACAGCGCGTCCGGAAGCGACAGCCGGACGGCAGCGCGGCGGC
Organism: Bradyrhizobium sp. AS23.2; assembly: GCF_001908185.1. Taxonomy (GTDB): domain Bacteria; phylum Pseudomonadota; class Alphaproteobacteria; order Rhizobiales; family Xanthobacteraceae; genus Bradyrhizobium. Next base: position 2,882 of record NZ_LGHM01000248.1, read on the forward strand.
GCTCGGCACTTCGCCTTCGAGAGCGGCGCGGCGGCGCCGGTTGCGCGGATGAATCGCGGGGACGGAATCGATCAGTGCGCGCGTATAGGGATGCGCCGGTGCGGCGAACACGGCCTCCGCTGGTCCCTGCTCGACGATGGCGCCGAGATACATCACTGCGACGTCGTCGGCGAGGTAACGCACCACGGCGAGATCGTGCGAGATGAAGAGATAGGAGATCCCGATCTCACGCTGCACGTCCTTCAGCAGATTGAGGATCTGCGAGCGGATCGACACGTCGAGGGCCGCGACCGCCTCGTCGGCAACTATCAGCGCGGGATCGGCCGCAAGTGCTCGCGCGATGCCGAGGCGCTGCCGCTGCCCACCCGACAAATGGTGCGGCAGGCGCGCGTGGAAATGCTGGGGCAGACCGACCTGGTCGAACAGGCGCGCGACCTTGCGCCGCCGCGACACGGCATCACCGATGCCGAAATTCTGCAAGGGCTCTTCGACGATCTCTGCCGCCGTCATGCGCGAGTTGAGACAGGCGAACGGATCCTGGAACACCATCTGCACCTGCTGGCGTTTCTTTCGCAGCGTCTCACCGGAGAGATTGCCGAAGTCCACGCCGTTGATGCGGACGGAGCCCGCCGTCGGCTTCAACAGGCGCACCACCATGCGGCCGATCGTGGTCTTGCCGCAGCCGCTTTCGCCGACGAGACAGAAGGTGCGTCCACGCGCGACCGCGAAACTGACGTTGTCGACCGCGCGTAGCTCGCGCCGGCCGAACAGGCCGAACGGCCCCTTCTGCGAGGTGAAGATTTGGGTCAGGCCGGAGACTTCGAGCACGGCGCTCATGCGAGCACCTCCGCCCCGGCCTTGCCGAGCCAGCAAGCAGCCTGGTGCTCCCCTGCGCCCGACAACAAAGGCATTTCCGACTGACAGATCGGCATGGCGACGCCGCAGCGCTGGCGGAAAGCGCAGCCGGTGCCGAGCGAGGCCGGGCTTGGCACGCTTCCAGGAATCTCGGCGAGACGATCTCGCGTACCGCTGTTGAGCTGCCCGATGGCGCCGAGCAGGCCACGCGTATAGGGATGGGCCGCCGCATCGAAGATGTCGTTGACGCCCGCCTGCTCGACGATGCCGCCGGCATAGAGCACAACGACCCGGTCGGCCATTTCCGCGACGACACCGAGATCGTGCGTGATCAGCAGAACCGACGTGCCGAACTCGTGGCGAAGATCGTCGATCAGGGTCAGGACTTGCGCCTGGATGGTGACGTCGAGCGCAGTGGTCGGCTCGTCCGCGATCAGCAACGCCGGGCGCAGGGCGAGCGCCATCGCGATCATGACCCGCTGCCGCATGCCGCCGGAGAGCTGATGCGGGAACTCCGACGCGCGCCGCCGCGCATCCGGAATGCGGACGAGATCGAGGAGTTGGATCGCTTGCCGCCGTGCCTCCGCCTCGGACACGCCGCGGTGCTCGACGATCACCTCGGCGATCTGCTCGCCGACCCGCAACAGCGGATTGAGCGACGTCATCGGCTCCTGGAACACCATGGCGAGGCGATCGCCACGGAGCTTGCGCATCTCCTCAGTACCGAGCCTGACGAGATCGCGCCCTTCGAAGAGAATGCGGCCGGAGGTGACTTGCATGACGTTGCGGTTGAGCAGGCCGATGATGGAGAGCGCGGTCAGGCTCTTGCCGCAGCCGCTCTCCCCTACGAGGCACAACGTTTCGCCCGGATCGATCGCGAAGGAGACGTTGCGAACGAGCGGTACGGCAGCGCCTCGCGCGCTGAGCGCGATCGAGAGGTTCTCGACGGAGAGCAGCGGAGCACTCATCGTACCTCGCCTCCTCCAAGGCTCGGATCGAGTAGGTCACGCAAGCCGTCGCCGAGCAGGTTGGCGGCGAGTACGGTGGCTGCGAGCATCAAAGCCGGAAAGCCGAGGATCCACGGCGCGATCTGGAGGAACTGGCGGCCCTCCGACATCATGTTGCCCCAGCTCGGCACATCAGGCGGCGTGCCCGCGCCGAGAAAGGAGAGGATCGATTCCAGGATCATCGCGGAGGCAAAGACGTAGGTCGATTGCACCATGATCGGCCCTGCGGCACCGGGCAGGATGTGACGGCGCAGGATGGTCGTGGTGCGTCCACCGCAGGTGACGGCGGCCTCGACATAGACGCGTTCGCGCAAGGTGAGGACGCTGGCGCGCACCACGCGCGCCATGCGGGGAATTTCCGGCAGGCTGATCGCCGCAACGATCACGATCGGCGAAGCGCCGATCAAGGCGACGAGCGCGATCGCAAGCAGGATCGCGGGAATGGCCATGACCGCGTCCATCGCGCGCATCACGACCTTGTCGACGCTGCGGAAATAGCCGGCGACAACACCGACGGTCACGCCGACCAGCGTGGTGAGAATGGCAACGGCGATACCGACCGACAGCGAGACGCGCGTTCCCCACAGCGCGCGGGCGAAGACGGAACGGCCGACCTGGTCGGTGCCGAAGGGCTGCACCAGCGACGGCGGCTCCAGCCGGCTCAGGGGATCGAGCGCGGCCGGATCCGGCGTGATCCACGGGCTCACAACGGCCAAAGCGCCAAAGGCGAGCAGCAGGGCACAGCTCGCGGCCAACATCGGTTGGCGAAGCGGCAGGCTTGCGATCCGCGCAAACCTGTTGACGCGGATGTCCGTCGTATCAAGCCCGTCTGCCGCAGTGGTGATCGTCATCGGCTCGTCCCGCATCAGTACCGGATCCGCGGATCGACGACGGCGTAGAGAATGTCGACCACGAGATTGACCACGACGTAGACGAAGGCGAACAGCAGGATCAGCACCTGCACCACCGGATAGTCGCGCCGCAGGATCGAGTCCGCCGTCAGCCGTCCGAGCCCGGGAATGGAGAACACCGTTTCGGTGACGACGACGCCGCCGAGCAGCGCTGCGAATCCGATACCGACAACCGTGATGATCGGCACCGCGGCGTTGCTGAGCACGTGCCGCGCGATGATCTTGCGGGTGGACAGCCCCTTGGCATGGGCGGTGCGGACATAGTCCTCGCGCAGCACCTCCAGCACGGCGGCGCGGGTCACCCGCGCGATCAGCGCGATGTAGAGGAAGGACAGCGAGATCGCGGGCAGCACCAGCGAATGCAGCGAGGCCAGCACGCCCTGCGACAGCGGCTTGTAGCCCTGAACCGGAAACCAGTGCAGGCCGAGCGCCAGCGTATAGACGAACGCGAAGGCCACGACGAAGACCGGCAGGGAGAACCCGAGCACGGCGCCCGACATGGTCAGACGCGCAACGATCCCCCTCGGACGATAGGCGGCGACGAGGCCAAGCGGCACGGCAACGACGACTGCGATCGTGATGGTCATCAGCGAGAGAAGCAGTGTCGGCTCGATGCGCTGCGCGACGAGCTGCGAGACGGGGATGCGGCTGAACAGCGACAGGCCGAAATCGCCGCTCAGCATGCGCCCAGCCCAAGCGAGAAAACGCGGCAGCAGCGGCAGATTGAGTCCGAGCGCCTGGCGCACCGCCTCCACCTGCTGCGGCGAGGCGAGGTCGCCGGCAATCAGCACCGCGGGATCGCCGGGCACCAGGCTCAGCAGCAGGAAGACAAACACCGCGACCGCGAGCAGCACAGGAATGGCCGCGAACAGCCGGCCCAGCACATAGCCGGTCATGCCGCCCCCTCCGCTCCCCGGATGCGCTCCGGCGATCGCCGGATGCAACGCCCGCCCCGCACCATTGCCTGCCTCATTAAGTTAATCGTTTTTCTAAGTAAGCACGGACCTTTATCATGCGCAATAGCAAGGACGTGGCGGCAATATTCCGACTTGCCTGCGACAAATCGCGACGATAAAGAAAACGATTAACAGGAGAAGCTCAATGTCCGGAGGGCCGTTGCCCACCATCCATGAGGTCGCGCGGCTGGCCGGCGTTTCCGTCGCCACCGTGTCGAAGACGCTCAACCGGTCGGGCAAGGTCAGCGCGCTCCTGCAGGAGCGCGTCAACGCAGCCGCTCAAAAGCTCGGCTATGCGCCGCATGCGAGCGCGCGCAGCCTGCGCAGCGGCGCCACCCGCATCCTCGGCCTGCTCGTGGCCGATCTCGCCAATCCCTATTTTCTCAAGCTCGTCGAAAGCATCGAGCGGTTGTCGAGCGCCGCCGGCTATTCGGTCATCCTCTGCAACAGCGCCGAAGACCCCGAGCGCGAGGAACGGCATCTCGCCATGCTGCTGTCGCAGCGCGCCGACGGCGCCATCGTCATTCCGACGCGGCGCGGCTGGAGCGGTCGCCAGGCGGCGCTCGCGAACCTGCCGATGCCCGGCATCCTGGTCGACCGGCGGATTGAAGGCCTCGACCTCGATTCCGTCACGACCGACAATGTCGCGCTGGGACGACTCGCGGCCGAGCATCTCGACGATCTCGGCCATCGCCGCATCGCCGTGATCATGGGCTCGCCCGAGCATCAGATCGCGCGCCACCGTCTCGACGGATTCAGGAGCGGTCTGGCCGCGCGCGGTATCACGCTCGACGAACGGCTGATCGAGAAGGACAATTTTTCAGAGGCCGCAGGCCACGCCGCCGCGCTTCGGCTGCTCGCGCATGCAGAACGGCCGACCGCGATCTTCGCGACCAACAATCATCTCGCGCTCGGGCTGCTGCGCGCCATCACCGAGCGGAACGTCTCCATACCGGACGAGCTCTCGATCATCGCCGTCGACGAACTGCCATGGGCCGGGCTGGTGCGGCCGGGCATGACCGTCGTGACGCAGCCGTCCGAGGCGATCGCCGAGACCACGGTTTCAACGTTGCTATCGCGCATCACCGAAGGCCGGTCCGGCCCCAGTGAGGACGAGACCAAATCGATCCAGCTCCAGCCTGCGCTCGTGGTGCGCGGCTCGACCGCGGCGATCCGGACATGAACATGAGTGATGCGTCGGGCCTCGCGCCTTCCAACGGCATACTTGCGCTTTCCGCCGTCGAAGCCATCGCCGAAATTCGCAAAGGCCATCTGTCGCCGCTCGAGGTCGTCGATGCCGCGATCGGCCGGATCGAGGCGACGGATGCGGGAATCAATGCGATTCCGGTTCGCTGCTTCGAGGCCGCGCGCGGCGAAGCGGGGCGGCTGATGGAGAAAAAGGCCGCTGGCGAGGACTGGCCGCTGCTCTGCGGCCTCCCGCTCGCAGTCAAGGACAACACGGATGTCTTGGGCGTGCCGACCAGTGGAGGCAGCGCGCTGACGGCAGGCCGCGTGCCCGAGGTTTCGAACCCGACCATCGACCGCCTGCAGCGCAATGGCGCCATCGTTGTCGGCAAGAGCAATCTGTCGGAGCTCGGCGGCGCGAACACGACCAATGCGCTGTTCGGCGCGACGCGCAATCCGTTCTTCCCGGCGCTGACATCGGGCGGCTCCTCCGGCGGCTCGGCGGCGGCGCTCGCCGCGCGTCAGGTCTTTCTCGGTCACGGCAACGATGTCGGCGGCAGCCTGCGTACGCCGGCAGCGTTCTGCGGCGTGGCAGGTCTCAGGCCGACGCCAGGTCTCGTGCCACGCAAACCGCTCTCCGATCCCTTCGACACGGTCTTCGTAGAAGGGCCGATGGCCCGGACGATTCCGGATCTTGCCTTGATGCTCGATGCGATGAGCGGCTTCCACGCGCCTGACCTGTTGTCGCGCGAGCAGCCTGCATCGTTCCAGGACGCAGCCGCGCGGCCGAGCTGGGCGGGACGGATCGCGGTCTCCTGGGATCTCGGCCTGTTGCCGGTTGATCAAGGCATCCGTGCCGGCTTCCGCGGCGCGATCGATCGGCTTCAGCGCGCCGGCTGCGCGATGAGCGAGACCGCGCCTGGCATCGCCGGGCTGCCGGGTGTCATCCGCGCGCTCCGCGGCCTCGCTTATCTCGCGACCTGGGGCAGGCTCTGGCCGCAATCGCGCGACCACTTCACGCCCGAGGTCGCCGGCGACATCGCCCATGGCGAAAGCCTGTCCGCAAGGGAGATCGCATCCGCGATGGAGCAGCGGGCGGCGATCTACCGGCGCATGCAGGGCTTCTTTAGCGAGTTCGACATCCTGATCTGCCCGACCACGCAGGTCGCGCCGTTCCCCGTCGAGATCATGTGGCCGGCCGAGATCGACGGCACACAATGCGAGAGCTACATCGACTGGATCATGATCACCTATGTCTGGTCGATCCTCGGCTGCCCCGCACTCGCGGTGCCCGCCGGCCGCGACCGGGCCGGCATGCCGGTCTCGCTGCAGATCGTCGGCCCGCCACAGAGCGAGAAGCGTCTGATCTCCTTCGCCGCCCGCGTCGAGCAGGCGCTTTCCGGGCAGTCCTGAGGCTCCGAAGCACCGCGGAACCTTAAATCTTTCACGCGCCCGTCGGTTGAATTCGGAGGCCCGGGGTCTTATCCCTTGGCCGCATGGACACCCAGATTATCACCGCCGAAAAACCCCTGATGGCCCAGGCGCGGCCCCGCAAGCCGGCGCCGTTCCTCCCCATGAGCCGCGACGAGATGAATGCGCTCGGCTGGGACGCCTGTGACATCGTGCTGGTGACGGGCGATGCCTATGTCGACCATCCGAGTTTCGGCATGGCGATCATAGGGCGGCTGCTCGAGGCGCAAGGCTTTCGGGTCGGCATCATCTCGCAGCCCGACTGGCATTCGGCCGAACCGTTCAAGGCGTTGGGCAAGCCACGCGTATTCTTCGGCGTCACCGGCGGCAATATGGATTCGATGGTGAATCGCTACACCGCGGACCGGCGCCTCCGCCATGACGATGCCTATACGGCGGGCGGCGAAGGCGGCAAGCGGCCGGACCGCTGCACCATCGTCTACGCCCAGCGCTGCCGCGAGGCGTTCAAGGACGTGCCGATCGTGCTCGGCGGCATCGAGGCCTCGCTGCGCCGGATCGCGCATTACGACTACTGGTCGGACAAGGTTCGCCGCTCGGTGCTGGCCGACGCCAAGGCGGACCTGCTGCTCTACGGCAATGCCGAGCGCGCCGTCGTCGAAGTGGCGAACCGGCTCGCCGCCGGCGAAGCACCACGCGAACTCGACGATATCAGGGGCGTCGCGCTGTTCCGCCGCGTCCCCGAGGACTATTCCGAGCTGCACGCCGACGATCTCGATTCCGCAGACGAGGGCGCATCGCGGAAGCCGGGCGCGACGGTGATCCGGCTGCCTGGCCTGGAACAGGTCGAGCAGGACCGCGAGGCGTATGCAAGGGCCTCGCGCGTGCTGCACCGGGAGAGCAATCCCGGCAATGCGCGGCCGCTGGTGCAGCGTCACGGCGATCGCGATCTCTGGCTGAACCCGCCGCCGATCCCGCTCACCACCGAAGAGATGGACGCGGTCTACGACCTGCCCTATGCGCGCGCCCCGCATCCCTCCTATGGCGAAGCCAAGATCCCCGCATGGGAGATGATCAAATTCTCGGTGACGATCATGCGCGGCTGCTTCGGCGGCTGCACCTTCTGCTCGATCACCGAGCACGAAGGCCGCATCATCCAGAACCGCTCGGAGGGCTCGATTCTGCGCGAGATCGAGAAGATCCGCGACAAGACGCCGGGCTTCACCGGCGTGATCTCCGACATTGGCGGTCCCACCGCCAACATGTACCGGATGGCGTGCAAGGACCCGAAGGTCGAGGCCGCGTGCCGGCGTCCGTCCTGCGTCTTCCCCGAGATCTGCCCGAACCTCAACACCTCGCATGACGATTTGATCCGGCTCTATCGCAAGGTGCGCGAGACCAAGGGCATCAAGAAGGTGATGGTCGCCTCGGGCGTGCGCTATGACCTTGCGGTGGAGAGCCCCGAATACATCAAGGAGCTCGTCACCCATCACGTCGGCGGATACTTGAAGATCGCGCCTGAACATACCGAGCGCGGTCCGCTCGACAAGATGATGAAGCCGGGCATCGGCGCCTATAACCGCTTCAAGCGGATGTTCGATGCAGCGGCCGAGCAGGCCGGCAAGAAGTACTATTTGATCCCCTACTTCATCGCGGCGCATCCGGGCACGACCGACGAGGACATGATGAACCTCGCGCTCTGGCTCAAGAAGAACCGTTACCGCGCCGACCAGGTGCAGACCTTCCTGCCTTCGCCGATGGCGACCGCGACCGCGATGTACCACACCGGCGTCAACCCCTTACGCGGCGTGCGGCACGGCGGCAGCGACAAGGTCGAGGCGATCAAGGGCCTGCGCCAGCGCCGCCTGCACAAGGCGTTCCTGCGCTACCACGACCCCGACAACTGGCCGGTGCTGCGCGATGCGCTGAGGGAGATGGGCCGCACTGATCTGATCGGCTCCCGCCCCGACCAGTTAGTCCCAGCGCACCAGCCCCCCGGCACCGGCAAGGCCGCCGGCACAAAGCGTCCCGTGCGTCCGGGCGGCAAGACGCAGCGCTTCACGACCAAGGGCGTGCGGTTGATGAAGTAGCGGCAAGAGCCGGACGAAATCCGGCTCGGCCTGACGCTTTCGGACCCCAAAACAAAAATGTCGAAAACAACCCCATGCACAGTAGCCGGCGATTGTCGGCGCGATGCCTTGTGGCCTTCGCAAGGCCATTGAGGCGTCGACTGAATTCAGCAAAACGGCGCAATAAGGGAGAGCCCTTCATTAGGGCGCGGACTCATAAGCGTGCAGCCATATTCACGCGCGGAACGCCGCGCGGCTTGTTCGGCAGGAATGGCTCGATGGCCGTCCATTCATAGTTGGTGAGTTCGTAGCGCATGGTTCGAGGCTCCAGTTTGGGACTTGAATCACAGGCCGGGCGGCATCATCAACCCGCCACGCCCGTTGTGACAGATGCCAATACCCTGATTTCAACTTCCGCTTTCGGGGGCACAACCGAAATGGCGGGATATGGTGGTGGCCGCCTCCGGTCGAAAATGACCCGGAACGGACTTCAGCGGTTAGTCTCAACCTCGGCAGTGTCCCGTCCAAACCGCATTGAGCGCCAATACGAAGACCGTGGCCCCGCAGCCCAATGACCAGGTAGCAGCGACGGCTATCGGTCCAATGGTCGGGCGATACGGAAACCCGGCGGCGTTGCCGACGAGAGCGACGACGACCAGCATCGAGACGGAGGCGTTGGCATCCAGCGCGTGCTCGGCAGCGAGCCCGCCGTAACAGCGGCGCGCCGCATTGGATAGGTCGCCCCGAAGCAGAGCAGCACCGCTGCAATGATCGCGCTCGAGACGCGCCAAACCGTCGTCTCGGTCAGGCCGCAAAGTGCCAACAATGGAGGCAACATGCAGAACGCCGCCGACAAAAGCCCGGATTCCATGTATAATCGCGTCAGAACAAGGTGGAAGCCCGATATACCTTTGCCAGTCGTTTGGCGCAGAACGATGACGATTGCGCAGAATCCGGCAAACGTCATTGCCAGTGTTGCAAGCGTGTACGGATATGCGGATCCGGGCAATTCCATCGTTTTTACTCCCGTCTGATGAGTACGTTGCGACCACAACGAACAGACCGCTGGATGGGGAGAACGGAGCGACGAGCCATGCACGCCATGAAAGCCTACTTGCCTTCGCTTGCGCGCTTGCTGATGTCTGGCCTTTTCATCTGGGACGGCATCTTCCAGCTGCGCGATCCGAGCGGGACGGCGAAGTATTTTGCGACCGTCCACGTACCAATTCCCGATGTGGCGGTTTGGATTTCCATCGTTTTCCATCTTCTCGCTGGATTGGCCATCCTGGTAGGTTTCAAGATTCGGTGGGCGGCTGCAGCGCTCGTCGTTTTCTGCCTAGGCACCGGCTTTGGTGTTCACCTGGCGGCCGGGGACTTCAACAACATGATCCATTTCTATAAGAACCTGGTGATGGCAGGCGGCTTCCTTTACGTAATGACCTACGGCGCGGGCGCCATGAGCATCGACGGTGTGGACGAAGCGTAGTTTGCATTCACTTCAAAACTAAGATTCGATGTCCGCTGATGGCCCTTCGCGACATATTGCGGTGCCACGCCGTTTCGGTCGCGAGTGGGACGAAGCGGACATCGGATGTCGGTCATGATCGGTGGGGTTCGTCGCGAATGACCCTGGCTGTGTAAAAACGCGAAGCATCGAAACACGACTAGAATTGCATTCTTCAGTTGGTCGTCTAAGTTGAAGGCGCTTGCGCGGCTTTCGCGCTGAATTGGTCTTGGACGAATAACTTCTTCTATCGCGCTCAAGTGTCTTGGCGTTTTCACACAGCCAAGACCCAAAGC
>NZ_LGHM01000249.1 GCF_001908185.1 Bradyrhizobium sp. AS23.2
CGCCATGAAACTGTCGAGAGCGAGCACAGCGCTCGCCATCACTAGAGCCATTTCCGTTCCGATGAAATCGGAACCAGGCTCTAGATTCTTGTTTGACGCGTTTTCTTTGCGCGAACCGCATCCACTTCGCGCGAAAACGCTTTAGCCGGTCTTGAGGGCAAGCTCCATGGTCTCGGCGCGTCCAACGAGGCCGGCATATTGGCCGATCGGCAAGGGCTTGCCGAGCAGATAGCCTTGCACGCCGTCACAGCCCTCCTTGGCCAGGAAGGCGAGCTGATCGACCGTCTCGACACCCTCAGCGATGATCGACATTTCGAGGCCGTGGCCGAGATCGATCACCGCGCGCACGATCGCCGCCGATTGTGGATTGCGGCCGAGATTGATGATGAAGGCGCGGTCGATCTTGATCTTGTCGAACGGGAACGCCTGGAGATAGCTCAGCGAGGAGTAGCCGCTGCCGAAATCGTCCATCGAGATGCGCACGCCAAGCGCCTTCAGCCGGCGCAGCAGCGCAAGGCCGCGGTCGAAATCCTCGATCAGCACGCCCTCGGTGATTTCGAGCTCGAGCCGGCCGGGCGCGAGGCCCGTCTCGATCAGGATCGAATGGACGAGCCTGACCACGTCGCCGTGCATGAACTGCGCTGGCGACAGATTGACCGCGACCTGGAGCGGCTTCGGCCAGGATGCCGCCTCGCGGCAGGCCTCGCGCAAGATCCACTCGCCCATCTCGACGATCAGACCGCTCTCTTCCGCGATCGGGATGAACTCGGCCGGGGAGACCTGGCCGCGCACCGGATGCTGCCAGCGCGCCAGCGCCTCGAAACCGATGATCTTGCTCTCGGCGACACTGGGGCGCGCGGCGCCCTGCGGCTGGAAGGCGAGCGAGAGCTCGCCGTTCTTGATCGCCATCGACAGATCCTGGTGCAGCACGCGGCGATCGCGGATCTGCTGGTCCATCTCAGGCTGGTAGAGGCTGATCGTGCCGCGCGACTTCTGCTTGGCGCGGAACAGTGCCGCACCCGCATTGGCGAGCAGCGAGGCGCCGTCGGCGCCATTGTGCGGGAAGATCGACATGCCGGTGGTGGCGCCGGCGCGCACCGCCCGGCCGTCGATCTGGAATTCCAGCGCGACCGCCTCTCCGACCTGCTGCGCCAGCGCGAGTCCCGCTTCCGGCTGCTTGCCGTCGATGATCAGGCCGAACTCGTCGCCGGAAAGGCGCGCCACCACGCCGCCGCGCGCGGAGTCCTGGAGCCGCTGGGCCACCTCGATCAGGAGCTTGTCGCCGAGTGCATGACCGAAGACGTCGTTGACCTCCTTGAGGCCGTCGAGGTCGACGCAGAGGACCGCGAACTCCTCGCCGGTGCCTTCGCAGGCCTCGATCATCTGGGTCAGCGCCTGAAGGAACGCGGCGCGGTTCGGCAAATCGGTGAGGCCGTCGTGATAGGCCATGTGCGCCATGCGCGACTCGGTCTGCCGGCGGTCGGTGACGTCTTCGTGGGTCTTGATCAGATATTGCGGCTCGCCGGAATCGTTCAGCACGGTGGCGCGGCGGGTGAGGAACAGCCGCAGGCCGTCCTTGGTGGAGATCGGATGCTCCTCGGTGATCATCCCGCGCTTCTTGATCGCGGCCTCGTCGCGCGCGATGATCAGCTTGGCTTCCTTGGGATTGAAAATGTCGGACGCGGTCAGGCCCGTGGCTTCCTCGCGCCTGCGGTTGAGGATCGTTTCCGCGCTGCGGTTGGCGAGCAGATAGCGGCCGTCCTTGACCTGCTCGACGATCAGCGCAACCGGGATGTTGTCGACCACGAGCTCCAGGAACTTCTTGGTGCTCTCCAGCTCCTGCGACAGCGAGCGGCGGTCGGTGATGTCCTCGAACACCAGCAGCAGGAATTCAGGCTTGTTGCTCTCGTTGCGGACCACGATCCGGATCGAGGCCACCTTGCGCCGGGCCGAGCCGCGCTCGACCTCGAATTCGTTGCGATACTGCCCTTCCGGTGCCAGGAGCGCGGCCCGATCGGTCGCCTCGATGCTCGCCGCCGAATTGGGCCCGAACAGCTCGCGCGCGGTCTTGCCGACGACCTGGTCCCGCGAAAAGCCCCAGAAGCGCTCATAGGCGCTGTTGGCAAAGATGTAGCGGCCGTCTTCGATGTTCTTCGCGGCCACGCAGGCCGGCACGTTGTCCAGCACCGTTTCCAGGAATTGCTTGGTCGAGGCGAGCTGCCGCGACAGCTTGCGCTGCTCGCTGACGTCGAGATGGGTCGCCACCGATCCGCCATTCGGCAGAGTGAAATACTTCACCAGGATGGCGCGTCCGTCCGGCAACTCGCTGATCAGGCCGTTCGGACTTGCCGCCTTCTCGTAAAAGTCGTCGGCGGAGACGGCGAGGACCCCGCGCTTGCGTCGCAACTCGAGGATGTCGTGGCCGGTCATGCCGGTCCACAGGTCCGAGCGCGTCAGGCCGTAGATCTCGAGATAGCGGTCGTTGCAGAAGATGATGCGCTGCTGCGCATCCGTCATCACCACGCCCTGGTTGAGATTGTTCATGGCGGAGGAGACGAAGGCGTTGCGCCGCAACTGCGAGCGCTTGCTCCGGCGCAGCGCGGAATGGATCAACAGCGCGATTGCCGCCAGGAACGAGCAGACGACGATGCCCCCGATCAGGGCTTCCCAGATCAGATTGGGGTCGAGATTGCCAAGATAGCTCGGCGGAGCGAAGCTGTCCGACCTCGCAAAGGCGCGCGAAGGCGCGACCGCGCCGGCCAGGCACACGACGGCCTGCACAGCAATCGGAAGCATGCTGCCTACGTGCCAGTCTTTCTCAGCCATCAGCCACCCGCGATTTCAACGTCGGATTGTCTGGCCTCGCGGGTTTGGATCGGGTAAACGCCTGTTCGTGCAATAGAAAAATGTGACGCAAAATCCGGCAATTGCCCTGACATGATAAATGCTTCCTTAACGGAAAACAGCGGCGCGGCCCGTTTCCCAGGCAAGCCGACGCCATCGGCAGCTTCAGCGAGAATCCTGCACAACCATGGATAGGGTCGACTGCGTCGTCATCGGAGCCGGCGTGGTCGGGCTCGCGGTGGCTCGGAAGCTCGCCCAGGCCGGGCGCGAGGTCATCGTGCTCGAAGAAGCCGAGGCCATCGGCACCATCACCTCCTCGCGCAACAGTGAGGTGATCCATGCCGGCATCTACTACCGCGCCGGGAGCTGGATGGCGCGCATGTGCGTCAGCGGCAAGCACGCGCTCTACCGCTACTGCAGCGAACGCGGCATCCCGCACAGGAATTGCGGCAAGCTGATCGTTGCGACCAGCGCGAAGGAGACCGAGAAGCTGCAATCGATCAAGGAGCATGCCGAGGCCAATGGCGTGCTCGACATGCAGTTGCTCGCGGGCGAAGCCGCACGTGCGCTGGAGCCGGCGCTCGCCTGCGACGCCGCGCTGCTGTCGCCCTCGACCGGCATCATCGACAGCCACGCCTATATGCTCTCGCTGCGCGGCGAAGCCGAGGGCGCCGGCGCGGCCTTCGCGTTCCACACTCCGCTGATCCGCGCCAAGGCGACCGCCGGCGCCATCGAGATCGAGGCCGGCGGTGGAGCGCCGATGACGCTGCAATGCAGCCTCCTCGTCAACGCTGCCGGACTCTCGGCGACAAAGGTGGCGCGCAACATCGACGGCATGCCGCTGGATCGGATTCCGCCGGCCTATCTCGCCAAGGGAAACTACTTCAGTTGCAACGCCAAGGCGCCGTTCTCACGCCTGATCTATCCGGTGCCGGAGCCTGGCGGGCTCGGCGTGCATCTGACGCTGGACATGGCAGGGCAGGCGCGCTTCGGCCCCGACGTCGAATGGATCGAGACAATCGACTACGAGGTCGACCCGTCACGGGCCGAGCGCTTCTATCCGGCGATCCGCAAATACTGGCCGACGCTGCCTGACGGCGCATTGATGCCAAGCTATTCGGGCATCCGCCCGAAGATTGTGCCGCCGGCGGTGGCCACGCAGGATTTCCTGATGCAGGGCCCGCGCGATCACGGCGTCGAAGGCCTGATCAACCTGTTCGGCATCGAATCGCCGGGACTGACGTCGTCGCTCGCGATCGCGGATCACGTCGCCGAGCTCGCAAACATCTAAGCGCCGCGCAGATATCTCCGCGTGGTGCGCACCTTCCAGCAGGGATGAGTGCGACAGCTCTCACCCCTGCGCGAAAAGGGTACGATCAACTCTACGATGTTACGGGGGTTGCTAGTGCAGCGTATCGCCAGATTGCTTCAGACGTTCGATCTGGTCCTTGACCAGCAACTTCCGGCGCTTCAACTCAACAATTTGCAGGTCGTCTGTTGAAAGGTGCACGAGTGCTTCGTGCAATTCGTTTTCGAGAAGTTTGTGCTTCCGTTCCAATTCAACCAGATGTGCCTGAATTGTCATTCGAAACCTCCTCGGTAGGGGGTGACCTTAGGATTCGATCCGGACGAGGAAGTCTACATCAGCGATTCGTTCTGTCGATATGTATCCGTTGTCGCACCGTCATTTTTGAAAATTCATATGTAATGAAGCGTGAGTAAGGAACCGCGCTGGAAAAATCCATGATATCAATGCGCTTGCGCAGCGCTGCAGCGAATCATTCAATATGTTGCGGAAGATCGGTGAGCGGGTGTCGCAGATCGCTTGCGATCACGCCGCGCAAGGACGATAATTTCCACAGGGCATCCACAGCCCAGTCTCAAGCCTATCGGTTTTTCGGCCACCGCAGACATGACCCATGAAGATGAGCGTGAGCTTGAAGCCGAGCTCACCCGGTTGCAGCAGGAACACCGAGATCTCGATGCGGCGATCGATGCATTGCATCAATCGCCCGCCCCCGACCTATTGCGGTTGCAGCGGTTGAAGAAGCGCAAGCTGCTGTTGCGCGACCGCATCGCCTTCATCGAAGACCAGATCACGCCGGACATTATTGCCTGATCCGCGAGCGGGCTTTTCGCAACGGCTCGTCGCACGTGAATCCGCTTGACTCGAAAAGAACAAAATAGGAACATTTGGACATCCAACGCCCCCAGGAAACGCCCAAGGACAACGCAGATGTCGGCAACCGCCCTTCTCGACAACAGCCATTATGAACAGGCCTGCGATCAGGCGATTGCGATGTGCGACGGCAATCTGCGCAGCACCATCAAGGCGCTGATCATGGCCAACGAATATCTGGAAGCCGAGCTGGAAGAATTGCAGGCGGCAATTTCAGCCGGCTGCATTCCAGAGACCTCGCGCAGCAAGATGCGGAGCAAGAGCAGCGCCGCCTGAGTTCCAAAGCGCGATGAGATCGCGCTTTGATTCTTTCCGCATGATCCAAGCGCAAACGCGTTCCGCGTTTGTCACGAGGGAAAGCCGGTTCACACTTTGCGTTCATGCGGCCCTTCGGGTCCGGATCATGCCCTACCTGGAGCAACGCCATGTCGGATGTGACCTACTACGTTGCAATGCCCTTTCTGATCGATGCCGACGGATCGCCTGTCGCCGGCGCCGCGGAGGAATGCCAGACCTCGGCGGCTGCGTTGCGGCGCGCAGAGATCTTGTCGCACGGCGCCGGCCACATCGGCGCAGTCGCATTCAGCCGCACCGGCGATCCCATGACCGGCGAATTCGGTGACGCCAAGCTGCTCCGCAAATTCGGCAATGTGCCGGAAGATCTCGCCGCGCTGTAAGGATTATCGTTTGAGCATGATCTTCGCGCAAACGCGTTCCGCGTTTGTCGCGAAGGCAAACCGCTGCACACCTCGCGCTCATGCGGCCCTTCGGGTCGGGATCATGCTCTAGCTGCTGGCGAGGCTGATCCGCGGCTCGTGCCGCCGGCACGCCTTGCGGACATACATGGCTGCGTCAGCCTCCTCCAGCGCGCGAGCTGCATCGGACTGCGCTCCCAGCACCGCGACGCCGGCGGACGCGCCGGCGGTCACGTGCTGGCCGCGAAAGACAAAGGGTAATTCGTCGATCGCCTGCTCGAAGGCCGCGGCCTTCGCCTTGGCATCTGTCTCGCTGAGATTCCACAGCAGCAGCGCGAACTCGTCGCCGCCGAGCCGGCCGACCACGTCCGAGGCGCGGACCTGCCGCGTCAGCGCGTCGGCGATCGCCTTGAGCACCTCGTCGCCGGCGGCATGGCCGAAGGAGTCGTTGATCGGCTTCAGCCGATCGACGTCGAGCACGATCAGCGCGCCGCTGGCGCGGTACCGTTTCATGTAGGCGACGGCGCGCTGGAGCTCGCGTTCGAAGCCGCGCCGGTTCGGAATGTCGAGCAGGAAGTCGGTGTCCGCGGCAGCTTCGAGTTCCGCGACCCGCTGCAAGGCCTGCTTGAGCTTGCTCCGCAAGCCGCGGATGACCTTGGCGTCGCCGTCGGCCGACGCTCCGCGCCGCGCCGGCTTGGCCGGACGCCTGAGGGCGGCTTTGGAGCGACCGGCGCTGGGTTTCCGGCCCGTTTTGGCCTTCGCAGCGCTCGCCCTTTTTGGTTTCTTCATGGGCAACCTGCTCAATGAAGGCTTGCGGGGATTCACCAAGACAGGATAGTGCATTCCCTTCTCCTTGCCACCGCCTTGCGAGCCGCCGGCCGGAACCGTTAATCTGGCCTATCTTTCTGTTTTCCGAGCACAATTGACGTCATGACCGCGCCGATCGCCATCATCATGGGAAGCCAGTCGGACTGGGACACGATGCGGCATGCCGCCGACACGCTTGCAGCGCTCGGCGTCGCCGCCGACACACGCATCGTTTCGGCACACCGCACCCCCGACCGGCTGTTTGCTTTCGCCAAGGGCGCCAAGACGGCAGGTTACAAAGTCATCATCGCCGGTGCCGGCGGCGCCGCGCATCTGCCGGGCATGGCGGCGGCGCTGACGGAACTGCCGGTGTTCGGCGTTCCCGTCGAATCCAAGACGCTCAAGGGCATCGATTCGCTCTATTCGATCGTCCAGATGCCTGCGGGCATCCCGGTCGGCACTCTTGCCATCGGCAAGGCTGGCGCGATCAACGCGGCGCTGCTTGCGGCTTCCGTGCTGGCATTGTCCGACCCGGCATTGTCCGACCGCCTTGCCGCCTGGCGCAAGGCGCAGACCGAGGCGGTTGCCGAGCGCCCGGAGGACAAGGCGTGATTGACGCAAAGCAGGTGAAGCTGAAGCCCGGCGACACCATCGGAATCCTCGGCGGCGGACAATTGGGGCGGATGCTGGCCATGGCCGCGGCGCGGCTCGGCCTGCGCTGCCAGGTGTTCTCGCCCGATCCGGATTCGCCGGCTTTCGACGTCGTGCTGAATGCGACCTGCGCCGAATATGCCGACGTCGAAGCGCTCGAGCTGTTCGCCAACGACGTCGACGTCATCACCTACGAATTCGAGAACGTGCCGGCGGCCGCCGCGATGGTGCTGGATGCGCGCCGCCCCGTGCTGCCGAACCGCAAGGTCCTCGAGACCACCCAGGACCGGCTCGCCGAGAAGGATTTCGTGACGCGGCTCGGCGTCCGCACCGCAGCCTATGCCGATGTCACGTCGGTCTCGTCGTTGCGCGAGGCGATCTTCAGGATCGGCCTTCCGGCCGTGCTGAAGACCCGCCGCTTCGGCTACGACGGCAAGGGCCAGGCCATCATCCGCGCGGGCGACGACATCGCCAAGGTGTGGACCAGCCTCGCCACCAAATCCGCGATCCTGGAAGCCTTCGTACCGTTCGAGCGCGAGATCTCCGTGATCGCCGCGCGCTCGGCCGCGGGCCAGGTCGAGTGTTTCGACGTCACCGAGAACGAGCATCGCGATCACATTCTGAAGATATCCCGTGCGCCCGCGCCGATCCCGGATGCGCTCGCCGAGGAAGCGCGCAGCGTCGCCGGCAAGATCGCGAGCGCGCTCGACTATGTCGGCGTGCTCGCCGTCGAGATGTTCGTGCTCGCCAATGGCACTGGACCGAAGGTGCTGGTCAACGAGATCGCCCCGCGCGTGCACAATTCCGGACACTGGACCCTCGATGGCGCCTCGGTCTCGCAGTTCGAGCAGCACATCCGCGCCATTGCCGGCTGGCCGCTCGGTAAGCCCGTTCGCCACGGCGAGGTCGTCACCATGACCAATCTGATCGGCGACGAGATCCACGACTACGAGAAATGGCTGAGCGTGCCGGGAGCGACCGTACATATCTACGGCAAGGGTGCACCGCGCCCCGGCCGCAAGATGGGCCACGTCACCGAAGTCAGGCCGCCGAAAGACAAGTGAGGGACCGTGGCAACTGCCGCGATCCCGCTTTTGCGATCACGCCGTTTTTGCGCCCACGACGGCGCCCGTGGGTTCGTCGCTGAGCCAGCGATAGATCACCCCGCCCAGCGCGCCGCCGATCAGGGGTGCGACCCAGAACAGCCAGAGCTGTGCCAGCGCCCAGCCGCCGACGAACAGGGCGGGGCCCGTGCTGCGCGCCGGATTCACCGACGTGTTGGTGACGGGGATGCTGACCAGGTGGATCATCACCAGTGCAAGCCCGATCGCGAGCGGCGCGAAGCCCGCAGGCGCACGGCCGTGAGTGGCGCCCATGATGATGAACAGGAACATCATGGTCATCACCACCTCGGTGATGAAGCAGGCGACCAGGCTGTAATGGCCGGGTGAATGCGCATCAAAGCCGTTGGATGCAAAGCCCTTGGTGACGTCGAATCCGGGAGCGCCGCTGGCGATCACATAGAGCAGCGCGGCGGCTACGATCGCGCCGCAAACCTGTGCAATCACGTAGGGCACGATCTGCCCTGCCGGAAAGCGCCCACCGGCGGCGAGCCCGACGGTGACGGCCGGGTTCAGATGACAGCCCGAAATATGGCCGATCGCATAGGCCATGGTGACCACGCTCAGCCCGAACGCCAGGGACACACCGACCAGGCCGATTCCGACTTGCGGAAAGCCGGCGGCGATCACCGCGCTGCCGCAACCGGCGAATGTGAGCCAGAATGTACCGATGGCCTCGGCAGCGTATTTCTTCACGTCCATGTGGCGTCTCTCCTGATTTCCTGGAATTCCGGAACAAAGCTCCGGCCGCCGCCCCGCCAATGGCGCTAAATCTCCCAAATCGGGGCTGCGTGGAGGTATTTTCGCCGCATTTAATGGCCGAACTTGGCCCGAAAACCCGCTTGGCAGGTGGACATCCCGGGTTTTGTCTGATACATCCGCGCCCTCAAGGTTAAGGGCTTGTGCTTTTCGCCATCCCCTTTGACTTACCAGAATTCAAATCCGATCTACTGAAGAGGATGCCGCGTGCAGGTTCTCGTTCGCGATAACAATGTCGATCAAGCCCTCAAGGCGCTGAAGAAGAAGATGCAGCGCGAGGGGATTTTCCGCGAGATGAAGCTCCGCGGACACTACGAGAAGCCCTCCGAGAAGAAGGCCCGCGAAAAGGCCGAAGCCGTGCGCCGCGCACGCAAGCTGGCCCGCAAGAAGCTCCAGCGTGAAGGCCTCCTGCCGATGAAGCCGAAGCCGGTGTTCGGCGCAGGTCCCGGCGGTGATCGTGGCGGCCGTGGTGGCCCGGGTGCAGGTCCGCGCGGACCGCGCTGATTTGCCGAGCTTGTAAGACTTCAGTTTTCGATGACGCGGGCCCTTGGCCCGCGTTATTGTTTTGTGAGCGGTGCCTTTCTGGGACGGGGCACTACCGATGCGGCACCAGCGCGAGCGAACCGTAGATGGCCTCCCCTTTCCCCGAACGCGGCTTGGCGCGGCGTCGCCATCTCCGGCCGCAGCCGCTCGCGTTGGCCTTGATGGGGATCGCACTGTGCGGCTGCTCCTTCGATCTGGGATCTTTGATGCCGGAGAAGGACAAGCCGCAGGAAACACCCAAAGCGGCTGCTGCCCCGGAGAGCGCGGTCAGCGCCGGCAACGTCACCGAAGCCCAGACTCGCACGGCAAAGGCCCAAGCCCTGGCAAAGTCCGGGGAGACGGCGGCAGCGCTGGATGAGTTCAATCGCGCCGTCGGGCTCGATCCCTATAATGCGCAGGCTCTCTATGGCCGCGCCCTGATCTATCAGGGCAACAACGAGCACGATTTCGCCATAGCCGATTTCAGCGCCGCGAGCGGGCTCAACCCGCAGAAGGCCGAGCCGCTGCTGGGCCGCGCCACCAGCTATCTCGCTCTCGGCAAGGTCAAGGAAGCGGCGGCTGATCTCGATGAGGCGTCCGAAGCCGATCCGCACAATGCCCAGGTCTGGACCGCGCGGGGACAGGCCTATGAGAAGCTGGGTGACAAGGCCAAGGCTGCAGCATCCTACAACAAGGCAGTCGCCTTGCGTCCACGCGACGATGCCGCCCGTAGCGGGCTGACCCGCGTCGGCGGCTGACAGCGCGGCTCAGGTCCCGCCTTAGAGCGTTTTCGAGCGAAATGGATACCGGTTCGCGTAAAGAAAACACGTCAAAACAAGAATCTAGAGCCCCGTTCCGATTCCATCGGAACGGAAATGGCTCTAGTCGGGCGTGGCGCCTTTGGGCAGAACCGCGTGGAACATCGACTTCATGCCCGACAACATCTCGTCGGCGACGTTGGTCTTCGGCCGCGGCGTGGCTGCCCCGGCGTCGGCACGCAGATCGAGCGGCGGCGCGATCACCGGGACCGGGATATCAGCCGGCGGCGTCATCCGGTTGGGACCATCATCGCCGATCGAAGCCGTGTAGGGCGGGTTAGCCTGCGACGAGCCGCCATTGCCATAGGCCTCGGATGACGGCGTCGACACCGTGATCGGCGGCGGCAGCGGATGCACCGTCGACGGCACCGCAGTTACGACACGGGGGGCTTCCGGCGTTCGGGCGGCATCCTGCACCGCAGGCTCCGGCGTCCTCTCGACCGACTTGGTCTCAGAAGACCTGGCTTCAGATCTGGCTTCCGCGGCCTTGCCCTCAGGCGATTTGCGCAGCCGCTCGATGGCGGCCCGCGCGAGATCGTTGGCATCGGGGGTCGCGGCCGGGGACGCAGCAGCCGGCGCCGAATTGGCCTCAACCACAGGGGCGGCGGAAGTTGACGCTGGGGTGGACTTGGCGAGCGCCTTCTCACGCGCCGGGGCGCGGCCGTGCGGAGCGGCCTCGGCGGGAGCCACGTCCGCGACCTTGGTCTCGGCCGGATGTTCGGCGGACTTGTCGGCCGGCTTCTCGGCGGCCGCCTTGTCGGTCACGCTCTTCTGGGAGATGCTTTTCTCAGGGACGCCCTTGGCCTTGACGCCGGGTGCCGGGAGGTTGGCAACGTCGGCAGGCTTGCCGTCCTTGCCGGGCTGGGCAGGCGCCACAACGGCCGCAGGGGCATCAGCCGCCGGCCTGGCGTTGATGTAGTGGTTAACAATGTACGCCCCGATGATGGTCGCGAGCACCGAGGGGAAAATATCCATCGAAATTTTAGCGAGGTATTTCAGCATTTCTCGGCCACTCCCCGCGCGATTTGATGCGGGAACTTTGGGGCATTGTAAGGGATCAACTGAGACGGATCGATGGCAAGTCGGCGCCTTACGGCTTCAGTTCAACCTCAAGGAACACGATCTCGGTTGAGGTTTCGTTAAGTACGTCGTGTTGGACGCCGGCCTTGCGAAAGTAGGATTTTCCAGCCGCAAGCTGCGCCTTCGAACGCTCGCCATTGGGCGCCACGATAGTCATCTCGCCGGCGACGACAGGAACAATGACGTAGTCCATGCCGTGGGTGTGATGCCCGGTCGCGCTGCCCGGAGCGAGCCGCCACTCGGTCACCCGAACCTCCTCGTTGTCGACCTGGACCTCGGACTTGGCGGCAAGCATAGGAACCCTCCTAGGGCATGATCCGGACCCGAAGGGCCGCGTTAGCGCAAAGTGTGCAGCGGTTTTCCGGAAAGATCATGCCCAAACAATAACCTAAAGCGCGATGATGATTCATCCCAATCTTCATCGCACTTTAGGGCACGAAAACCATGAACACGTAGACGGCAAATACCACCATATGGACCAGCCCGAACAGAACATTGGTCCTGCCGGTGCCGAAGGTCAGCATGCTCAGCAAGAATGTCAGGAGCAAGAGCGCCGTGTTCTGGGGATTGAGGCCCAGCACGAGCGGCTGATTGAGGGCATAGGTCGCGAGCCCGACCGCCGGAATGGTCAGGCCGATGGTTGCAAGCGAGGAGCCGAGCGCGAGGTTGATGCTCTTCTGGAGATCGTTCTTGCGGGCCGCGGCAATCGCTGAGACACCCTCCGGCATCAGGATCAGGAGAGCGACCAAAAGACCGGCAAAGGCCGGCGGAGCACCGATCTTGGCGGCGACAGCGTCCACCACCAGCGAGAACTTCTTGGCGAGGAGAACGACGGCCAAAAGCGAGATCAGGAGCAGCGCGATGCTAAGCGCCAGCAACTTGCCGGACAGGTGGGCCTCCCCGCCCTCGTCGTCCGCCCTCTCGTGGACGAAGTAGTCCTTGTGCAGGACGGTCTGGGTATAGAGGAACACGCCGTAGAGCACGATCGTCACGAGGTCGACGAAACCGAGCTGAATCGTCGAATAGATCGGCCCCGGCGTCGTCAGTGTGTAATTGGGCATGATCAGCGTGATGGTCGCCAGCGCAATCAGCACGCTGAGATAGACGTTGGCGCCCGAGACCTGAAAGTCTTGCTCACGATAGCGCAGGCCGCCGATGAAGACGCAGAGGCCGACCAGGCCGTTGCAGACGATCATCACAACCGCGAAGACGGTGTCGCGCGCGAGCTCTGGCGCCGGCTTGTCGCCCAGCATGATCGTGGTGATCAGCGCGACCTCGATGATGGTGACCGCCAGCGTGAGCAGCAGTGTGCCGTAGGGCTCGCCGATGCGCTCCGCGATCACCTCGGAATGGTGGACGGCCGCGAACACGGTGCCGAACAGGATCACCAGGAGGACGATCGCAAACAGGCCTCCGCCGGCCGACAGGGTGAAGCCGTAACCGGTCGCGGTCACGATCAGGAACAGCAGCACCGCCAAAGCGGGGAAAATCCATGATGACCGCGGCATCGGTCTGTGTGCGCTCATGCCAACAATTCCTTCAAACAAGCAATCCGATTATGCGCGAGAAGATCGTCCCCGTCAGCCCTCACCCGCCATTGATAAATTGCCGTGCGATCTCGACGACGCCATAGCTGCCGAGATCGTCGTGCCCGCCGCCGGGAAGGCGCACGAACCGCTTCGGCTCGTGAGCCAGCGCAAACAGCTTCTCACCGAATGCGATCGGGATGGTGGGGTCCAGCGCGCCATGCACGATCAGGAGCGGCGCCGTGACCCGTGCGATACGCTCGTCCGAGTGAAACCGGTCGCGCATCAGGAGGCGGACCGGAACGAACGGGAAATGCGAGGCAGCGACGTCGACGATCGACGTAAAGGGAGCCTCGAGGATCAGCTTCCCGACCGGATGCTCCGACGCGACCGCAACGGCGACACCGGTCCCGAGCGAGAATCCCCAGACGACGATCCGCTGGGCGTCATAACGCTCTGTCGCGAATGAATACGCGACTGCTGCGTCGCGCAGCAGGCCGTCTTCGCTCGGCGCGCCGCTGGAGCCCGCATAGCCGCGATAGGAGAGCGCGACGAGACCGGTGCCGTCAGCCGTGATGGCCTTGAAGCGGCCGACGAGGCCCGCGAGATAATCGCCATTGCCGTGGAAGAAGAGGACCACGGCACGGCCGGGCTTCGCCGGCACGTGCCAGACGATGACCTTCTCGCCGTCCGACGTGGTCAGGACATGCTCCTCGGCCTCCGGAAACCCAGCCGCGGCAGGCGCCGTGCGCTCGGCGGTCTGGGCCGGAAACAGGATGGCGCGCTGTTTCACGAACAGCAGGAGGAGACCGGCGAAATAACCGGCCGCAAGGATGATGGCGATCCATTTCAGGAATGTCATCGCGCCCCCACCACTCCACAGTTCAGGGCTTGCGGCGGCTCTCGAGCAATTTGAGGACATCTGGCCGGATGCTCAATGGGATCTCGCGGCAGCCGCACGGCGCGGCATGTGCGGCGTGCAATGCGACACGCTCGCGTGTCGCCTTCTGTGGCATGCGATGGGACCGGTGCCATTCCTTGTTGATGGCCACGGTCAGCGCCCTCGCGTTACATCGCCTTGACGATGTTCTCGGTGACCTTCTTGGCGTCGCCGAGCAGCATCATGGTGTTGTCGCGATAGAACAGCGGATTGTCGATGCCGGCATAGCCGGACGCGAGCGAACGTTTGATGAACATCACGGTGCCGGCCTTCCAGACCTGGAGCACCGGCATGCCGTAGATCGGCGAGCTCTTGTCCTCTTCGGCAGCCGGGTTGGTGACGTCGTTGGCGCCGATCACGAAGGCGATGTCGGCCTGCGCGAATTCGGAGTTGATGTCCTCGAGCTCGAACACCTCATCGTAGGGAACGTTGGCTTCGGCCAGAAGCACGTTCATGTGGCCGGGCATGCGGCCAGCGACCGGGTGAATGGCGTACTTCACCTCGACGCCTTCCTTCTTCAGGGTATCAGCCATTTCACGCAGCGCGTGCTGGGCCTGCGCCACCGCCATGCCGTAGCCGGGCACGATGATGACCTTCGAGGCGTTCTTCATGATGAAAGCCGCGTCATCGGCGGAGCCGAGCTTGGCGGGCTTCTGCTCGCCGGTGCCGCCGCCGGCCGCCGCGGTCTCGCCGCCGAAGCCGCCGAGGATGACCGAGATGAAGGACCGGTTCATCGCGTGGCACATGATGTAGGACAGGATCGCGCCGGACGAGCCAACCAGCGCGCCGGTGATGATCAGCGCGGAATTGCCGAGCGTGAAGCCGATGCCCGCCGCGGCCCAGCCGGAGTAGGAGTTCAGCATCGAGATCACGACCGGCATGTCGGCGCCACCGATCGGGATGATCATGAGCACGCCGAGTGCCAGCGCCAGGATGACGATCATCCAGAAGTCGAATGCGCTGCCGGACAGGACGAGCCCGACGATGAAGAACACCAGCGCCGCGGCGAGCGCGATGTTGATGATGTGGCGGAACGGCAGGATGATCGGCGAGCCGCTCATGCGCGCGGACAGCTTCAGGAACGCGATCACCGAGCCGGTGAAGGTCAGGGCGCCGATGGCAACGCCGAGCGACATCTCGACCAGACTCTGCGGATGGATGTTGCCGGGCGTGCCTATGTCGAAGGCTTCGGGCGCGTAGAACGCGCCGGCGGCGACCAGAACCGCTGCCATGCCGACCAGCGAATGGAAGGCGGCGACCAACTCCGGCATCGAGGTCATCGGCACGCGCCGCGCGATGACCGCGCCGATCGCAGCACCGATGGCGATGCCAACGATGACGAGCACCCAGGCGACGCCGTCTGCCGGCGGATGGTTGGCGAGCGTGGTGGCGACCGCAATCGCCATGCCGATCATGCCGAACAGATTGCCCTGGCGCGACGAAGCCGGGCTCGACAGCCCCCGCAGCGACAGGATGAACAGCACTCCCGCCACGAGATACAAGAATGCAGAGAGGTTCGCGCTCATCTCAGGTCCCCATTGATCCCTTCAGCCCGAGGTGGCCGCTTACTTCGACTTCTTCTTGTACATCGCCAGCATGCGCTGGGTGACAAGGAAGCCCCCGAAGATATTGATGCAGGCAAATACCAGTGCAACGAAGCCGAAGGCGCGCGCCCAGCCCGAGCCGCTCGATACATTGGCGACGCCGCCCGCGAGCAGCGCACCGACCACGATCACCGAAGAGATCGCGTTGGTCACGCTCATCAGCGGCGTGTGCAGCGCAGGCGTCACCGACCACACCACGAAATAGCCGACGAAGACGGCGAGGACGAAGATCGACAGCCGGAAGATGAAGGGGTCGACGACCTGTGCAGCATGCTCCATGGCGATCTCTCCTTACGCCTTCGGCTGGAAGTTCGGGTGGACGACGGCGCCGTCCTTGGTCAGCGCGGTCGCCTTGACGAGTTCGTCGTCCCAGTTCACCGCGAGCTTCTTCTCTTTCTTGTCGACCATGGTCTCGATGAAGGAGAACAGATTGCGCGCGTAGAGGCTGGAGGCCGAGGCCGCGACGCGGCCGGCGACGTTGGTGTAGCCGACGATCTTGATGCCATCGAGATCGACGACCTCACCGGCCCTGGCGCCCTCGACATTGCCGCCGCGCTCGACCGCGAGATCGACCAGCACCGAACCCGGCTTCATCGACTTGACCATCTCGCCCGAGACCAGCTTCGGCGCCGGCCGGCCCGGGATCAGCGCGGTGGTGATCACGATATCCTGCTTCTTGATGTGCTCGGCCGTGAGCGCCGCCTGCTTGGCCTGGTACTCCCTGGACATCTCCTTGGCGTAGCCGCCGGCAGTCTGCGCGTTCTTGAACTCCTCGTCCTCGACGGCGAGGAATTTCGCACCGAGCGATTCCACCTGCTCCTTCGTCGCGGGCCGCACGTCGGTCGCGGTGACGACGGCCCCCAGGCGGCGCGCGGTCGCGATCGCCTGCAGGCCGGCGACGCCGACGCCCATCACGAACACCTTGGCCGCTGGCACAGTGCCGGCCGCCGTCATCATCATCGGAAAGGCGCGGCCGAACGCCTCTGCGCCCTCGATCACGGCGCGGTAGCCGGCGAGGTTGGCCTGCGACGAGAGCACGTCCATCACCTGCGCGCGCGTGATGCGTGGCATCAATTCCATCGCGAAGGCGGAGACGCCGGCGTCGGCCATCGCCTTCAGCGCGGCATCGTTGCCGTAGGGATCCATGATGGCGATAACGAGCGCGCCGCGCTTGTACTGCGCGAGCTCGGACGCCTCGGGGCGCTTGACCTTGATGATGATGTCCGCGTCTTTCAGCGCATCGGCGCTGACGGTGGCACCGGCGGCGGTGAATTCGGAATCCGGCAGGCCCGACTTGATGCCGGCGCCCGGCTCGACGGCGATCTCGGCGCCTAACGCCTTGAACTTCTTCACCGTATCAGGTGAGGCGGCGACACGCGGCTCCGACGGATCGATTTCCTTGGCAACGGCGATCTTCATAGGCCCTCCGGCGACGCGGGACAAAGCGCGCACGCGAACTTAGCGTTACTCCCGCAACGTTGGATACCGGTTTTGGAACCGGCTTGGATGCAAATTTTGTGGGCACCGCCGGCGATGGCGGTGCAGCAGGCGATGGATCAGGTCAGGAAGATCGCCATCAGGATCACGATGAGCGCGACCGAGGCCGTGCCGTACTTCACCAGCTTGATGAAGCCCTCATAGGTCTGTTCGTGGGCAATGTAGTCGTTGCCGTCGGCGGTGGTGTACGCCACTTCGCTATGGTCAGCCATGGAATGTCCCCAGTCGAAAGTCGAATTCTTTGGCTGGATACCGCAAAGCTTCGGGCAGGGCAACGGCACGGATGCGCGGTTTTCCGGCAAATCAGGTCATTTGGAATCCAGATTATCGCGGATCCAGCGCGTGAGGCTCCGCTCGCTGACCTCGCCGGCGGCGAGTGAGAGGATGATGGTCGCGGCCTCCGCAGGATCTGGACTAAACGCAACACCGTTCTTGTGGAGGAACACCATCATCGCCACGAAGGCGATGCGCTTGTTTCCATCGACGAACGCACGATTTTTCGCGAGGCCGAATGCGCATGCCGCGGCGAGTTCGTCCAGCGTCGCCTGCTCGTAGCGCCATTTGTTGATCGGCCGCTCCAGCGCCGAGCGCAGCATGCCCTCGTCGCGCAATCCCGGCGCGCCGCCGAAGCGTCGGAGTTGTCGACTGTGGATTGCGACAGCCTGCTCGTAGGCCATCCAGAGCGGTTCTTCCAGCTCGCTCATTTGAGTGAGCTGGCTACTTTGCGAGTGCCGCAAGCGTGTCGCGATACTTATCCATCACCTCATCGGCGATTTCCATGGTCCGCTCGAAGTCGGGATCGTAGGGCAGCGCCTGGAAGCCACCGCCGGGCAATTCCACGATGTGCAATTGCTGCCCCCGCTTGAGATCGAGCCGCTGCATCAACTCACGCGGCAGGAGCAGACCATCGGAATTGCCGATCTTCTTGATCTCGATCTTCATGGCCTTGCCTCCAGTACGTTATACATATGTATAACACGCCCAAAGGAACAGTTCAACAGATGTATTACGGCCCCCTTTCCCTCGTAGAGGGGCGCTCCGCCCCTCAGCCCATCGCCTCCAGCTCGTCGATCATCCCGGCGATCACGCTGAGCCCCCCGTCCCAGAACTTGGGATCCTTGGCATCGAGCCCGAACGGCCGCAGCAGCTCAGAATAGCGCTTGGTGCCGCCGGCGCCGAGCATGTCGAGATAGCGCTCGGCGAAGCCTTCGGCGGCGTTTTCGTAGACGGCGTAGAGCGAGTTCACGAGACAGTCGCCGAACGCATAGGCGTAGACGTAGAACGGCGAATGGATGAAGTGCGGGATGTACATCCAGTAATTCTCGTAACCAGCCTTGATCTCGATCGCCGGCCCCAGGCTCTCGCCCTGCACCGACAGCCAGATCTCGCCGAGCCGCGTCGCGGTGAGCTCGCCGTTCTTGCGCTCGGTGTGGACCGCGCGCTCGAAGGAATAGAACGCGATCTGCCGCACCACGGTGTTGATCATGTCCTCGACCTTGCCGGCGAGCAGCGCCTGGCGCTGCTTGGCGCTCTTGGTCTGCGCCAGGAGCCGCCTGAAGGTCAGCATCTCGCCGAACACGCTCGCGGTTTCCGCCAGCGTCAGCGGCGTCGGCGCCATCAGCGCGCCGTTCTTCGCCGCCAGCACCTGGTGCACGCCATGGCCGAGCTCGTGCGCGAGCGTCATCACGTCGCGCGGCTTGCCCTGGTAGTTCATCAGCACGTAAGGGTGCGCCGACGGCGTGGTCGGATGCGAGAACGCGCCCGGCGCCTTGCCCGGACGCACCGGGGCGTCGATCCAGCGGTCAGTGAAGAAGCGCTCGGCGATATCGGCCATCTTGGGCGAGAAGCCGCGATAGGCCGTCAGCACCATGCTTCGCGCGTCAGGCCAGGCGATGGTGTCGGTCGCGGCAAAGGGCAGCGGCGCGTTGCGGTCCCAATAAGCGAGCCGCTTCTTCCCGAACCAGCGCGCCTTCAGCGCGTAGTAGCGATGCGACAGTTTTGGATAGGCCGCACGCACCGAGGCGACCAGCGCATCGACCACCTCGCGCTCGACACGGTTGTTCAGATGGCGGGAATCCGCGACGTCCTGAAAACCGCGCCAACGATCGGAGATGTCCTTGTCCTTGGCGAGCGTGTTGGTGATGAGCGCAAAGGTGCGCTCATTGGCCTTGAAGGTTTTCGCCAGCGCCTCGGCCGCGGTCTTGCGCTTGGCGCCGTCGCGGTCCTGCAACAGGTTGAGCGTCGGCTCGATCGCGAGCTCCTTGGCCCCGACCTTGAAGCGCAGGCCGGAAATGGTCTGGTCGAACAGCCGGTTGAAGGCGGAATAGCCGGTCTGCGCCTTCTCCAGGAAGAGCTGCTCGAGCTTGTCATCGAGCTGGTATGGCTTCTCCTTGCGCAGATCCTCGATCCAGGGACGGTAGTGCGCGAGCTCGGCGGCTTGCATCGCGCGGGTCAAAATATCGTCATCGACACGGTTGAGCTCGAGCGCGAAGAACAGAAGATGGGTGGACGCCGCCGTCAGCCGCTCCGACACATCGCCGTAAAACTTTGAAATCTTGGGATCAACGCTATCGCCGGCGTGGACGAGACCGGCATAGGAGCCGAGACGGCCGGCGAGATCGTCGATCGCCTCATAGCGCCGCACCGCCTCGGCGAGCCATTTTCCGCCATCTTCCTTTGCTGTCCCTGTTGCGAGCTTGCCCTTGTAGTCGGTTTCGAACGCGACGCAGTCGGCATCCATCTTTTCGAGATCGCGCGCCACTTCCGGGGCGTCGATCCCGGAATAGAGATCGGCGAGGTTCCACTCCGGAAGCTTGCCGGCCTTGCTCGCAGGCTTGGCGGGTGAAGACTTGGCGAGTGAAGGCTTGGCGAGTGAAGGCTTGGCGAGTGAAGGCTTGGCGAGTGAAGGCTTGGCGAGCGAAGGTTTGGCGAGCGAAGGTTTGGAGGGTTTTGCCGTGACGACGGATTTCTTGGCGACGGATTTCTTGGCTACGGATTTCTTGGCGGCAGATTTGGTGGCTGGCTTGCGGAGAGCGGACTTGGAGCGCGAAGTCATTGTGTGGGAAACCTGTGTTCAACAATCGCGACGGCGGGCGGGGGCACCAAGGTTTAAGAGTGCGTTAATCGGCTTCGGCCAGAGTGCCCCGATTCGAGACAGATAGTAGTAGCGTGCGGGGAACACCATGGCTGCCAGTATTTTGATCGCCGACGACGACGCTGTAGCCCGCCGGCTGGTCGAGAACATGGTGCAGAAATGCGGCTATGAGACGGTCGTCGTGGAGTCCGGCGACGCCGCGATTGCCGCCCTCACCGCCCCCGATGCGCCGGCCATCGATGCCGTCATCCTCGATCTCGTGATGCCCGGCCTCGACGGTATGGGCGTGCTGGCGAAAATCCGCGAAGCTGGCCTCAGCGTCCCCGTCATCGTGCAGACCGCCCATGGCGGCATCGACAACGTGATCTCGGCGATGCGCGCGGGTGCGGCGGATTTCGTGGTCAAGCCGGTCGGCGTGGAGCGGCTTCAGGTCTCCTTGCGCAACGCGCTCAACGCCTCGGCGCTCAAGGGCGAATTGCAGCGCATGCGTCACAGCCGCGAGGGCCGGCTGACCTTCTCCGACATCATCACGCGCGCCGAGGCGATGGCGGGCGTGATGCGCGCCGCGCAGAAGGCGGCTAACTCCTCGATCCCCGTGTTGATCGAGGGCGAGTCCGGCGTCGGCAAGGAGATGTTCGCGCGCGCCATCCATGGCAGCGGCGAGCGCAAGGCAAAACCCTTCGTCGCGGTCAATTGCGGTGCGATCCCCGACAACCTCGTCGAGTCCATCCTGTTCGGCCACGAGAAGGGCGCTTTCACCGGTGCCACCGAACGGCACAGCGGCAAGTTCGTCGAAGCTCATGGCGGCACGTTGTTTCTGGACGAGGTAAGCGAGCTGCCGCTGACCGCGCAGGTCAAGCTGCTCCGCGCGCTTCAGGAAGGTGCGGTCGAGGCGGTCGGCGGCCGCAGGCCGGTCAAGGTCGACGTCCGGATCGTCTCCGCGACCAACCGCAGGCTGTTGGAACGGGTGAAGCAGGGGCATTTCCGCGAGGACCTGTTCTATCGCCTGCACGTGCTGCCGCTGACGATCCCTTCGCTACGGGCCCGGCGCGAGGACATCCCGCATCTGCTCCGGCATTTCCTAGCGCGCTTTGCCGCCGAGGAGAATCGCCCGATCTCCGGCATCAGCGGCGAGGCCGTGGCGCACCTCGCCCAGCTCGACTGGCCCGGCAACATCCGCCAACTCGAAAACGCGGTTTATCGCGCCGTGGTCATGAGCGACGGCGACCAGCTTGGCCTCGGCGACTTCCCCCTGCTCACCTCGCAGCCGCATCCCGCAACGGACATACCAACCGCGCCGCTGATGCTTGAGCCGATCGCGGCGCCCTCGGTGGTCTCAGGTGGTGAAATTCCGATCGCGCCGCTGCCCTTGGCGGGATCCCTCTCCATGCTGACCCCGACCGGCGATGTTCGCGCGCTAGAGGACATGGAGAACGAGATCATCCGCTTCGCGATCTCGCACTATCGCGGACAGATGTCCGAGGTCGCCCGCCGCCTCAAAATCGGCCGGTCCACGCTCTACCGCAAACTCGACGAAGCCGGGGTGCCCGGCCATGGCGGGAAAAGCGGTGAGGAGACGCACTGAGCCTCATGCGAACGAAGGAGCCCCGTGGCCACAAACCCTTCGCATTACGGCGAAATTTGGCTGCGACGTGAACCGTGACTTGGAAGTGACAGACTCAGGGAAAAGCGCGTACCGACAGCGCACAATCCGTTGCAAACGGGCTTTCTTGAAGTCAGTTTGTCGCGAGTTGTCCCGGGCAGCGCTGGCTGCAAAAGCGGGGCCTATGTATCGTCTGCGTATGAATCGTTGCGTTCAGGCGTGCAACTTTCAAGAGACCGGCGCGATCTAGCCGAAGCTCAATTAGGCGATAACGAAGCTGTTCCACGAGGGACAGTTCACCCGAGGGGTGCGAAATGCGTGACTGTTTGAACCACCGTGCAGGCTTTGACCGCGTCTTGATGACGGTCGCGGCAATCTTCCTCACGGTATCGGCCAGCTCAGCCCTGGCGCAGGATCAGGCGCGCAGCAGCGCCGCCGAGCTCGCGATCGAAGCCGCGATCCCGCGCCCCGAGCCGGCAAACGTCCCGCCCCCCGACCGCATCCGACATCAAGCTCGACACCACCGCCACGATCCACGACTCCGCGACAGAGCCTGCCAAGGAACCTGTGAAGGCCGAGGCCGCACCGGCCGCCGACAAAGTCGAGACCAAGCCTTCCGACGTCGCCACCACGCCCGCCACTGAGGCGCCGAAGAGCGAAACGGCCAAAACGGAGCCGGCGAAGACCGAACCCGCGAAGGCCGACACTGCGACCGCAACGCCGGTCGTCCCCGCAGCGCCCGCCACTGCAGCAGCTCCGGCCGAGCCGCCGAAGGAGATCGCCAAGGAACCGGCCGCCGAGCCCGTGAAGGCCGCGAGCAACGTTCCCGCCGCCGACCAGCCGGTCGCCGACAAGCTGAAGGACATCATCGGCGCCAAGACCTCGCGCCATTTCGACCGCAAGAACGAGCGCGCCGCCGTCGAGAAGTTTTACGGTGCACGTGACTTCGCGCCGGTCTGGACCCAGGGCGGCAGCCTGACGGCCGCGGCGAAGGGCGTGATCGCACGGCTGAAGGATGCGGCCTCCGACGGCCTCGACGCGAGCGACTATCCGGTACCGGATTTCGCCGCGGCGACCACGCCCGATGCGCTCGCCGATGCCGAGTTGAAGCTCACCGCCAGCATGTTCGACTATGCGCGCCAGGCCCAGAGCGGCCGCATGCACTGGTCGCAGGTCAGCGCAGACATCCTCTATCCCGAGCATCCGGTCGATCCGAGCGAGGTGCTCACCAAGGTCACGACCGCTGCCGACGCCTCCGCTGCACTCGACAGCTACAACCCGCCGCAGAAGCTCTACAAGGAGCTGAAGGCGAAGCTCGCACAGCTCCGCGGCCAGGGCGACGGCGCGGTGATCGAGATCGCCGACGGCCCGGCGCTGAGGTACACCCCGGCCCGCGGCAGGAAGCAGGCTGAGGTCGTCGTCGAGGATCCGCGCGTGCCGCAGCTCCGCGCCAAGCTCGGCATCACCGAGAACGCCAGTGACACTCGCTATGACGCGACGGTCGCCGAAGCCGTGCGCAAATTCCAGAACGGTGCCGAGATCAAGGCGACCGGCATTCTCGACGACAAGACCGTCAAGGCAATCAACACCCCGAAGCGCGACAAGCAGATCGACGTGGTGCTGGTGAACATGGAGCGCTGGCGCTGGCTGCCGCGCGACCTCGGCGCGCCCGCGCTGGGCGATGCCTATGTCATCCTCAACATTCCCGACTATACGCTGAAGGTGATGCAGCGCGACCAGCAGGTCTGGACCACCCGCGTCGTCACCGGCAAGCCGGGCACGCATGCGACGCCGCTGCTCACCGAGACGATGAAGTACATCACGGTCAATCCGACCTGGAACGTGCCGCCCTCGATCGTCTACAACGAGTACCTGCCGGCGCTTCAACAGGACCCGACCGTGCTCCAGCGCATGGGCCTCAAGCTCGAACAGAACCGCGACGGCTCGGTGCACATCTCGCAGCCGCCCGGTGAAGCCAACGCGCTCGGCCGCATCCGCTTCAACTTCCCGAACAAGTTCCTGGTCTATCAGCACGACACGCCGGACAAGAACCTGTTCGGCAAGGAAGATCGCGCCTTCAGCCATGGCTGCATGCGCGTGCAGAACCCGGACCAGTACGCGTCCGTTCTGCTCAACATCGCCATGCCGAACGAGAAATACACGCCGGAGCGCGTGCGCAGCATGTACGGCAAGAGCGAGATCGACTTGAAATTCCCAACGCCGATCCCGGTGAACCTCACCTACCAGACCGCGTTCGTTGACGATGGCGGCAAGCTGCAATTCCGCAAGGACGTCTATGGCCGCGATGCGACCATGATCAACATCCTGAAGAACAACCGCGGCAAGGACCTCGAGGCCATCGTTGCGCATTCCCAGCCGAGCTATTCGCGCCCGGCAACGACGCTTCCGTCCGGCGTGGCGGTGGCCAACAATGGCGGCGGCTTCGGCTCGTCAGGCCCGAATTTCTTCGAGCGGCTGTTCGGGGCGCCGACCCCACCGCCGGCTCCGGTCGGCCGCCGTCCGCAGCAGCAGCGGGTGTTCACCCGCTGAGGCCCGGCTCGGCCTCGCCGACCTGTTTCCTGAAAATCTGCAATAAAATCAGCGCCCCCATCCCCTGGATGGGGGCGCTTAACGTTTAACCATTCTCCACCTGCCCCCGGGCAGCGGGCGTTTTTTTGCCACACTCAACCGTTTAGGATCGTATCCTGACTTGGTTTGGGGGCGGGAAGGTCAACCTCGAATTAACCTTCTTGCTTTAAGAATGCGTTCATCCTCTTTCGCGCGCTACGGGGTTGGCGGGAGAGTCCATTTTGAACGCTCGTCGACTGGGTGGGCTCTAACGTGCTGACTGGTCTCGCACGCCAATTCGCGGTGCTGTCGTTGTCCCATGCGGGAGTGAAGGCCGGATCCCGGATCGGCCTCGCTTCCGTATTGCTACTTGCCGCCGCAGGTTCTGTTCATAACGCCGCCGCGCTGAACGAAACCAAGACGCTATCCTTCCACCACACCCATTCCGGCGAAGACCTCACCGTCACCTTCAAGCGCGACGGCCGCTACGACGAAGCGGCGCTGAAGCAGATCAACCACTTCCTGCGCGACTGGCGCACCCAGGACGAGACGGTCATGGACCGTCACCTCTTCGACATCCTCTGGGAAGTCTATCGCGACGTCGACGGCAAGCAGCCGATCCAGATCATCTCCTCCTACCGCTCCCCCGCCACCAACGCCATGCTCCGCCGCCGCTCCTCCGGTGTGGCGCGCTTCAGCCAGCACATGCTGGGGCATGCGATGGACTTCTACATTCCCGGCGTGCCGCTGGAGCAGATCCGCTTCGCCGGCCTGCGCCTGCAGCGTGGCGGCGTCGGCTTCTATCCGACCTCCGGCTCGCCCTTCGTGCACCTCGACACCGGCAGCATCCGGCACTGGCCGCGCATGACGCATGACCAGCTCGCTCGCGTGTTCCCTGACGGCCGCACGGTGCATGTGCCGACCGACGGCGTGCCGCTGAAGGGTTATGAGCTCGCCAAGGCCGACATCGAGCGGCGCGGCAGCGGCGATGACGCCGGCGGCAAGCTGAATTTCTTCGCCGCCCTGTTCAAGGGCAAGTCGGCTCCGGCCGCCGCGAGCAGCGACGAGGATGACGAGGGCGCCCCTGCCGTCGCCACGAGACCGTCCGCACCGACCGTGGTCGCCGCCGCAGCCAAGCCCGCCGATCCGGTGCCGACGCCGCGCGCCAAGCCGCAAATC
>NZ_LGHM01000025.1 GCF_001908185.1 Bradyrhizobium sp. AS23.2
CCGGTCCCGTCGCCGAACGGCTCGCGCCCGCACTGCTCGGAGTCGAGAAGGTGTTCGGGGCCTTGGGGGCCGAACCGCGCCTGCGCGAGGCCGTGACTGCGGCCCTCGGCCGTCTCTATACGGAAGGTGCGCGGCGGACGGTGGAGACGCTCGTCTCCGCCTGATCACGAAATGGGCAGCAGCGCCTTGAATGCTGCACTGCGGTCAAAGTCGACGGAAGTCGCGCTTGATTTTTGCCTGTCATTGGCCCACCCGAGAGCCATGACAAAGGACAGCAAGGTGATCGCCGCCAACGCGGCCTTTTACGCCGCCTTCGCGACCGGCGACTTCGACGGCATGGAGCGGATGTGGGCGGATGACGACGCCATCTCCTGCATTCATCCCGGCTGGCCCGCGATCGTCGGCCGTGCCACCGTGATCGGAAGCTGGCGCGACATCCTGCAGAATCCGGAGCGGCCGCAGATCGCCTGTGCCGAGCCGCAAGCGATCGTCGACGGCGACAGCGCGCGCGTGCTCTGCATCGAGATCGTCGACGGCACCGCTTTGGCCGCGGCCAACCATTTTCGGCGCGTCGGCGATGGCTGGCGCCTCGTTCATCACCAGTCGAGTCCGATCGCGCAGATTGTCGAGCAGGCTGAAGACGATAGCCCGAGCCACCGCATCCACTGAAAGCGGCCGTCACGCCAACGCGATCTACTTTGCATGGGGTTGTTTTTCAGTTTTTTGATCTGCAGCCTCGTCCAGGGCGCCCCAGTCCCGACAGATCATCCAGCACGAACCGCGCCTCGCTGAAATCATCGTCCCGGAAAAACATGCTTCGGGTGACGAGCACGGGAATGTTCGCCCGCGACGCCGCGATCAGGCCGTTGGCGGAATCCTCGATCGCAACGCACTCCATAGGCGCCAGCTTCAACCGCGCCAGGATCTCGAGATAGACGTCCGACGCCGGCTTCTTGTGACGGACATCGTCACCGGCGACGATCGCGTCGAAGTCCGCGGCCCAGCGTTTGCCCAGCGCCTGCGACAGCAGCGCATCGATATTGCCGTGCGAGGTCGTGGTCGCAATCGCAAGCCGCTGGCCGCGCGACAACGCCGCGGCCAACAGGTCCGCGACGCCCGGCCGTAGCGGACAGCAGCCTGTTTCGATCAGCTCGGCATAATGCGCGGTCTTGATGCGGTGAAGCTCCGCGATGTCCTCGTCGGACAACGATGGAGCGATCCGCAGCCTTTCATGGTGGGCGCGAATGCGTTCCTTGCCGCCGGTCACCCGCAGCAGATCCTTGTAGACGGCGCGGTCCCAATGCCAGCCGAGACCGTGGCGGGCGAAGGCATGGTTGAAGGCCCGCCGATGCAGCTCTTCGGTCTCGGCCAGGGTGCCGTCGACATCGAAGATCAGCGCGGCCGCGCGCCGGATCAGTTCGACAGCATCGCCAGGCTTCAACGCGGGTGCTTGTACGATCGACGTCGACTGCAAGGACCTCTCCCGGTGGATTGGGGGCGCGTATCATGGCCTCCCGTGCCGAACGAGCATCGCCCGCACTGGCGGGCGAGTAAAATTGCAATATCTTTTGCCGGACCCAAAAATCTCTTATGAGCAGAGGCGCGCTGTGGCGCGAACGGGAACTCCGACCTGCACGGGAGGCGCATGCGGCTCTTCATTCTTGGCCTCGGCTATAGTGCCCGGCACTTCGTCCGCAGATTTGGCGGCACCTTCTCGCATGTCGCCGGCACGGTGCGCGATCCCGCGAAGCGGGACGACATCGCCGGCGTCGAGCTGCATCCGTTTTCCGGGACGGATCCGGATCGCGCGACGGTCGGGCGTATCAGCGACGCCGACGTCCTTTTGATATCGATCCCGCCCGGCATCGCCGGCGATCCCGCAATCGCGGCCTTCGCGGACGTGCTGGCGGCGGGCCGCCGCAAGATCGTCTATCTCTCCACCATCGGCGTTTATGGCGATCACGCCGGCGCATGGGTGGACGAGAGCACGCCGCCGCAGGCCGCTCTCGACCGCGCGCGGATGCGGGTCGCAGCGGAGCAGGCCTGGACGGACGCGGCACGCAGCGATGTCGCGATCCTGCGCCTTGCAGGCATCTACGGCCCCGGCCGCAACGCGCTGGTGACACTGCGAGCGGGAACGGCCCGGCGCATCATCAAGCCCGGGCAAGTGTTCAACCGCATCCATGTCGACGACATCGCGAGCGCGATCATGGCCGCTGTTCGCCATCAGAACGGTGGCACCTGGAATGTCTGCGACGACGAGCCAGCGCCGCCGCAAGACGTGATCGCCTACGCCGCGCAGCTCATGGGCGTTGCAGCGCCGGCGGAAGAACCGTTCGAGACAGCCGAGATGTCGACGATGGCCCGCAGCTTCTATGCCAGCAGCGCCCGAGTCGCCAACGCGAAAATGAAGCGCGAATTCGGCGTCACGCTTGCGCACCCGACCTATCGGCACGGCCTGGATGCGCTGTGGCGCGCAGGCGAAGGACGATAGGGTTCCTGCATCTCCGGCGCGTCCCGGATGGCGCGCCTTGATAGAGAAAAGGGCGGCCGATCGGCCGCCCTTTAAAATCCAGCGTCAGCTCAGGACGCCGTATTTCCTGAACCAGGCCTGCGCCTGCTTCCAGGCATCTTCCGCCGCATCCTTGCGATAGCTGCCGCGGTAGTCGGCATGGAAGCCGTGCGGCGCTTCGGGGTAGATCTTGAACTCGGCCGTCTTCTTGTTCTGCTCGAGCGCCGCTTTGAGCTGCTCGACTTGTGCGACGGGAATACCGGTGTCGGATCCGCCATAGAGGCCGAGCACGGGTGCCTTCATCTCGGGCGCGAGTTGGAGCGGGCTCTTGGGCCAGAGCGGAATGGCCGGATCGACAGGCGGGCCGTAGAAGGCGACGCCGGCCTTGAGTGTGCCGTTGTGGGCGGCATATTCCCAGACGGTACGTCCACCGCGGCAGAAGCCGATGATGCCGAGCCTCGCGGTGTCACCGCCTTGCGATCCCGCCCATGCCACCGTTGCATCGAGATCGGACAACAGTTCGGCGTCCGGCTTCGCATTGACGATCAGCAGCAGGTCCTTGATCTCGGTGATCTTGGTGAGGTCGACGCCCTTGCGGAAGTAATAGTCGGGCGCGACCGCGAATGCGCCAAGCTTGGCCAGGCGCCGCGTCACGTCCTTGATGTATTCGTGCAGGCCGAAGATCTCCATCGCCACGATGATCACCGGCGCCTTGGTGTTGCCGGCAGGACGAGCGAAATAGGCAGGCATCTCTTCGGAGCCGACCTTGATCTTGGCATCGCCGGCCTGGAGGCCGCTCGTGTCTGTCGTGATGACCTCGGCGCGGACCGGCCCGGCCGCAAGCGTGTAGCCGGCGGCGACGGCCGCAGTGGCGCTCATGAATCCGCGGCGAGAGACCGGGGCGACTTTCGTCAGCCCGACGACGTCGGAAGTCACGGTGGTTTCAATGCTCATCGGTTATCCTTCCTGATGCCTGGCCCTGCCCCTTCAGGCGACGCATTCGCCGACAGTTGCCGGCGAAACGCAAATCACCAGCCTGCGAGCGCGGCGCTTTCAGACCCGGCCCCTTTCAGACCTGGCCCTGACGCTGTTTCACCGGCGCAGTTTCGGGCATCAGGCTCATCGCGACAAGTCCGACGATTGCCGCAAGCAGGAGATACCAGGCCGGCGCCAGCGGATTGCCGGTGACGTGGAGGAGCCAGGTGACCACGAGCTGCGCCGTACCGCCAAAGCTCGCGATCGCGACCGCATAGACAGTCGCGAACACGCCACCGCGGATGTTCTGGGGCAGCGCCTCGGTGAAGGTCGCATAGAACGCCGTGAACGGCAGCGAGCCGATGACGGATAGGAGACCGAAACCGGCCAGAAGCGACAGCGAGCCGGGCGCGTGCACGATCCACAGGAAGGTCGGATAGGTCAGCAGGAGGGTTGCGAGCTGGGGCCAGATCATCACCGGCTTGCGGCCGAGACGATCGGCAAGCCAGCCGCCGACCAGCGCGCCGACGAACTGAATGCCGTTGCTGACAAGCGACACGGCAAAGGCCAGTGTCGACGAGACATGCAGCGTGTTCTGCGCGTAGGTCGTCATGTATTGCGTCACGTAGGTCGAGATCGTGCCGCTGGCCAAGATCATCAACGCCAGTGCGATGACGCCGAGGTGGCGCCGGGCCAGCGAAAGATGGCCCGTGCGTTCTTTCGCTGCGACACGGGCTCCATCCTGCGCAATCGTCTCGGGCAGCGTCCGGCGCATCCAGAATCCGAACGGCAGGCAGACGGCCCCGATCAGGAACGCCACCCGCCAGCCATAGGAATCCAGCATCTCCGGGGTCATGGTCTTGCTCAGGATGACGCCGACGAGCGCGCCTGCGGTTGCGGCGATCTCCTGGCTCGCAGGCTGCCATGCCACCACCAGTGCCCGGTGTTCCGGCGGAGCGATCTCGATCAGATAGGCTGTGGTGGGCCCGACCTCGCCACCGAGGGCAAAGCCTTGCGCCATGCGGGCCGCGATCACGATGATCGGCGCTGCAAGGCCGATCGCTTGATAGGTTGGCGTGAGCGCGATGGTCAGGATCGCAGCCCCCATCAGTGCAAAGCTCAACAGCATGGCAGGCCGCCGGCCGATCCGGTCTGAATAGATACCGAGCACGATCCCACCGATCGGCCGCGTCACGAAGCCGGCGCCGAAGGTCGCCAGCGACAGCATCAGGCTGCCGTACTCGCTCTGGGTTGGGAAGAAGGCATGGCCGATCTGGATGGCGAAGAAGCTGTAGGTGATGAAGTCGTAAAACTCGAGCATGTTGCCGACGGTGGCGGCCAATGCTGCGCGTTTGACGCTGAACGGCTTTGCTTGCTCGATGACAGAAGACAATCCGGCATTCCTCGGATTCGATTGCATTTCGGATTTAACCGCCTAGCTGCATTGCAGCGCAACATCCATTAACCGAAAATGACGGTTGTTCCATCGCATGCCCCGCCGTCGGATGTTGCAGACGATCCGCTATTGCGCGGAATTCGAAACGATCCGCCGCAGCAAATGGGCTCCATCGTGGCCGCAACGACACATCATGTCGCTCACGCATCGCACATGATCGGATTTTTGCGCACGAGCCTTGGTCATTTGACTGAAATTTTCAGAAGACTTGAGTCGTGCGGTTTACCCGACCTTTCTGTGTGACGCTCTAGTTCCACATCCGAAACTTCCATCTCCAGAACGGAGAAGCGTCTTCCAAGCGCGGTAGGTCGTCCCGCTTCGAGCGAAGGATCGCTCGACAGCTTCATTCTCACCGCCCGGATTACGC
Source organism: Bradyrhizobium sp. AS23.2 (assembly GCF_001908185.1). GTDB lineage: Bacteria > Pseudomonadota > Alphaproteobacteria > Rhizobiales > Xanthobacteraceae > Bradyrhizobium. The sequence continues at coordinate 5,311 of NZ_LGHM01000025.1, forward strand.
GACCGAAAGCCCCATTGAATAAAGCTTTATCCGACCCGGACTTGAGATGATTTTAGCTCGCGAAGCGATTGAATTAGTGGGACAAATAGCCCGCATCCTGTGGTTCGAAGGCACCAAGCATGGCCTGCGCGACCGCGAATGGATGGCGCTGCGCTTCCTCTCCCGCGCCAACCGGTTTTCCCGAACGCCCTCGGCACTCGCGAGCTATGTCGGCACCACGCGCGGCACCGCCTCTTTCATCATCGGCGAGCTCGAGCGGCTGGGATATATTGAGCGGAAGCGCTCCGCCACCGACAAGCGCTCGGTGATGCTTAGCGTCACGCACCAGGGCAAGAAGTTCCTGGTGCGCGATCCAATCAGCGTGCTCCTCGAGGCGATCGCCGTGCTCGACGACGAGACCAAGATCCAATTTCGCGACACGCTCCGTCACGTGCTGGATCAGTCGGACGCGGCCGAGCAGCGGCACCACACCGACGTTTGCAGGCGATGCATCTTCCTCCGGGAGGATCGCACCACCGCGGACGGCAAGACGACGGTCGAGTTCAGCTGCCGCCTGTTTCGCGCGCCGATCGCGGAGGCGGAGGTCGATTTGCTATGCACCAACTTCGAGCATCACCGCCAATAGAGGGCGGCGTCGATCACGGCCCCGCCTTGCGTGACGAGTAGATGACACCCCCGCTGGACTCCACCACCAGACGACCATTCTCGTTCTTGATCTCTTCGATGCGACCAAGGCCGGGCACCTGCTGTCCCAGCACGACTTCGACGACCCCGTTCGGACTTTGCAGGATCGCAATGCCCTCGTACGCTTGGCGAACCGACCAGCCCTTGACCATCTTTCGCGGCGCGCGCTCGGATGGAGGCACTGAGCCCGTGATCTCGGTCGCTGCGACCGAAGCCATCATTGGCGCGGGCGGCAGCGACGGCTGCGATGGCGCCATTGCCGGCGCTGGAGCCTGGGTCTGCGCCAGGGCAAGCTTGTCGAGCTTCGCCGTCGAGGACGAACTCACCCGTTCGATGCGGTCCAGATTCTCGGCGAACCTGCCGAAGCGATCGTTGGTAGCCTTGCTCGCTTGATCGACCGCGGTGCGCAGGCTGTCGAGATTTTCGGACACTCCCGACAGCTGCTTGCGCAGCATTGCGACCGTCTCGCGAAGATTCCTGATCTCCGTATTGGCCGCAACATTGTTCTGGGCGGGCTGCGTGGTGAGGTAGGCGATCACGCCGGTGCAGGCGCAGACCACCAGAATTGCGGCGACGGCCAACGTGGCGAGCGGCGCGACCCATGTCGGACGGGGGCGGCGGCGGCTTGGCCACGATCACGGCCGGCTTCATCACGGTCGGCGCAGGCTTGGGTATCGCCATCTTGTCGAGGCGCGCCTTGGCGCGAATACGCTTCAGTCCCTCGAGGGCCTCTTTCGCCAGAACTTCGTCACTAGCAGCCGCGGACACGCGCCTTGCGCTTGCAGCAGGCTTGGTCGCTCGCGTCGCATTGTCCGTGGTATCGCGCGCCGCCGGAGCAGGCTTCGCCGCGGAGGAAGCATCAGCGGTCCCGTCGGGACGAGTTTTTCCATCGGACAACATGTGACAATGCTCCGTTCGGTTCGATCTGTCGAACGACGAAGTTATTTGCCGAAGCTTGTCTGAAACGTGCGCATCGGAAAACTTTTCATCAGGCGCGATGCGACGTCAGATGAGTCGAAGGCGTCATACACGCGGCGAGAGTGCGACTCGAAAGACACACACTCGCCAAGATTTCGCCAAGCTGGAGTCGCCGCACCGCAGGTGAGTTGAATTGTCGCATGCAGAAAGATGTGGATGAGAGTCAATCCGGGGTTGAAAATCCCTGCCGCGCAGGAACCTCCGCATCACCAAAAACATTTGTGATTATATAGGGATACGTAACTCTAGAATCACCATGGCGCTAAACTAGTTCAGATTTCAAATCAATTGATTTGATCTTGAACATCAAGAAACAACTAGAAACAAACCAACAGCATCAAGCACGTGTAGCAATCGCTTTCTTACGCGCGCTTGATCGGAAATCGGCAATCGTTACGTTCCTATTCAAGTGATTCTCGCCAGTTGGCGAGGAGATCGACAAAGTCCAGCAGTGTTCGGATGCGATGAGCAACTTGGCACAACTGTTCTAGGTCGCTTTCTCAATCCGCTCCGCGAGGTGATCCGTAAGACACCCGCCGGGCCTCACGTCGTAGCGTTCAGTATCGAGTCGAAGTAGCAGGCCTGCTCACGCAGGCACTGAATGCGTAGGGCTGCCCGCGAACATCGAAACCATAACAACGGTTCGCGGGAGGGAAATATCGTCAAACAGCATGGTCGCCGGGCCGGGGCATCACAATAACCAGCCGGCCGCGACAAGTGCGAAACAGGGGCGAAAGACTGATGTATATTATCGTTGATGATCGCGAGAGCGTCACGAACAGCTACGTTGGAGGGCTCGTTCGCGAAGGCGTATCGTCGATCGGCTTCTCCTCGGGAGAATTCTGGGAATGGCTGCAATCTGCGAGTGATTCGGATCTGGCAGCGGTCGACGCCTTCCTCCTCGGGGATTGCGATGCCCGTGGAAGCCTGCCGCGGGCCATGCGCAAGCGCTCCTCGGCTCCCATCATCGCCATGAGCGGCCAGAAGATGCTCAAGAACACGCTGGAACTGTTCGAATCGGGCGTCGACGACGTCGTGCACGTGCCGATTCATCTCCGCGAAATCCTCGCCCGAACGGCCGCGATCGCGCGCCGCCGGGTTGGCGACCTGCCAAGGCCCTGCGAGACCAGGATCCAGGTCTTTTTCAACGGGCGTGACCCCGAGATCGCAGGCCACGCCCTCACCCTGCCCCGCCGCGAGCTGCGCATTCTCGAGTATATGGTCGGCAATCACGGCAAGTGGATCACCAAGACGCAGATCTTCAACGCGGTCTACGGCATCTTCGAGTCCACTTTCGACGAGAGCGTGATCGAGAGCCACGTGAGCAAGCTGCGCAAGAAGCTCCGCGACCGCCTCGGCTTCGACGCGATCGTGGCCCGGCGCTACGTCGGATACCGCCTCAACATCCCGGCCGGCGAGACCGTCGACGTGCCGATGCAGGATCTCGACGAAGTCGGCATCCTCCTGAACAGGGCGCATGCCGCCCCGGCAGCGTATCAAGCCGGAAACTGACGCGGTACGGTGCTGCCACAAGACGACAACGGCCTCTGCGGAGCTACCTTCGCAGAGGCCGTTACATTTTCAGAGGCAGAGACTTCAGAGGCAAAGACGGCAGGAACGCGGGCCTGGCCTTGCGGTGCAGGCACAGCGGCGCCAAAGCGCGATGAGCCAAGGATGGCCCTTCGCACTTTGGATTCCTATTTGGGCATGATCTCCGCGCAAACGCGTTCCGCGTTTGTCGCGAGGGAAAACCGCATCATCCTTTTCCGCATCATGCTCTAGGGCTTTTGCTGGAATTCTTCCTTCGAAACGTAGTTGAAGTCCTCGATGAGGACGTCCTGGACGATATCCGCTTGCATCCGCTCGTTGACTCGCTGCTTGATCGCCGTCGTGAGAATGGAAAGGTCGTAGCGGGCGAGCTTTCTGAAATCGAGACGGTCGTCGGCATAGATCCTGCGGAAGGCCTCATCGATGACGAACGGCTCCGGCGGAACAGTGAGCTGATGCATGGTCCGCCCTTCCACGGTGTAGACGAAGCGCGCGACGATGTAGCCCTGCACGGCGCCGTTCTCGACCATGGGCACGCTCAGCGCCCGCGTCTTCTGGTATTGGAGCCCGTCGAGATATTCGTCCTTCGCCGGCAACAGACTGCCGTTTTCCTTCCAATAGGCCACGCCATAGCTCGTGCCCGCGGTGAGGATGCAGACCCAGAGCCCGGCCAGAACGAGTCTGATCATTTTCCGTCCTGCGCTGCGCGACCGGTGTAGGTGCCGTCCGACTCGGCGTCCTTGATCGCCTTGACGATAATGGTCGCGACCTCTCGCACCGCGTCGTAGTGCATTTCGAGGATGGAACGATTCCGCTCGAGCTTCTCGCGCAACCGCTGAATCTCCTCGGTGATCTCGACCTCGTTGCCGAGATGCATCCGTGCCCTCATCAGGCGGACGAATTCAAGCATGCTCCGGCTCTTCCGGGCACTGAACTCGTCGAAATCGATCTTCTTCCCGGTCGCGAGCGCGACCGTCTCCTCCTCGACGATGGTCTCGAGCCGGCGGATCGCCGCCAGCAGGCCGCGCACCTCGTCCGATCGCGCCGCGTCCGTGCCGTCGATCTCCACCTCGCCGCCGACATTCGGCAGCAGCACGGGCAACTGCGCATCGCCCGCCGCGGCTTCCGCCATCATAGCTTCGGTATCCACGACCGGCTGTTCCATCACCAGGGCCGCCGCGCCTTCTTGTGCCTGCATAGGAAATTCACCCCTCAACTTCTGTCACCCATTTCCCGGATCGATCATCCGGCCTTGCCCGAAACGTCCGGAGCCGCCGGATGCGCAGCGGCAAGCTGCTTGGCAATGCCGATGCCATTGCCCTTCGCGAGCTGGTTGCCGAGCTGCTCCGCCAGCATCGACTTCCAGACGCCGCCGGCAGTCCCCTTGCCGAAGACTTCCTCGGACTCCTTCGGCAGCATCGTCTCGACGAAGGTCTGGAGAATGAACGCCTCGAACTTCCGGTACACCTCGCCGGATGCCGGCGCCTTGATCACCTTCACCGGCGCCCCGTTCACGGCACCAGGCTGCGTGTCGGAAATCCTCGTCGCGGATTGATCGGCTGCCGCGGCAGCGGCCTTGCCGACTTCCGCATCCATCGTGGTGGCGAAATCGGCATCCGACGATTTCAGCGCATTGAGCTTCGCGGTCGCCGCGCGCTGCGTCACAGGGTCTGCGGCATCGAGGACGTCGAGAACGAGGTCGGGTGTCGCTGTCACGATCATGTCTTATTCCGGCTGACTGGCCGTGGCGACCAGTCGCGCACGGCATGGCTTATTCCCGTCATCTCCTCGAGCGAGCGCTTTTCCGCGTCGCGAAGCTTGTCCGCGAGTGCGGCCTTCGCAACCTGCTCGAGTTGTTTCACACGGCGGCTCTCCGAGCGGACCTGGTCGAGCTGCTGCGATGCCTGCGCCTGGACCGCGCGCGCACCGACGCTCGTCCTGTTCAGGCGCCGCGCGATCGATTCGCTCGACGAGCCCGCCGGGGGTTTTCCGTCGTTCAGGGCTCCGACCAGCCATTCCTGCTCGTCCTGCAGGCTTCGTTCCTGCTGTCGCAATTGCGCGAGCTGCCACTCGGACAGCCGGAGCTGGAGCTTCACGAGCGAGACCATCCGGCTGAGCTTGTCCGCGCGCGACGTCATCACCGGTCACTCCGCCAGCCACGACGAGACGCCGAGCATGAATTGCGTCAGGAGCTCGTCGCTGGTGAGGTAGAGCAGCAGGAAGCCTCCGAACAACACGAAGGGCACGGAGATGAAATAGACCGGAATTGCCGGCGTCAGCTTGTTGATCAGGCCGACCGCAAGGTTGACGATGACGGAATAGACGATGAACGGGCTGGTGATCCGAAGCGTCAGCACGAACGCCTCCGACAGGCGGCCGACGAGCTGGTCGAGCGCCATGCCACCGCCGATCCTGCTGCCGGGATGCCAGACGTCGTAGGAGTTCATCAGCCCGCGCAGGACCTGCCAGTGCTGATCGGTCATGAAGAACAGCGTGGTGACGGCTGCCATGATCAGCGGCACCAGGGCCGGCGCCGGATCGGTGTCGCCGATCGGCGTGCCCGGGATGTTGCTGAGGCCGATCGCACTCGCCATCACGGTTGCCATGGTCTGGAGCGCGAGGAAGAACACACGCCCGCCGAGCCCGATGACGCTTCCGACCAGGAGCTCGGAGCAGATCAGGAGCGCAAGGTTCAGCGGCGCCGCGTTGTCCGTGAGCGGTTTCAAAACCGCGATCAGGATCGGCGTCAGCGCAAAGGTCGTGACGAGCGCGACAAACAGACGGACCTGGGCCGGAACGTTGACGCTGGAATAGCCGGGCACCAGCATCAGGCAGGCGCCGATGCGGCAGAACACGATGAACGTCACCAGCACGCTGTCGGCGAGGCTGCTGATCACGATACGGCTCCGAGCGCTCTGATCTCGGCGCTGCGCGCGACTTCGACATGCGAAAGGATCGGCAATGTCGGGAACACCCGCTCCAGGATCATCCGGACATAGGGACGGGCCTCGGGGGTCACCGCCAGCACCACGCTGGTGCCGTCCTCGGTGAATTTTCGGATCGCAGCGCTTGCTTCGGTCGCGAACTGCTCGATCAGGCGCGGATCGGCGTCGAATTCGACGACGTCCCCCTTGGCGTCGCGCTTCAGGCTCTGGTGGAACGCCAGGTCCCAGCGATTGCCGAGGCGGACCACGTTGAGCACGCCGTTCTCGGAGAGGTCACCGCAGATCTGCTGGGCAAGACGCGTCCGCACGTGCTCTGCAACCTGCTCGGAGCGCCGCACATGGGGCGCGATCTCGGCGATCGCCTCGAGGATCAGATGGAGGTTGCGGATCGACACGCGCTCGGCCAGCAGTATCTTCAGGATCGCCAGCAGGCCCGAATAGGAGATTTGCGACGGACAGAGATCCTCGACCAGGCGCTTGTATTCGGGATCGAGCCGGTCGAGCAGCCCGCGCATGTCCTTGTAGGACAGGAGTTGGGCGAGGTTCGCCCTGATCACTTCGCTCAGATGCGTGAGCAGCACCGACAGATTGTCGACTGGCCTGCAACCCTGCCGCTTGACTTCGTCGGTGAAGGCATCGGTCACCCACAGCGCCTTCATGCCGAAGGCGGGTTCGATCACCTCTTCGCCGGGCACGTCGGGCTTGCCGTCCTTGTCGACCAGCACCATCACCTCGCCGAGCCGCAATTCACCATGGGCAACGCGCGTGTCGTGAATCCGGATCTGGTATCCCTTCGGATCGATCGACAGATTGTCGCTGAGCTTGATCTCGGGAATCACGAAGCCGTACTGTTTGGCGAACTTCTTGCGGATCTTGGCAACTCGGTGCCCAAGCTCTGTGCGCGAGCCCAGTAGATGAACCGAAAGGTGGCCGCCGAGCGACAGCTCGATCTCCGCTGTCTTGAGCGATTCCTTGACGGACTCCTTGGCGTCGGCCTGGGCACGCTCGTCGGCCTTGCGCGCCTCCTCTTTCTGTTTCAGCGCCGCCTGCCGCTTCGGCAGCGAGTAGCCGACGAAGGCCATGACGCCGCCGAGCAGCACGAAGGGCGCCATCGGCAGCCCCGGCATCAAGGCGAGCACGAACATCATCAGCGCAGCGGCCGATACCGCGCGCGGATAGCCGCCGAGCTGCCGCAGCACGGCCTGTTCTGCCGAGCCTCTCGTGCCGCCCTTGGAGACCAGCAGGCCGGCCGACAGCGACACGATCAGCGCCGGCATCTGCGACACCAGACCGTCGCCGACGGAGAGCTTCGTGTAGACGTCGGCGGCGCGCGACAGCGTCAACCCGTGATGGGTGACACCGATCACGATGCCGCCAAAGATGTTGATCGCGGTGATGATCAGACCGGCGATAGCGTCGCCGCGGACGAATTTCGAGGCACCGTCCATGGCGCCGAAGAACGCGCTTTCTTCTTCGAGCTCGCGGCGCCGGCGCTGGGCTTCCTTGTCGTCGATCAGGCCCGCGGACAGGTCCGCGTCGATTGCCATCTGCTTGCCGGGGATGGCGTCCAGGGTGAAACGGGCGCCGACTTCGGCGATACGGGTCGCACCCTTGGTGATCACGACGAAATTCACCGTGACCAGGATCGCGAAGATGATCAAGCCGATGACGAAGTCGCCGCCCATGACGAACTTCGAGAAGCCGGCAACGACGTAGCCCGCGGCCTGTTCGCCCTCCCCGCCGCGCGACAGGATGAGGCGCGTCGTCGCGATGTTGAGCGCGAGGCGCAGAATCGTCGCGATCAGCAGCACGGTCGGGAAGGCGGAGAAGTCGAGCGGCCGCTGGATCCACAACGCGACCATCAGGATCAGCGCCGACAGCGCGATCGAAAAGGCGAGGCCGAGGTCAATCAGGATCGGCGGGATGGGCAGGAACAGGATCGTGAGCATGGTCACGATACCGCCGGCGAAAAAGGCGTCTGCCCCCAGACGTCGCGGGGTCGGCAGGCTAGCAGTTAACGTATCGGCCATGGGTCACCGGCAGCAGGGTCCGCCCCCAATTTGCCGTGCAAAGCTTACGCGAGGGTGGTGGCCGGGCCGCGCGGATCAGAAGCCGCGCTCGATCCGCGAATAGACCATCTCGGTGAAGGTGGAGAGATGCGCACCGATGAAGGAACCGGACACGGCAACGACCAGGAGGATGACGATGATCTTCGGAACGAAGGTCAGCGTCACTTCCTGGATCTGGGTCAGCGCCTGCATCAGCGCGATGAGAGTGCCGACCAGCATCGCCGCACCGACGGCGGGTCCGGAGGCGACGATGATGGTCCAGATAGCCGCCTGGACGATGTCGAGTGCGTCGCGCTCGTTCATGGCTAGCTGATCGTGAGACCGGGCCCGACGGCGACCTTCGTGCCGTCCACGAGGGTCGCGACGGCGCCGTTGGTGTTGATGGAGATCGAAGCAACCTTGCCGCTGAAGCTCGCTCCGGTCGAGTCGGTGAAGCTGACGGTCTTCCCGATCAGCGCGTCGGCTTGCGACAGTGCCTGCGAGGACAGCAGCGAATCCAGCTTGTTATTGGTCTGCATGGCCTGCTCGACCGTCGAGAGCTGGGCAAACTGGCTCATATACTGCGCAGTGTCCATCGGATTGGTCGGATCCTGGTTCTTCATCTCGGCGATGAGAAGCTGAAGAAACGTATTGTAATCGACGCTGTTGCTGGACGTACCCTTGGTGGAGTCGGGCGAATTGGTCTTGTTGGCTGTATCGGTCACGCTGGTAACGTTCATGTGTCTCTCCGCTGTCAGGCAGCCTCGAATGGGGTGTCGGTGGTGGCGCCGGCCAGGATGGCCTGCTCCACCGGGAACAGCGCCCGGATCCGCTTGAGCGCCTCGAAATAACGGGTCGCCTCGACCAATTCGTCGATCGCGGCAAGCCCGTCCAGCATCTCGCGGCTCTCGCACACCGCGAGCAGGGCCGCGTGATGCTGTCCGTACAGCGCCGAGGCATTCCCGACATCGGTCGGGTTCATCAGCATGAGCTGGACGATGAAATAGAGCTGCCGCATCGCCGTGGTGGCGTCGGAAGCCTGCATGACCTGCCCTTCGAGCAGGAACATCACGTCGTTGACGAGCTCGAGCGAGACCTTGCGGTCCACGCGCAGCACCGCGCCGTTGATGTAGACCCGTTCGCCCGCCCGCAAAGAGATCTTCATTAGAGAGCGTCTCGGATCAGACGGTTGATTTCGATGAGCTGCATCACGTCGTTCGACCTCTCTTCGCGAAGCCGATCGGCTTCCTTGACCACCCACAGGCCGATCGAGATGATGTCGGCACGCAGCTTTTCAGGAAGCCCGTTTTCCGGGTGCGCGAGATCCTCGATGAAGATCGTCCACAGCCGCCGTACATAGAGCAGGCTCTCGACCAGATCCTCGAAGCTGAAGCGCCCCTTCTGGAGCCGCTCGAGCCGGTCTATACCGAGGCTGAGCGCCTGCCGCTCGCGGCCGCGCGCCTCATAGCCGCTATCATCAACGACCGCTTCATAGGCACCAAAAGTCATCAGGACCACTCTGCGCAGGAAACCGAATAACAAAGCAAATGTAACGAGCCCCGGCTCAGAGATAGTTGATGAGGCTGATCTTCTGGAGCTGCGACGTCAGCGCAAGCGCGGTCTGGATCTGGGTCTGCAGAGTGTTGACCCGGACCGAGGCCTCGGTCGGATCGACCGCCTCCATCTTGACGATCTGGTTGTTGAGGATGTCCTTCTGGATCTTCAACTTGTCGGTCGCACCGGTGATCCGCTGCTGGACCGTGCCGACGTTGCCGCCGAGCGTAGCGAGGTCTGTGATGGCACTACCGACGAGGCCGATGGCCTTGTCCACGACCACCTGGAACGTCGCTTGGTTCAGGTTCGCGTTCCCGAGATCCGCCATCATGGTGTAGGCCTCGGCGAGCTTGCGGAAGCCGATCTGGTTGGCGCTAACGGACGTATCGGCGATCTCGGTCGTGGAGATGCGGCTCTGCATGGTCTGGTCGGTGGCCGATGACCAATTGGTGTTCCAGGCCGGGCTCGCGAACTCGGCATCGAAGCTGGTGTTGAGGAAATTCTGCATCTGCGCCGGCGTGATGGTGCTCACGCTGGCTGAGGATTGCGAGAAGCCGAAGAACGTAGAGAAATCCAAGTCGACCTGGTTCTTGCTGGCCGAGCCCGCGGTGTACGCCGTGATCGGCGTATTCTGCGTGTTGATGCCCGAGAAAAGATACGAGCCGTTATAGGAGACGTTCAGCGCGCCGATCAGATCCTGGAGGTTGGCGGACGCAGGCGGCAGGATGATCCGCCCGCCGCCGTCGGTACTGCGGGCCGCGATCAGATCCTTGAGGAAGTCCGTTGCGGTCGAGCCGAGCTGGGTGATCCGGCTCTGCGTCATGTCGAGGCGTCCCGAGACGAGCCCGTTGGTATCGACGAGCTGATCGGCAAAGCTCCAATCTGCGCGCAGGGTGACGTCGCCTCCCGTCGTGGCACCAAGCTCGAGGCCAACATCGGCGAAGCGGCCGGTGGTGGCTTCCTTCGAGGCCTTGGCCAGCGCGGTCTGATTGTTCGTGATCGAGGACCTCAACGACGAAGACAGCATCAACGTCGAGATGTAGTTCGCGCTCATCATGACTTAATTCCCCACGGCAGCCAGCAGGCTCTTCAACATCTCGTCGACGGTCGAAATGATCTTCGACGACGCCGAATAGGTGCGCTCGACCTGAAGCATCAAGGACATCTCGTCGTCCATGTTGACGCCGCTGACGTTCGACAGCGCCGCGGTGCTACGGTCGAGCAGCGTCTTCTGGTAGGTGACGTTATCGTTCGCGGTCTTTCGCTGGTTTTCGATCCAGCTCGCCGACGACGATGCGAAGTCGATCAAGCTGCCGCTCGGCTTGCCTTGCGTGGTTGCATCGAACGGCTGCGACGCATCCATGTCGCCGATGAGTTGTTGCAGCCGGGTCGAGTAGCCGGCGGTGCCGGCGGTGTTGTATTGGTATGCGGCGTTGCCGCTGATCGCGCCGTCGCGCAGCAGATTGGGGTTGCCGCCCTGAGCCGGGTCGACCGAAGCGGCCACACTGATCAAGCCGGCCAGGCCGACCGAGACGGTGGCGCTCGTCGGCATCGCCGGCGCGCCGGGATAGGTGAAGAGACCGGGCACGTCAGGCAGGGCGGCGCCGGACTGATCACTCTCCTTGAAGGCGTTGATCAGGCCGCGCGCGATTTCGTCGAGCTGGCTCTGGTAGGTGACGGCGTCCTTGTCGCGCAGCTGGGCGAGACCCGCGAGCTTGCCCGACTTCAGCGGCATCACCGAATTGGCGCCCGTCACCGGCACGCCGTCGATATAGACTGCATTGCCGGTGGTGCCCGCTGTATAGACGTTGGTCGGCGCGAAACTCACCGTACGCGCCGTCTTGTCGAACAGGACGGCACCGCTGTCTGTATAGAGCGCCGCGTCACCGTTGGGGCGGATCGACATCTGCACGCCGAGCTCCTGCGACAACTGCGAGACGATGCTGTCGCGCTGGTCGAGATAGTCGGTGACGTCGTCGCCGGTGATCGTGCCCTTCACGATCGCGGTGTTGACGGTCTGAAACTGGGTCAGGAGCTTGTTGATGTTGGCGACCGAAGTCGCCATGTCGGCGTCCGCCCCCGCCCGGACAGACTGCACCGTGTTGGTCGCCTGGTTCAGCGCCGTCGCCATGTCCTTGGCGGATGTTACCGCCGCCTGCGCCAGCGTGGTGTTGTCCGGGGCGTTGGCATATTGCTGGAGCGCCTTCTTCAGCGCGTTGAGCTGCGCCGTCGGCGACTGGTCGAGCTCCGGATCGTCTACTGTGGCAGATGCGATCTTCTGGAGACCGTCATAGATCGCGCTCTGCTTGGTGGACGACGAGGTCGCGATCAGGACGTTGGTGTACAGGCCGTTGGTGGCGGCGCGCTGGATCGCGGCGACATAAACGCCGGTGCCGGGGAGATTGTCCAGCACGGCGATCTTGCGCGAATAGCCGGTGGCGCTTGCGCCGGCAATATTGCGCGAGATGACCGACGACTGGATGCCCGACGCCATGAGCGAAGAGCGAGCGGAGTCGAGAGCAGCGGTAAGGGACATGATCTACTCTTGCCCGGAATAAGCGCCGAAGGATTCAGCGCTTCAGGTTGACGACGACGTCGAGCAGGTCGGCGCCGGTCTGGAACGATTTCGAATTCGCAGTGAAGCCGCGCTGCGCCTCGATCATCCCGGTGAGTTCGTCCGCAAGATCGACGTTGGAATCTTCCAGGGCGCCAGACTGGATCGAGCCGAGCCCGCCGGTGCCGGCATTCCCGACTTGCGCATTGCCGGAGTTCATGTTGGTCGAGTAGACGTTACCCGGCTCGGGCGTCAGATTGTCGGGGCTCGCGACATCCGCAAGCATGATCGTATAGAGGGTCAGCTGCTGCCCGTTCGTGAGAACGGCGGTCACGTGGCCCGCCTTGTCGACGTCGACCTTGTCGATCGCCGAGGGAGCGCTGCCATTGACGGTCGTCTTGAAGCTGAAGCCGGAGGCGACCTGCGTCATGTTCGAAAGGTCCAAGGTCAGCGCCGCGCCGCCGGGGACGTTCACGGTGAGGCCCGTCGGGCTCGCCGCGGCCAGCGCACCTTTTCCGGCAGCCGTGGTGTCGAAGGTGAACGTGGTGGCGGGGGCAAGCGATGTACCCGTAGCGGAATCATAGACCTGAACCTGCCAGGTGTCCAAGCCGGCAGCCGTCGCGGTGTGGGACATATAGACGTCGAGCTTAACGGCCTGGCCGATATTGTTGTAGGCTACGATCGAGCTTTTCGATGAATATGACGCTGGACCGGGCGGACCGGCAACGACAGCCGCTGTCGGATCCAGATTGCCGGTCGTGAGCGTCCCCGCCGTCGACGGCACGGGCACCTGCGAGATCTGGGAGATGTTCACGATCTGCATGCCGGCCAAGCTGTTCTGCGAGAAATTGGTCACGAGGCCAGGCTGACCCAGAAGGTAGTAGCCGGCAGAATTGACCAGATTGCCCTGGCTATCCGGCACGAACGAGCCGGCTCGCGTCAGGTACTGCTGCGTGTTGTTGGCGTTCGACACCACGAAGAAGCCGTTGCCCTGGACGGCGAGGTCCGTCGTCGACGTGGTGAACTGCGTATGTCCGGGGTCGCTGATGGCGTAGCGCACGGTCGTCTCGACCGCGCCGGAGTCGTAATTGCCCGAGCCGCTCTTCAAGATCAGCGAGGAGAATTCGGTCGAAGCCCGCTTGTAGCCGGTGGTGTTGACGTTCGCGATGTTGTCCGAGACCGTCGACAGCTTGTTGGATTGCGCAGACATCCCGGAAACGCCGGTGCGCATAACACCATACAGGCTCATGAATTGGGCTCCTTTGGTAGGTTGCAGTTACAATGAGGGTTCTTGCTTGCGCGGGGCTGATGGTGGGGAACTTTGCACAACTTCATGTTGTCTTCAGGTCGTCTTGGGCTGACAGAACGAACGCGCCTTGTCGGTCCACGCGCCGAAGCCGCTGGAGACGAGATGAGCGACGATGTGACAGACGTAGCGCTTCTGCGCCGGCTGGTTGTTGGGGCCCGCATTGTAGCGGGCAACTGCCATGGTCCAGCTTCCCTCACGCTGCTTCAGTTCCTTCAGAAAGCGCGCGGCATAGTCGACGTTCTTGGCGGGATCGAACATCGCCCGCACCGACGCAAACTTGTCGCCATGATAGTAATGGTTGATCTGCATGCAGCCGAGGTCGATCAGCTTGACGCCCTTTTGGCGCATCGTCTCGAAATTCGCGATCGCGTCGTTCATGTCCTTGGCGAACACAGTCTGTCCTTCGGCGCCAAGCGCGTAAGGATAGAGCGCGCCGCGCCGCCCGGTCTCGGTCAGGCCGACTGCGTAGAGAATGCCGAGCGGAATCCCGTGCTGCTGGGACGCACGCGCCATCTCGCGCTCGCAGGGGCGCGCGGTATCGGTCGCCGCCTCCGCGGCGCCCGCGTTACAGATAAACAGGGCCGCGACGAATATGCGGCGCCATGTCCTGGTCATGACGCGTCTCCTGGTTGGACTGGCGCTCCTGCCGGGCCTGCTTCGCGCCGCCGTCGGACTGCCCCGACGACGTGCTGGCGCCGTCAAAGCTGCCTTGCGACTGCGACGACGGCTGTTGCTGGCCCGAAAGCTGTGACTGCGACTGGCCGGAGCCACTCTGGAATCCATCCAGCGAACCATGCTGGACGGGCGCAACGTCGGCGACGTAGCCCGCCGACTGCATGAGTTCGCGGATCGAGTCGCGCTGCTGGTCGAGCATCTGGCTCGTGTCCTTGCGCTCGGCCGCAAGATGGACTGACACCTCGGTCCCGACGAGACGAAGGCGTACGGTGACATTGCCGAGCGCCGGCGGCTCGAGATTGATGGTCAGGATCTTGAGCGGCTGATCCGGAGCATTGCCCTGCGACGTTGCGAGATCGGGGACCGCAGACGCCGTCGGTGCCGGGGACTCCTTCAGCTCGGCGACGACCGCATTGGCCACCTGTTGCGGGGCGCTGAACTGGGCCGGCGGCAGATGGGTCTCCTGCTGGACCACCGTGACCTTGGTCGCCTCGGGCAATGCGTCCCGTGCCGAGGCCTTGGCAGCGCGTTCGACGTTGGCCGTAACGGCCTCGAAACCGGGTGCTGCAGGCATTGCTTTCGGCGATGACTCGCTGCCTTGCGCCGACGTCGCCTGAGTGGCGGCCGTCGCTTGCGGGGTCGCGGTCCGAGAGCGCGCGGCGGTCGGAGCGGCAGAGGTTGAGGCGGGTTCGGCGGGCGCCGCCTTCGTCATTCCGGCAGCCTGAACCTCGCGCTTCGTCGTGGAAGACCGCTCGTCTCGCGCGGACACGTCCTTGTCGTCCGTCGACGAATGCAGCTGCGACTTCACGGCCGGCACGGCAGCAGTCTCCTGCCCGACGATCACAGGAATGCTCGGCCGGTTCTGGATGCCTACGTTGTCGGTGTGGTCGAGCGGACCTTGCTTCTCCAGCGATTTGTCGGCCTTCTTGTCGGAAGACTCCTCGGTGGATGCCGGCTCCTCGGTCGCCGCGGTGCGCTCAAGCACCGTCTCGTCCTTCTCGGTCGGATGCGCCAGACGCGAGCGCAGCGTTCCGGCCTTCACTGTCGTTTCGCTGCCCTGATCGTTGAGCGCCCGCTTGGCGAGGTTCGAGACGGAATGGAGCAGATCGTTGAACGACGAGTCCCCCGACGATTTTCCGCCGGCGCTCTTGCCGGAGCGCGACGTCCCACGCATGTTGAGGCTCTCGGCGAGCCCCGAAAAAAGCTGTCCGGAGGTTCCACTGAGCTTGGTCATGGGCGGCGATCCCTGGTGAAGAGTTCGAGTTCGCCGAGCTGCTTCTGCGCGCGAGCGAGGGTCGCGGTCGATGACGCGAGATCGACACGCGCCGGCGTTACCGGAGGTTTGTCGGCTGCGGCGGCGGATGCGCGCGCGAATGGCTTGCGGACATCGAGCGCGAGTTGAACCGTTGCGTTCAAGAGCGGAACGTCGCGCTCGGGCAACTTCGACCGGTCGAGCGCCTTCAGCTCGGCGAGACCGCCATCATACTCGTCGGTGAGCACCCGCGATGCGCCACGGAAGAAATGCGCACGCTCGCGCTCCGCCGAGGCATCGGCGCTGAGCGCCAACGCCCGCTCGCCGGCAAGCCTGGTAACGCTCAGCCGTCCACGCAGCATCGCGGTACGCGCGATCACGAGATAGAGCTTGAGACGGCTCGCGCGGTCAATCTGCTCCAGCAGGGTGACGATCCGCGCAAAGCGGCGGTCGTCGAGAGCAAGGCTCGATTGCGTCAAGCCCGTGGAAAACCGCTGCCAGAAATCACCGGCATAGATCGAGTTGCGGTAATGGCGGATATAGGCCAGCGTCAGAAACTCGAACTTGTCGAAATCCTCTGCCTGCCCGACCAGCAGGATCTCGCGCCGCAGCGCCGCCTCTTCCACCAGCGTGCCGGGCAAGAGCAGGCGCGCGTCGTCGAGGCGTTCGATCGCGAACGATGCCTCTGCGCGTGCGAACAGCGCACCCTGAACCAGTGCGACCTGTCCGCCCAGGCCCGATGGAATCGTCCGCGGCTTGACGTCCTTGAGCAACTCGCGCGCTTCGTCCTGACGGCCCTCGACATAGGCGAGCGCACCATTGAACAGCCGCTCGTCGACGTTCATCTTGTCGCGCGGCAGCTTACGGACCACTTGCGGCGCGCCCCCGCTGAGCAGGTAGATGACGACCGCCTGGGCGTTCTGCGGGTTACTCCACACGCTTGCATCGGCGGCGAGAAACTTCTCGCCGATCTGACGGGTCAGCGCGATGTGCCTGCCATGCGCCGCGGTGTCCCCGGTGGCGATACCGTCCTGCACCGCCTGCAATGCGCGCACGAGCTCATATGGCTCGCCCGAAGTCGAGGCCGGTGCCGGATCGGCCAATGCGCTCGCCGCCGTGAGCGGCAGCAACATCAGCAGGGCTACTCGGACGAGCGGCCTGATCAAGGGCGCTTCTCCCGGATCAGGATCTCGATCCGGCGGTTCTGCGCGGCCGCCGGATCGTTCGGAAGCTTCGGCCGACGGTCGGCGTAGCCTTCGACATGCTCGATCCGCTGCGCATCGACGCCGGAGCGGACCAGCATGTAGTAGGCCATCTGTGCACGGGCTGTCGACAGCCGCCAGTTGTCGTAGGTCTCCGAACGATACGGCCGATTGTCGGTGTGGCCACGGACGATGATCACGCCGGGGCGCTTCGTCAGCAGCGGACCGATCTTGTCGATCACGCGAATGAGTTCGGGCCTCGGCTCGGCCGAACCGACCGCGAACATGCCGAAGCTCGCATCGTCGGTCAGGCTGATCAGCAAGCCTTCCTCGACCTGGCGCACCTCGGCCGCCGGCCCCGCGCCGGCCTTGATGTCCGACAGCGCGTCCGCGATCGCGGATTGAAGCTGCTTGAGCGTCGGCTGCTGCGTTTGCGCGGCGTCGCGCTGCTCGGAATTCTTCGGTGTATCGGCGGGACGCGCCTGCCCGGCGGCATTGGCTTGAACGTTAGCTTGAGCATTGCCTTGGGCGCCCGGCTGCGCGTTGGCCTGGACGCTGCCGTCGCGCGAAGACTGCGACGGCGCAGGCCCCGGTGGCAGCAGCGGCGACAGGCTTGCGGACGAAGCATCGGCGTTCGGAGCCACGCTTCCGCCGGCATCGTCCGTCTCGGCGCGGCGCGGCTGCGGCTCGCCCTGACTCGTGCCCGACGCATTGTCGCGCGCGGAAGCATTCGGCTTGGGCTCGCTGTCGATGAAGCGATCCGCATCCTTGGACGCCTGCGGCGCCAGCTTCCAATAGCCGGGATCGAAGGGATCGCGGTAAGCGTCGCCACCCTTGAGACCATCCTCTTCGGCAGACGTCAGAGCGCCGGCGCGGCGCTGGCCCGAGGCCTGGTTCGCGCTATTCGCGATTTCGGCAAGCGCCGTATAGGGGTCCCGGAACAGGAGCTTCTCTTCGTAGAAGGGCGGCTTCTCGGCGGTTGGAGAGTCACCGCGACGTTCCTCGCTCGGCCCAGCCGGCTGTCGCTTGCCATCCTGACCTTCGAACGGCGATGGCTCCTTTTGGGCGAGGTCCTTGAGGCCCTTCGGGGCGGGCGCGTTTTCCGAGAGCTTGATGGGGTTGAAATAGCTCGCGACCACCTGCTTCTGGTCCTGGTTGAGCGCATTGAGCAGCCACATGACCAGGAAGAACGCCATCATCGCGGTCATGAAGTCCGCATAGGCGATTTTCCAGACGCCACCGTGATGCGCCTCCTCGTGGAAGGCGCTACGCCGGCGGACAATTACGAGCTCTGGCTTGACCTCATTCATGGCGGACTACCGGCGCGCCTCCTGCAGGCGCTCGCGCCAGGCGGAGAGCTGCGTCTCGATCACGGTCTGATCGGCCACGACGCGGACCTCAAAACTCTCAGCGGCCTCGTACTCGATGCCCGTTCGCCGCGCCGCATCGAGCTTCGCCCGCACGAGATCGAGCAGCTCGCCCGGGCCGGTGATCTTGAACACCGGCACCGGCGAATTGCCGGTCAGAGCAGAGATCTGTTCGACCAGCGACCCGATCGCCTTGTCGCGAACCGCATCAGCGAGGAACGGCAGCAATATCCGCGCGACGGAGCTCGCGATGTTGGTCTCGATCTCGCGGCACGCCGCCTCGAAGCCGTTGACGATCGCAACCGCCTGCTGGTCGGACCATTTGGCCCGCTCCTCGCCAAGCCGGATCGCGCTCCGGACCCGTTCCTCGGCAAGCAAGGCCTCGCCTTCCGCAACGCCGGCCGCATGGCCCCGCCGATAGGCGTCGTCGAGGAGATTGACTGCGGGCGCCTCCTCTTTCGGAGCCGGGGCCGGCGACTGAGGCTGCGCTTGCGACTGAAGCTGAGGCTGAGGCTCGCGCCGGATTTCTTTCGGCCTTGCCAGCGACTCCTGAGCCCTGGGCGGCAGAGGCGGCGGCGACGACTTGGCCCGGCCGTTCGCGTCGAACTGCGTCAGGAGTTTTCCGATTGCCGCGTTCATGCCGCCTCCTCGCGTCGCATCCAGTCTTTAAGGATCGCTGCTGCCTGCGCCTGATCGAGCCGGACAATCTGCTCCAGCCGCTTCTGCGGCGTTCGCTGCATCTTGCCTTCGAGGTCTTCGACGAGGTTGAGCTCCGCCTCCGGGCTCTCGGTCAATGCAAGGGCGGCGGCAGCTTCAAGCTCAGCGGCCTCGGCCGCCTCGGTCTGCTCCTGCGCCGCGCGATGGGTCAGAATGCCGTTGACCGCGGGCCGAAGTCCGAACCAGACCAGCATCGAGGCAACGGCCAGGATCGTCACCGCGTTGATGACGCTGCCGAGCTGCTTGTTGATCATCTCGACGAAGCTGATCGGCGGCACCGGCGCCAGTTCGCGCGAGCCTTCGATGAAGTCCACGGCCGTAACCTGGATCTGGTCGCCGCGCTGCTTGTCCAGTCCGCCGGCCGTCGCCGCCAATTGGCTGATCTCGGCGAGCTTGCTGTCGACGATGGCCTGGTTGCTCTTGTCGCCGAGATCAGCGACGAGCCGCGCGCGGTTGACCAGGACGGCGATGAAGAGCTTCTTGACCAAATAGCCGTCGCTCACCGTCGTCGTGGTCTTGGACGACACCTCGAAGTTGGTGACGTCCTCGCGGCGGGTCTTGTCTTCGCTGGAGTTTTTGGTGCCGCCTGCGTTGACCTGCTGGTCCGGTAGATTCTGCTGCACCGTGGTCGGGGTCGAACGGTCCGCGTTCTGCGACGACTCCTTCTCGCGCACGTTGCGGACGGAGCGTTCGGCGCGGCTCTCGGGATCGTAGACGGTCTCGTTGGTCTGCCGCTTGTCGGTGGAGAGCTGCGGCGCGACGCTGACCTCGAAATTATCCAGGCCGAGATACGGCGTCAGCGCCTTGCGGATGTTCTCCTGCACCATTCCGCCGACCGTTTTCTGGAGGCTCGCCATCTTGGTCGGGGCGGCGCTCGCCTCGTCCTCTTCGGCGAGGAGCATCGAACCGTCGGCGTCCAGCACCGTCACCTTCTCGCGGCTCATGCCTGGAATGGCGGCCGCGACGAGATGACGGATCGACTGCGCCGTGCGCGCCTCGATGGCGCCGTCTGTGCGCAGCACGACCGACGCCGAAGGCGGCTGCTGCGTCGCGCGGAACGAGCCGCGCACCGGCAGCACGATATGCACCCGCGCCGCCTTCACACCCTTCATCAACTGCACCGTGCGCGCGATCTCGCCTTCCAGCGCCCGAAGCTTGGTGACCTCCTGCATGAACGAGGTCAGGCCGAGCGAACCGATCTTGTCGAACAGCTCGTAGCCGGAATTGGCGCTGGTCGGCAGTCCCTTTTCCGCGAGCAGCATCCGCGCCTGCATGGTCTGGCTCGGGCGCACCGAGACGGCGTCTCCGGCTGTATTGATGTCGAAGGCGATATTCTGCTCGCGCAGCGCGGCGCCCATGCGCGTCACGTCTTCGCGGGTCAGGCCGGTATAGAGCGTCTCGAACTCAGGCCGGCTCAGATAATAGGCGCCGCCGACGACGGTGACGAGAACGGCAAAGCCGATCAGTCCCAAGGCCATCAGGCGTCGCGGCCCAAGCTCCAGCAGATTGTTGAGCAGTTGCTGTACCTGCGCACGACTGAACAGCATATGACCTCGTACCAATGCGAACGTACAGGACACTCCGCTGCCAACCTTGTCTGAAGGTTGCGCAAGGACACGAATGTGTCAGTTCGCGGGCGAGGCGTTGCAATTTTGCAAGAATCTTGGGCGACGCATTCAGTTCAGCAGCAACAAGCGGGCGCGTGGGCGCAGGGCAGCGCGATCGGCTGCGGCGTGTTGCATGAAGTCTGGCGTCAGGAGGTCGATCGCGGGCACGTCATGTGCCGTCAAATCCGCCGTTCACGGCGGGGACCGTGCTCCCAGAGGGAGCACGGTCGTTTCCAAAGCCGAAGCTTACTTGAACAGCGACAGGATGCTCTGGCTGTTCTGGTTGGCGATCGAGAGCGCCTGAACGCCGAGCTGCTGCTGGGTCTGCAGAGCCTGAAGGCGGGTCGATTCCGCGTTCATGTCGGCGTCGACGAGCTGGCCGACACCACGATCCACCGAGTCCATCAGGGTCTTGACGAACTCCGTGTTGGTCGAGAT
>NZ_LGHM01000250.1 GCF_001908185.1 Bradyrhizobium sp. AS23.2
GTATGAGAGCTTGCGCAGCGGCAAAGGGCCCTGCTGCGATGGCAGCGATGCGAAGCGCGTTGATGACGCCGATTGGGAAACTAAGGATGGTCATTATCGCGTACGCATTGATGGTGAGTGGGTTGATGTTCCGAACGACGCTGTCGTGGATGGACCGAACCGCGCTGGCCGCACGATGGTCTGGCCTTACAACCTAAATGGCCACCCGAAGGCGCGCTGCTTCATGCCGGGGAGCATGGGCTGATCCCGAGCGCAGGGCGATCAGTAGTTGTTACGGCCCACTGGCTCCAACTCGTCGCGCCTCATCAAGCCCGTCTCTGGAAAAGCCATGCAAGAGAAGCACGGCCGGCCCGGCGCCACCTTCGCGCACGAAAATCCCTCCACGTTTGCTCTCTAGTAAGCGGGTGCAGGTGAGTTGGGCGGCGTTGCATCGCGGCAGGTCCGAGTAAGCGTCGGTTTGAAGGCCGGCTCAGGCTCGGGTAGGCAGACCCTAAACTTAGGTTTGCTATTCTTAGCCGATGTACCGTGCACGATCGACCTCTGTACAATGGTTTGGTTCTCCTCTCGTGACTACGCTCGGGGTGTTAATCGCCCGATCTATCGAGCGACAATGGAGGAGTTCCAGCGATGAGAATCATGGATGCAACCGCATTGTCAGGTTGTGCTCGCAGGACGGCTGAGTCTGCCTCGGACTTCGCCAGCGTCGTTCGCAACCTGATTCTGGACGTGCGCGACAGTTACCGTCCCGAGCTGCACTACATGCGCGGCCCTGGTCCCAAATGGCGCGCCAGGCATCAAGCGTGGCTGATAGTCGATGCTCGAGCAGTACCACCGGCCGGTGAGCACCAGCCGTCGTCGCTGTATGCACGCCGCCGCGATGTGGCCAGCCTCACTCGATAGCCAAGCCGAGGTTATCATGCTCGTCTCGAGGGCCGGATCTTCGGATTGCGCCGGCATCTCCGACCTAACCTCCGCTCGCGCTCGTTGGGCGCAAATCCGAGGTTTGATGCTGCTCATTGGCGCCGCTCTTTGCATCGTATTGGTGGCCATGCTGAGCGGTTCGGCGCATGCTGGCCTTGCCGTCGAAGGACGCAAATTGCCGATGAAGTTTAGCTGGGTCGCTTGCCAGCCGAATTGCCGGGGCTGGATCAGCGCTGTCGGCATCGTGACCGCCGATAGTCCAAGGGATTTCGATGAATTCGCGCGCGGTCGACAGCTCGGCGGCGTGACCATCGTGCTGGATTCCAGCGGCGGTTCGGTCAACGATTTGATCGCGCTTGGACGGCGCTGGCGCAATCTCGGGGTGCTGACCACCGTCGGTGTCAGCGTTCAGACCAATACGGCGCAGGACGATCTCGTTAACATGCGGCCTGTGGCCTATTGCGAATCGATGTGCGTGTTCCTGCTTCTGTCGGGCAAGACGCGTTACGTGCCCGAGACCGCCCATGTTCGTGTGCATCAGATATGGATGGGCGACCGCGCCAATGACGCCAGGGCCGCGACCTACAGCGCAGATGATCTGACGATCGTGGAACGCGATATTGGACGTCTTGCCAAATACACGTTCGACATGGGCGGTGCCGGCGATCTGTTGTTGCTCTCGCTGAACGTGCCGCCCTGGGAAGATCTGCATGAGCTGTCACGGGACGAATTGCGACTGTCCAATCTCGTCAACACCAATATGGATGATCAGCCGGACAGCCCCAACGCAGCGACGGTCGAGCTTAAGCCCAAACCCGTGCAGGGGCGCTTCGTCGGCAGTGCCATTGCGACCGAGACATATCCGGAACCGGCGAGGTCGATCAATTCGGCTGAAGTGGTGAGGCAGATGGGCGTCGTGAGGGCGGCAGCGTCGGCGTCAGGGCAACAACAACGAGCCCGCACACGCTAGTGAATCTTGATCTCCTCCAGAGGAAGTCGCAACTCTGCGGCCCGCTCGTCGGTCCCTTTTTCGGAACTCGTTCTCGCGCCGCTCGAAATCAACGAGTTCCTTGCGAGCCCAGAAGGCGGCTGCCGTCATGGCTTGCCCCGTCTCTTGGTCTCTTGATGCCCAACCTATGTCACCGCAAGCCTTCAGTGAATTAAGATTACGGATTTATGACGGCGATCAGCGGGATTGTTTGCCCCTAAGCAGTGCCTTCGTTCGCTGCGCCGCTGCAGTGCTGTCGAGGGCAGGCGGCGGATACTCACCTTTTCCCGCGCGGGTGCGTAGTTGGAGAGGGGAAGCGAGGGCCCGCGCTCGTCTTCCTGTAGGGCGTCGAGCCATTGGCTGAACGAAGACGCGCCCAGCGAGGTCTTCAACGAGATGGGTTCCTGCGCGCTCGTGTGCGCGTCTACGAACGTCGGGTTAAATCGAACAGCCTGCAGCCCGGGGACTTGCAATCTTGCCCCCCGCGCCGACGGCCGTCTTCGGCACTCCTCCGGGCCAACCGTTCAGCTCACCAAGAAGCGAAGCAAGGTAGCGGCCGGCCAGAAGGAGATGCTGATGCCGATCCAAGGTAAGAAGCCGCGCGGACGCCAGGTTCATCAGGCAACACCGGCCAAGCGCCCGCCGCAACGAGGATTTTGTCGGCCGTGACCGTCGCGTGCCCCACAACCTTGCCGGCGTAGACGCGATCCTCGCCCTTGCGCCGGCCGAGATAGATGCCGTCCCACTTGCCTTCATCGAGCGCGAAGCCGGCGATGGTCAGGGTCTCGCGTTGTGCGCAGGTCTTCTTGACCCAGTTGTTGCCGCGGCCGCTAGGGTAGCCTCGTCATTCTTCGGAGCCTTCTTGCGTGGCTTGACCGGGAATTTTGGCTCGAAGCATCGCGGACAGCCCCACCACTCGTCCCCGACGAGCTTGTCGAACAGAACGAACAGATTTCGGCATCATGCGGACCAAAGCCGTCATCGGCTTGCCTCGCTCCAGCGTGCAGGAGTCGCACACGTACTGGCTGGCTCTCAAACTGATTTCGGCCAATCCCGCCTCGCACTTCCAATGACGATTCCCCCAAATAGCTGCAACGAACGGCAGGACACAAGCCGGTCCGGAAAGGCTAAACGGAAAACGGGCCGCCAGGTGTGTTTCGGCCTCGAACATTGACCTCTTTCGGCGCCCAGCCGGTCGAACCGGCGGAGCCTCAGGGATCGTCTGCGGGACAATCGGGGCAAGTATCGCCGATCGAGTCCAGCACGTCCCGAATTGCGGCGACTGCTTGCTCCTGAGAACAGCCGGACGGCGGATCGTGACTGGCGATCTCGAAGGCCCGCTCGCGGGCGTGCGGGTCCGCACGGTCCTGGATCCAGCCGTGCTCCTCGCACTCACGGACGGCGCCGGCGGCCTGCAGCACAGAGATCGCCCAGCCGCGCGGCGTGCGGATCGCTGGCCGTCTTTCCTTCGTCATCAGCATAGCAGTCGCTCCTGCCAGGACGAATCCTTCCGGCCCCTTGCTCGTTCCGGGCGGTTAGCACGGGGCAGGGATTCGCAATCGGCAAGGCTACGGCTTGTCCACCTGTTCCGTCATCCTATGCACAGCGCTACGCGGCTGGGTCTTCCTTCTCGCCAGTGGCGACGATCTCCAGCGCGCCGTCCGGAAGAGGGCGCTGCAGGGCCTTGGCTTCCTCCTAAGGGGCGTGGAGCCATAGATCGTACTCCTCGGTCGTAGTCAGGATTGCAGGCATGGCCTTGGGGTGAACAAGCTTCACCTCGGCGTTCGGTTCTGTGGTCAGAAATCCGAAGACGTCTGCAGTCACTTCGCCTTCTTTGGCCTTGCGGACCGACGTCCAGTTCGTCCGGAGGCCGGCGAACGCGAGCAACGGCCGGCTCGCGTCCGGAGCGAACCAGACCGGTACCTTCTTGCCGTCGATGGTGTCGTACTCGCTGAACGAGGTGAATGGCACCAGGCAGCGATGCTCCGGACCCAGCCACCGCTTCCAATGCGCGCTGTTCACATTGCGGATGTTGGTAGTCCCGGAATCCGGCTCCATCCGGAGCAGTTCCTTGAAATCGACGGGCTTGCCCTTGGCTTCGAGCCTCTCGGCTCGTTTCTTCGTCGCGTCCATCAACGCTCGCTGCGAGCTCGGCATGCCCCAGCGCGCCATCGCGATCTCGCGCCCGTCCGCAGCGTTACGCACGATCGGCGCGGGATAGTCCGGAAAGATGCCCGGCATCGAGGGCAGGTTGCCAACTTTGCTATTGAGCGCACCGAAGAGACGGCGGATCGCGTCCACGTTTTTCGTCATCGAATAGATGGGGTGATTGCGGTTGCTGCTCGAAATGCTCAGCCTGGAAGGGAAACCGGCGAGCCGGCGGCAGCAGGAGCGAGAATATGAAGCACTATGTCGGTCTGGATGTTTCGCTAAAGGAGAGGGCTATCTGTGTTGTGGACGAGAATGGCGTCGTCATTCGCGAGGGCAAAGCACTTTCGGAACCGGAGGCTATTGTTGCCTGGCTCAACGAAAGCGGGTTGCCCATTGTCAAGATCGGGATTGAGATTGGTGGTCGCGCTCGTTGGCTGTACGGCGAATTGCGTGCTGCCGGCTTACACGCAGTCTGCATCGATCCCCGAAGACTGCGTGGCGTGACTAAGACAATGCCGATTAAGACCGATCGAAACGACGCTCGCGCTATTGCACAGGTAATGCGGGTCGGCTGGTACACCGTTGTTCATATCAAGGGTGACCTGAGCCAGGAGCTACGAATGCTTCTCAACAATCGCAAGACGCTTCTGATCAGCAGATCGATATCGAGAATGAAATTCGCGGCGTCCTACGCGTCTTCGCCTTAAAGCTGTCTGGTCGTATATCTCAAGTGACGTTTGAGCAACAAACTAACCACAGATGGCCATCCACGGCTCGCGGCGATGCTCAATGCTTGTGGCTCGGGCCGCGCTGCGTGAACAGTACGGCGTCCTACGCAAGATGGTACTTGAAATAGTGCGCCGCGAACCGACATGTCAGCGGCTCATGACGATACCAGGCGTTGGAGCACTGACGGCAATCACTTTCCTAACAACCATTGACGACCCGGATCGCTTTCAACGCTCCCGCGACGTTGGCGCGCATCTCGGCCTCACGCCACGCAAATACGCATCCGGAGAAACCGATCGGAATGGCGCTATTTCGAGGTGCGGCGATGTTATGCTCAGGACCATACTTTATCCGGCCGCGCTTGCGCTTCTAACCCGCACCCGGCGTTGGTCCGCATTGAAAGCCTGGGGTGTAAGGGTGGCCAAGCGACGCGGCCTTCGCCGAGCAGTCGTAGCAGTCGCACGAAAACTGGCGATCGTGATGCATCGGATCTGGGCAGATGGTAGCGAGTTCCGATGGACCCGCGAGGAGGCGACCGCATGATCGATTAGCAATTCAGCGGATCCGCCGAAAAGGCGGAACGACGTCCTGCGAGGACGAGGTCGGGGTGACTGCGCTGCAATCTCTGTGCATGCAGCACGCGCCTAGTAGATAGCAGCTCCCGATCTTCGGACTACCATCGTGAGGCGGCTATGAACGTCGACCTCGTCGACCTCGTAGACAAGAGCGAGCCTCGCAGGCTGTCGTAACAAGCTGAACCCTTGTGCCAGCAACCGCAATCAGACAAGAGATTGCACACGATCAAGTCTCCGGAGCGGGCTGGCGAGGGCGCGGTGTCAGTTGCAGAAGCGTGGCGGACGGCCGGCGGCCGGCCTTAGCACATTTGCTGCAGCGGAGCCGGCTTACCAAGTCGTGGACGAACGTGGTCGGCGGATGGCGCAGGGCGGCGAGATCGACGTCCCGGCGGGTCTTGCACCGCGAGCACTCGATCTCGAACCAGGCGTAACCGCCGTTGATGCCCTGATCGATGGTCGGCGACGGGTCGATCGACCCGCCGTCGGCCCACATCCGCTCGTTCCAGCTTTCGCAGAGCAGCTTGTCCGCCGTCCGGAGCAGGGCCTCGCCCTTGGCACGGGCCTCGGCGGACTGCGCCGCGAGAATCGTCGTCATCGCGCGGGCGCGGCCGAGCTCCTTGGCGAGCGCCTTGCGGTCGCCGCCGCTCAGGGGCGTCGGATGATGCTTCGGTGCCATGCCGGCATCCCGTTCTGATGCGTGTGGCCGCGGCGGCGACTACTCGAACGAAGGCCAGCAGCCGTCCTCTTCGTGGCGACCCGTCCGCGCTCGGCATGTGTTGCCCAGCAGACGCAGGCCGACATCCCGCCACACTGCATCCGGACCGTAGAGGCGGAGCGCATCGACCTTCTGGATCTCGACGATGCGCTCGCAGCGGCTGCAGGAGACCCGCAGCACGTGACGACCGATCTCGGACAGTTTGCGCGCCTGGATCGGCTTTTCGGCGCGAGCGGCGTCGGCTCGCTCGTCCCCGAGGAGGGCTGCCCAGTAGGCAGCCGGCAAGTCGTCGGCCGGGCCGACGGCCGGCACCGGAGAGGCGCCTTTGCCGACGACAGGGGCGTTGGCCAGCTTCTGGATCTGTTTGATGGTCGGAAAGCGCCAACTCGCCGGTCGATCGTTCATATTCCAAATAGAACATAACGAGAACAAAACGTCGAGTCCGCTTGCCGAAAAAAGTGCACTAGCCGGCAGGCGAGACTGTCGGAACCATGGTCTACCGTTCGTCTTGAATCCAAGCCGCCCGCCAACTGGAGTTCTGCGTACGATGGCCCCGCGCGCCAACTGGAAAGGCTTCCTACGCCTGTCGCTCGTCACTTGCCCGGTGGCGCTCTACCCGGCGACATCGGAATCCGAGAGAATCTCTTTCAATCAGCTCAATCGCGCGACCGGTCACCGGATCAAGTACGTGAAGGTCGACGCCGATACCGGAGATGAGGTCGCCAACGAGGACATCGTCAAGGGCTACGAGCTCGACAAAGGGCAGTACATCGAGGTCACCAAGGAGGAGCTCGAGGAACTGGCGCTGGAGTCAACGCGGACCATCGAGATCGACGAATTCGTCGACAAGGCCGACATCGACCCGCGCTATCTGATCCGTCCCTACTACCTGCGTCCCGACGGCAAGGTCGGACACGACGCCTTTGCGGTGATCAGGGAAACCATTCGGGAGATGGACAAGGTTGCGATCGGCCGCGTGGTTCTCACCAACCGCGAGCACATCATCGCGCTCGAGCCCTTGGAGAAGGGGCTCGTCGGCACTCTGCTGCGCTATCCCTACGAGGTTCGCTCCGAGCAGGAGTATTTCGACGAGATCCAGGATGTTAAAGTCACCAAGGACATGCTCGATCTCGCAAGGCACATCGTCAATCAGAAGACGGGCACGTTCGAGCCCGAGAAATTCGAGGATCATTACGAGACCGCGCTGGTCGACCTGATCAACCAGAAGCGCGCGGGCAAGATCATCCGCCCGAAGGAACGGCCCAAAGGCGAAAACGTGGTCGATCTGATGGAGGCGCTGCGGCAGAGCGTTGGTCGAGAGGCTGCGCCGGCGAAGGCGGCAAAGCCCGCCAAGAAGCCGCGCAAGGTGGCGGCGGGCCAGAAAGAGATGTTGATGCCGATCCAAGGCAAGAAGCCGGCGAAGGAAGCAGCGGCGAAGAAGCCCGCGACGGGCCAGCGGCGGAAGTCGGCTTAGGCGCTTGATGTCCGGGGCACCGGCGGTGCATCAGGAAGCCGCGGCCCAACGCGCGATTGCATCAACCGGACGCTTCCATGACCTTCACCATCGGCATCATCTCGGATACGCACGGCCTGCTTAGGCCGGAGGCGCTTCGCGCGTTGGCCCATGTCGACCACATCATTCACGGCGGCGACATCGGCGATCCCGAGATCATCACCGCGCTGCGGAGAATTGCCCCCGTCACGGCGATCAGGGGAAACGTGGACACGGGCGAGTGGGCCACCGACTCTGCCGAAACCGAGTTCGTGCGGCTCGCCGGACGGCTGTTCTACGTTCTGCACGACCTCAACACCCTGCAGATTGATCCTGTAGTTCAGGGCATTGATGTCATTGTTTCCGGCCACTCCCACGTGCCGAAGATCAACACCGTCGACGGCTTACTCTACGTGAATCCCGGCAGTGCCGG
>NZ_LGHM01000251.1 GCF_001908185.1 Bradyrhizobium sp. AS23.2
GCCGCAGGCGGCAGCGGGCGCGGGCAAGGCTTGCGGCATACTCGGCGGCCTTCAGCCCGAACGGCATCGGCAGCGCGTGCTGCAGCCAGGTCCGCGCCACCATCGCGGTGTTGCGATGGCTGCGTGCCAGCGCGGCAAAACCCTTGATGGCGCGGCTGAGGTCGGCATCCAGCGCATCGATGCCGGCGCGAAGCGTGAGCATGGTCGCGGTGTCGATGACGTCCTGGCTGGTCGCGCCCCAATGCACGTAGCGCGCAGCCTCTGCATCGGCCTTCGCGACATTGGCGGTCAGCGCCTTGACCAGGGGGATCGCGAGATTGCCGGACCGCGTCGCGGCCTCGGCCAGCGCGGCCATGTCGAAGGAGTCCGCCTTGCAGGCGGCTTCGATCGGGGGGGACCGCAACCGCGGGAATCACACCGGTGGCGGCCTCGGCCCGAGCCAGAGCTGCCTCGAAATCGAGCATGTTCTGCAGGGTGGACCGGTCGTCGCAGATCGCGCGCATGGCCGCGCTCGACAGCATCGGCGCGAGCAGGGGGGGAGAGGGCTGTGCTCATGTTGCGCGGGACCTAATCACCATGCCCCGGCTGTGCCAATCCCAAACCGTCGGCACAAGACTTTTTGCAGTTGCGAATATGCATTGCAAGTGACCGGGGGCCGCCCTTTCCTTTGCGGCCTTCGTGCGTTACTTGAGCAGCATTATAGTGATGCGATCCCGGGAGGCGACCCATGGCCATGACAATGAACGGCGAAGTCCAACTTGCGGCGCCGCGCGAGGCCGTGTGGGCCAAGCTCAACGATCCCGAGGTGCTCAAAGCCTGCATCCCCGGCTGCGAGGAGCTGGAGAAGACCGATGACGGCGGCTTCCGCGCGACGGCAAAAATGAAGGTCGGCCCGGTGTCGGCGCGTTTCAAGGGCAAGGTGATGCTGAGCGATCTCGACCCGCCGAACGGCTACAAGATCTCCGGTGAAGGCGAGGGCGGGGTCGCCGGATTCGCCAAGGGCGGCGCTGCGGTCAAGCTCGCCGAGAAGGACGGCGGCACGCTGCTGTCTTACGACGTGGAGGCGCAGATCGGCGGCAAGCTGGCGCAGCTCGGCCAGCGCCTGATCAACGGCGCCGCCAAGAAACTGGCCGACGAGTTTTTCGCGAACTTCGCCAAGGCGGTACAGGGCTGAAGGCCCAATACCTTTCGCATAGCGCCTTTTTCGGCATGCCACCTTGCGTCCCGGGCGATGTTGCCCCCGGGCATATTGGCCCATATGATGGGCTGGAATAACTATAAGAACCGCTTCGACGGGACCCGTCGGGGCGTTGATAGAGAGTGCTTATGGCAAAAATCTCCCTCATCGTGAACGGCAATCCAGTCACGGCCAACGTCGATTCCCGCACCCTGCTGGTGCAGTTTCTGCGCGAGCATCTGCGGCTGACCGGTACCCATGTCGGCTGCGACACCTCGCAGTGCGGCGCCTGCGTCGTGCACCTGGACGGCAAGGCCGTGAAGTCCTGCACCACGCTTGCCGTGATGGCCGACGGCCACGAGGTCAAGACGATCGAGGGGCTGGCCGGCGACGGTGCACCGCTGCATCCGATGCAGGAGGCCTTCCGCGAGCACCATGGCCTGCAGTGCGGCTTCTGCACGCCCGGCATGATCATGACCGCGATCGACATCGTCCATCGCAAGGGCCACGAGCTCGACGACCACACCATCCGCGAGGAGCTGGAAGGCAATCTCTGCCGCTGCACCGGCTACCAGAATATCGTCGCCTCGATCTCCGCCGGCGCGAAGGCGATGGCGAAATCCGACCTCGCGTAAACCGCGCGCGCATTCCGCGATCAGGACACCCTCATGTACGAATTCAAATATCATCGCCCCGGGACCGTGCGGCAGGCAGCCAACCTCCTGGTGAAGAACGAAGACGCCAAGGTGATCGCCGGTGGCCACACGCTGATTCCCGTCATGAAGCAGCGCCTCGCGAGCCCGCCGCATCTGGTCGACCTCTCCCACATCGAGGGGCTCAATACGATCGAGATGAAGGGCCGCTCGCTGGTGATCGGCGCCACCGCCAAGCATGCCGAGGTCGCAAGCTCGGCGATCGTCGGTGAGGCGATCCCGGCGCTCGCGAGCCTTGCCGGCCAGATCGGCGATCCCGCCGTGCGCCACAAGGGCACCATCGGCGGCTCGCTCGCCAACAACGATCCGACCGCGGACTATCCGGCTGCGGTGCTCGCGTTAGGGGCGACCATCGTCACCAACAAGCGCCGCCTCAAGGCCGAAGAGTATTTCCAGGGCCTGTTCTCGACCGCGCTGGAAGCTGACGAGATCATCACCAAGGTGATGTTCCCGCTGCCGAAGAAGGCGGCCTATATCAAGTTTCGCAACCAGGCCTCGCGTTATGCGTTGGTTGGCGTGTTCGTGGCGCGGCGTCCGTCGGACGTGCGGGTCGCCGTCACCGGCGCCGGCTCGGAAGGCGTGTTCCGCGTCACCGCTTTCGAGGAGGCCCTGAAGAAGCGCTTCTCGCCGAAGGTGCTGGAAGGCATCGAGGTGCCGGCGGAAGGCCTCAACAGCGACATCCACGGCAGCGCCGAATATCGCGCGCACCTCATCGGGGTGCTGACGCGGCGTGCCGTCGACGCCGCCAATGCCAAGGAATGAGTGGGCCCACCACTTGGCCCGATACTTGCCCCCGGTGAGGGCGTAGCGAGACTGGCTCTTTCATGACTTCACTGGCCCTGCCGGCATCGGTCGATGCGATGCTCGAACTTCTCACTTCGCGCGGTTACCTCGCGGAGCGATCGCTGGCGACGGTGGCCTACCTGTCACTGCGCATGGGCCGGCCGCTGTTCCTGGAAGGCGAAGCCGGCGTCGGCAAGACCGAGATCGCGAAGGTGCTGTCGGCCGCGCTGGGACGGAAGCTGATCCGCCTGCAGTGCTATGAGGGCCTCGACGTTTCCTCTGCGGTCTACGAGTGGAATAGCGCCGCGCAGATGATCGCGATCCGGATGGCGGAAGCCGCCGGCGACACCGATCGCGAGCAGCTATCGAGCGACATCTTCGCCGACCGCTACATGATCAAGCGGCCGCTGCTCCAGGCGCTTGAGCCCGACGTCGCCGGCCCGCCGGTGCTGCTGATCGACGAACTCGACCGCGCCGACGAGGCGTTCGAGGCGTACCTGCTCGAAATCCTCAGCGACTTCCAGGTCACGATCCCCGAGTTCGGCACGGTGAAGGCACCGAACCCGCCGATCGTCATCATCACCTCCAACCGCACCCGCGAGATCCACGACGCGCTGAAGCGGCGCTGTCTCTACCACTGGGTCGACTATCCCGCCGCCGACCGCGAGCTCGCGATCGTCAAGACGCGCGTGCCCGGCATCTCCGCGAAGCTGTCGCAGCAGGTCGTGCGCTTCGTGCAGGCGCTGCGCAACCAGGACTTCTACAAGTCGCCGGGGGTCGCCGAGACCATCGACTGGGCCACCGCGCTGTCGGAGCTCGACGCCCGCTCGCTGACCCCGCAGGTGGTCGGCGACACGCTGGGCGCGCTGCTCAAGTACCAGGACGACATCACCCGGATGCAGGGCGACACCCTGCAGAAGGTGTTGAAGGAAGCGACGAGCGAGAATTGATTTTCCCGTCATTCCGGGGCGCGACGAAGTCGCGAGCCCGGAATCCATCGGGCGGCAGAGACGGTGGATCAATGGATTCCGGGTTCGCGCTCCGCGCGCCCCGGAATGACGGCAGAGAGTGCTGAAACATGGCCATCAACCACCTGGCGCCTGAGCAAACCGAGCAGTTCGCCGACAACATTGTCGGCTTTGCCCGCGCGCTGCGCGCGGCGGGCATGCCGGTCGGGCCGGGTGCCGTCATCGATGCCATGAACGCGCTGCAGGTGATCGACATCGGCAGCCGCGCCGACGTCTTCACCACGCTTGAGGCGATCTTCGTCAAGCGCCACGAGCATGGGCTGATCTTCAAGCAGGCTTTCAACCTGTTCTTCCGCGCCTCGGAAGAGTGGAAGCACATGCTGGATTCGGTGCCGCTGCCGGAGCAGGCCAAGAAGAAGCCCCAAGCCGGCGCGCGCCGCGTGCAGGAGGCGATGTCGCAGCCGCGCATGACGGAAACGCCGCAGCACCAGGAACAGGATCTGCGCCTGTCGGTCTCCGACAGGGAAATTCTTCAGAAGAAGGATTTCGCGCAGATGAGCGCGGCTGAGATCACCGAGGCGCTGCACGCGATCGAGCGGATGCGGCTACCGCAGGCCGAGCTTCTGACGCGCCGGCACCGGCCCGATCCCCGTGGCCTGCGTCTCGACCTGCGCCGCACGCTGCGCGCATCTTTGCGCACCGGCGGCGACATCATCGACATCCGTCGCCTCGGGCGGATCGAGAAGCCGGCGCCGATCGTCGCGCTGCTCGATATCTCGGGATCGATGAGCGAGTACACCCGCCTGTTCCTGCATTTCCTCCACGCCATCACCGACGCGCGCAAGCGCGTCTCGGTGTTCCTGTTCGGCACCCGCCTCACCAACGTCACCCGCGCGCTGCGCCAGCGCGATCCCGATGAGGCGCTGGCGAGCTGCTCGGCCTCGGTGGAGGACTGGGCCGGCGGCACCCGCATTGCGACCTCGCTGCACAACTTCAACAAATTGTGGGCGCGGCGCGTGCTCAGCCAGGGCGCCATCGTGCTCCTGATCTCCGACGGGCTGGAGCGGGAGGCCGATTCCAAGCTCGCCTTCGAGATGGACCGGCTGCACCGCTCCTGCCGGCGGCTGATCTGGCTCAACCCGCTGCTGCGGTTCGGCGGCTTCGAGGCCAAAGCGCAGGGCATCAAAATGATGCTCCCGCACGTTGACGAATTCCGCCCCGTGCATAATTTGAGTTCGATCCAGGAGCTGATCACCACGCTCTCCCAGCCGCTGCCGCCGCATCACCGCAGCCTGATCCGCTCCGCAGCTTGAGAGGTAGGCCATGCTCGACCGCGACGAGGATATTCTGAAGGCGGCGGAGGACTGGCAGAAGGCCGGCCGAGGCGTCGCGCTCGCTACCGTGGTGGAGACCTGGGGCTCGGCGCCGCGCCCGGCGGGCTCGAGCCTCGTCATCAACGACGAGGGCACGTTCCTGGGGTCGGTCTCCGGCGGCTGTGTCGAGGGCGCCGTGGTCACCGAGGCCATGGATGTGATCCAGAGCGGCAAACCCAGGATGCTGGAGTTCGGCGTTGCCGATGAGACCGCCTGGAATGTCGGGCTGTCCTGCGGCGGCACCATCCGCGTCTTCGTCGAGAAGGTTGGCTAGCCGTGAAGCTCGCGATCCTGCACGAACTCAATGCCGAGCGCGCCGCGCGCCGGCCGGTAATCCTGGTAACCGACACCGAGAACGGCGAGCAGCGCCTGGTGAAGGCAAAGGATTTTGCCAAGGATCCCTTGCGGGCTGAACTCGACAAGCAGCTTCGTATGGGCAAGAGCGGCAATGTCGAGGCCGGCGGCAAGAAGCTGTTCCTCAACGTCTATGCACCGACCGCAAAACTCGTCATCGTCGGCGCGGTCCATATCAGCCAGGCCTTGGCACCGCTGGCGCGCTCGCTCGGCTACGACGTCACCGTCGTCGATCCGCGCACCGCTTTTGCAAGCCCCGAGCGCTTCCCCGACATTCCACTGGTCGCCGAATGGCCCGACACCGCGCTGCCGCCGCTCAATGTCGATGCCTACACGGCTTTCGTCGCGGTGACGCACGATCCCAAGATCGACGACCCCGCACTGCTCCACGCCTTCGAACGCAACTGCTTCTATATCGGCGCGCTCGGCTCGCGGAAGACGCACGCCAAGCGCGGCGACCGGCTGCGGGCGCAGGGCGCCAAGGAAAGCGACATCGCGCGCATCCACGCGCCGATCGGGCTTGCGATCGGCGCGGTCTCACCGTCGGAGATCGCGGTGTCGATCATGGCCGAGATCACGGCGGTGCTCCGCCTGCCTCCAAAAGAAAAAGAAGAAGCGGCATGAAGTTTGGCCCGGCGAGCCCCAAGAATGCGATCGGCGGGGTGACCGTCCACACCCTGCGCCAGGGACCGCTGGTGCTGAAGAAAGGCACGACCATTGGCCCCGCCGAGGTCGAGGCGCTGACGCGCGCCGGCATCAAGGATATCGTGGTGGTGCGCATGGAGGAGGGCGACGTCTCCGAGGACGTTGCGGCCGCCAGCATCGCGCTCGCCGTCGGCGGAGAGGGCATCCATGTCGAGCGCGCCTTCACCGGTCGCGCCAACCTGTTCGCGGCGCGCCCGGGCGTGCTGGTGATCGATAGGGCGGCCGTCGACCGCATCAACAACATCGACGAAGCCATTACCTTTGCGACGCTCAGCGCCTTCAAGCCGGTGGTCGAGGGCGAGATGGTCGGCACCGTCAAGATCATCCCGTTCGGCGTCGAAGGAAATTTGCGCGATGCCGCGGTGAAGGCGGCCGGCCGCGATGTGCTCAAGATCGAACCCTACGTCATCAAACGCGTCGGCGTGGTCTCGACGCTGCTGCCGGGCCTGTCCTCCAAAGTGATCGACAAGACCCTGCGCGTCACCGCCGAGCGGCTCGCGCCGGCCGGGGCCGGCATCATCGCCGAGCGGCGGGTCCAGCACGACGAAGGCGCGCTGTCGGCCGCGATCAAGGATTTGCTCGGGCTCGGCGCCGAGCTCGTGATCGTGTTCGGGGCGTCCGCGATCGCCGACCGCCGCGACGTGATCCCGGCGGCCGTCACCGGGATCGGCGGCGAGATCGAGCATTTCGGCATGCCGGTCGATCCCGGCAATCTGCTTCTGATCGCCCGCGCTGGCGGCGTACCGGTGCTGGGCGCGCCTGGCTGCGCGCGCTCGCCGGTCGAGAACGGGTTCGACTGGGTGCTGATGCGGCTCCTTGCCGGCATCAAGGTGACCCGTTCCGAGCTGATGGGCATGGGCGTCGGCGGGCTCCTCATGGAGATCGTCACGCGGCCGCAGCCACGCGCTCAGCCCGAGACCGAAGGCAACAGCCAGGTCGCGGCCATCGTGCTCGCGGCGGGGCGCTCGACCCGGATGGGCGGGCCGAACAAGCTGCTCGCCGAACTCGACGGCAATAAGCTGGTGCGCCTCGCGACCGAGCAGGCCCTCGCTTCGAAGGCATCCGAGGTGATTGTCGTCACCGGCCATCAGGCCGAGCTGGTCGAGCAGGCGCTGCAAGGATTGAAGGTGAGGTTCGTCCGCAACCCGGATTTCGCCGGCGGCATCGCAAGCTCGGTCAAGGCCGGTATCGCGGCGGTGCCGGAAAGCTGTGACGGCGCCCTGGTCTGCCTCGGCGACATGCCGCTGATCGATGCTGGCCTGATCGACCGCCTCATCGACGGCTTTGCGCCGGACCGCGGCAATCTCATCGTCGTTCCGGTCAGCGAAGGCCGTCGCGGCAATCCCGTGCTGTGGTCGCGCCGCTTCTTCAAGGAATTGATGACACTCGACGGCGACATCGGCGCGCGGCACTTGATCGCGAAGCACGCCGAGGCAGTGGCCGAAGTGCCGGTCGATGGCGAGAGCGCGTTCCTCGACATCGACACGCCACAGGCGCTCGAAGCCGCAAGACGCGGATGACGCTGCCGTAGCTGCCGTAGGGTGGGCAAAGCGACTTGTCCGCCGTAGCTCGTAGAGCGAAGGCGGAAGCGTGCCCACCAATTTTCGATAGTCGTCTGGACAGATGGTGGGCACGGCGCTTCGCGCCTTTGCCCACCCTACGGCAGCTCGCAATCGTCCGTTTTCAACCACCCGTTCACCATCTGGAAACGACCGCCGCTTAGAGTCGCCTCCACCTGCCTTGGGGGGAGGGGTTTTTCCATGGCTTCGAACGTCGTCGCGCGCCGTTGCGCGATGTTTTGCTTTGTCTTGTCGGTAGTTGTCACCGGCGCCCGTTACATCACCGAAGCCCACGCAGCCGGAGCGTTTGCGGTCGGCAAGTGCGGTGCCTATGGTCAGGCCTTTGATTATGGCGCCGAGCGCGAGGCGCGCGCCGCGGCGCAGAAGCAGTGCAAGGGCGAGTGCACGACCGTGACGATGAAGCGCGCGTGCGCGGCGATGTCGGTCGATCTCGCCAATCCCTGCGGGGCCTATGGCTACGCCGTCAAGCCGAAGATATCGGCCTCACTCAATGCCGCCACGCGCGAATGCTACAAGTACGGCGGCAAGGAATGCGTGATCCGCGCATGGGCCTGCGACGCCAAGGGCTGAATTTTCTCATCCGTCATTCCGGGGCGTCGCGGAGCGACGAACTACGGTGCGCAATCGCGCACCTGAGAATCTCGTGCAATAGTCTCCAGATTCCGGGTTCGCGCTAACGCGCGCCCCGGAATGACGATTTGGAGATATAATCCAGTTCGACACCAAGATCGCCGTCGTGATCCGCACCGATCTTCAGGCCTGGCAGAAGCTCAACGTCGCCTCGTTTCTCACCAGCGGCATCGCCGCTGCGTTTCCCGAATGCATCGGCGAGCCGTATGAAGACGCCTCCGGCACGAAATATCACGCGCTGATCGGTCAGCCGATCCTGATCTATGGTGCCGACGGTCCTGCGCTGTCGCGCGCGCTCGACCGGGCGCTGACGCGCAACGTCGCGCCGGCGGTCTATACCGAGGACATGTTCAAGACCACGCATGATGCGGCTAATCGCGAAGCGGTGAAGGCAGTCGCGCGCACCGATCTCAATCTCGTCGGCATCGCAATGCGCGGCGAGCGCAAAGTGATCGACAAGATTGTCGATGGTCTGAAGTTCCATAGCTGACGCGGCGTCCACTTAGCCTGCGCCGTCACGGTCCTGTCATCATGGCGTCCGTGGCGCATTAATTTGCGTTGTTTGACTCCAATCAAGGGAGTGCCGCGCGGCATCGCTAGTCTGCTCCAACGTATTGCAATGGAGCAGACACATGCCGACCATGAAAGCCGCAGTCGTCAGGCAATTTGGCAAGCCGCTGGTGATCGAGGACGTGCCGGTGCCGCAGCCCGGTCCCGGTGAGGTTCTGGTCAAGGTGAAAGCGTGCGGCGTCTGCCACACCGATCTGCACGCAGCCTCCGGCGACTGGCCGGTGAAACCGGTTCCCCCCTTCATTCCCGGGCATGTGGCCGCCGGCATCGTTGCCGCACTGGGGCCCGGCGTGAAAAATCTGAAAGTAGGGGACGCGGTGGGCGTCGCTTGGCTGCACGATGCCTGCATGTCGTGCGAATATTGCGGGACCGGCTGGGAAACCTTGTGCGAGCACCAGCACAACACCGGCTACAGCGTGAATGGAGGCTTCGCCGAATATGTCATCGCCTCGGCTGCCTTCGCGGCAAAACTTCCGGCGACGATCGATTTCGCCGCCGTCGCGCCGATCCTGTGTGCCGGTGTCACGACCTACAAGGGTTTGAAGGAGACGGACGCGCGGCCCGGCGAGTGGGTCGCGATATCAGGCGTCGGCGGGCTCGGCCACGTCGCGATCCAGTACGCCAAGGCGATGGGGTTCAAGGTCGCGGCGATCGATATCGCCGAGGATAAGCTCAAGCTCGCACGGGAGACCGGTGCTGATCTCGCGGTCAACGCGCGGGAGGCCGATGCGGTGGACAAGGTCGTGGCGGCCACTGGAGGCGGGGCGCATGGCGTGCTGGTGACGGCGGTCTCGACCGCCGCCTTTGCACAGGCGCTGAAGATGGTGCGCCGGAAGGGCACCGTCAGTCTCGTCGGCCTGCCGCCGGGCGAATTCCCGACGCCGATCTTCGACGTCGTGCTCAAGCGGATCACCGTGCGCGGCTCCATCGTCGGCACCCGCCGGGATCTCGACGAAGCCATCGCATTCGCCGCCGATGGCAAGGTGAAGGCCGAGGTCGCCAAGGTGCCGCTCGCTGCGATCAACGACGTCTTCGACCGGATGAAGGCCGGCAAGATCGACGGCCGCATGGTGCTGGACTTTGGCTAGAGCGTTTTCGAGCGAAGTGGACACCGGTTCGCGTAAAGAAAACGCGTCAAAACAAGAATCCAGAGCTCCGTTCCGATTCCATCGGAACGGAAAGGGCTCTAGGGCCTCACCCCGGCGGCATGCCTTCGAACTTCGGCAGGCTAGGGTCAAGGTAATCCCAGTCATGCCCGCGCGCTGCGTAGGTGACAGCTTGCGGCTTGTAGCGGGCGGGTTCATCGAGGCTCATGGCGCGGATCGTGAAGATGTCGGGCTGTGCTGCGAAGGTCATGTAGACCGGCAAGCCGCAGACGGAGCAGAAACCGCGCGTCTTCACGTTGCCGCTGTCAGCGACCATGTCCCACCGCTTTGCCTCGCCCGTCACCGTGACGCCGGCGCGCGCGAAAGTCATGTACGAACCGTGGCCGGTGCCGCTCTCACGCTGGCAGTCCCGGCACTGGCAGTGATTGCTGAACAGGGGCTCACCGGCAATCGAATAGCGGATCGCGCCGCAGGCGCAGCCGCCGGTAAAGGGCTTGTCCATCGCGATATCTCCCACTCACTCTTCGCCGCTGATCTCGTCGAGCTGTTTGACGACCTTCTTCCAGCCGCCGCTCATGACGGTGTAGGCCGAGTCGTTCCTGGGCATGACGAAGCCTGCGTGAACCAGGCGGATCCGCGTGCCGGCTTCGACCGGGGTGAGGGACCACGTCACGACGGTGTCGAGCGGCGCGCCGTAGCCGGTGTTGCGTTCGTCGCCGCCCTTCCAGGCGTAGACGAGGCGCCGGTTCGGCACGACCTCCAGAACCCGGCAATGGATCACGCCATCCCAGTTGCCGCCCGGAGTGGTCTGGAAGGTGAAGCTCTTGCCTTCGACGGCTTCAAAGCCGGTCGGCGGCATCAGCCAGCGTCCGATCAACTGGGCACTGGTCAGCACCTTCCAGACCGTCGCGGGCGCGTGAGGGAAGACCTCGTCGATGACGATGTCTTTAGTTTCGGCGTTCAACTCGGCTGCACTCACGGATCAATCTCCTTCAAGAGGTCACGCAGGTTCTGGAAGCGCTCGCGCCAGAAGACGCCGTAATGGTCCATCCAATCGACCAGAGGTTCGAGGCCTTGCGGCGCGGCGCGGTAGTAGACATTGCGGCCCTCGGCGCGCTCGGCGACGAGGCCGGCCTGCTTCAGCGACTTCAGGTGCTGCGAGATCGCGCCCTGGGTGACGCCGCTGCCGCGCGTCAGTTCGGCGACGCTGATCTCCTTGCTCTCGAAGACACGCTCGAACACGGCGCGCCGCGTCGGATCGGCGAGAGCGCGCATCACGGTGGTGACGGGGTTTGGGGCGGCTTCAATCATGGAGATTCAATTAGCAGATGCTAATGCATTAGTCAATGCTAATTTATTCTGTCTTAGCGAAGGCGCGGGTAATTTGACTTTGACTGACCGGTCAGTCATAAATGAGAAATGACAAGGAAACCGACCACAGCAGCTACGTCATCCGCCGCTCGCGCCAGCGCCAAAGGCGATGCGCCCGCAGCCAGCGAGGAGGCGCCCGCCTCGAACCGCGCCGTACGCGCGGCAGAACGGCGCGCCGCGATCGTGGAGGCGGCGATGGAGGAGTTCATCGTGCGCGGCTTTGCCGCGACGCGGCTCGACGACATCGCCAAGCGCGCCGGTGTCGCCAAGGGCACGATCTACCTGCACTTCAAGGACAAGGAATCGATGTTCGAGGAGCTCGTGCGCACGGTGATCGTGCCTGTGGTGGCGAAGCTGAATGCGCTGCCGCCACCGACGGGTTCGGTCCGAGATCTCATCGAGGCCTTCGCCGGCAACTTCCTGAAAGAAGTCATGGGTACAAGGCGCGGCGATCTCGTGCGCCTGATCGTGGCGGAGGGACCGCGCTTTCCGGCCGTGGCCGACTTCTATTACCGCGAGGTCGTCTCGCGCGGGATCGCCGGCATGCGCGCGCTGATCGAGCTCGGCATCGCCCGCGGCGAGATCCACGAGAAGAACCTTGCGCGCTATCCGCAGATCCTGGTCGCGCCGGCGATGATCGCGGTGATCTGGCAGAGCTTGTTTGCGCGGCATGCGCCGCTCGACGCGCAGGAGATGCTGCGCGTCCATCTTGATTTGATTTTTGGCGAACGGAGGACGACATGAGGTCGTCGCAAACCATCTCTCACCTCATCCTGAGGAGCGCGGAACGCGCGTCTCGAAGGATGCAGGCCCGGCTGTGGCTCCTCGCCCTTCGAGACGCCGCTTCGCGGCTCCTCAGGGTGAGGGATCGACAGCAGTGCCTGCCGCGCCTCTGTTCGATCATGGTTCTGGTCCTCGCAACCGGGCTTGCCGGCTGCAACGAGAAGCGCGATCCCGGCTTCCAGGGCTGGGTCGAGGCCGACATGATCTATGTCAGCCCGGACGAAGCGGGCCGGGTGACGAAGCTCAATGTCCGCGAAGGCGACGAGGTCAAAGTCGGCGATCACCTCTATTCCGTCGACGACGACCTTCAGGTTGCCGATCTCAACCAGACCAAGGCGACGCTGGCCAATGCGCAGCAGGTATTCGATCGCGCGGATTCCCTGCGCAAGACCGGCTCCGGCACGCAGGCGACGCTCGATTCCGCCGTCTCGGAATTACGGGTTGCGCAAGCGCGGGTGGTGACCTCGCAGACGCGTCTGGCGCGGCGCAAGGGTTTTGCCCCGGTCGCCGGCACCATCCAGCAGATCTATTTCCGCGAGGGCGAGATGGTGGCGGCGCAGCGGCCGGTGCTCTCGATCATGCCGCCCGGCAACATGAAGCTGCGCTTCTTCGTGCCGGAGACCGAGCTGCCGATGCTTGCGATCGGCGACGAAGTCCGCGTGTCCTGCGACAATTGCTCGGCCGATCTCACCGCAAAGATCTATTTCATCGCGACCTCGGCCGAATACACTCCGCCGGTGATCTACAGCCTCGATGAGCGCAACAAGCTCGTCTACCTGATCCAGGCACGGCCCTCGCGGCCCGATGCCTTGCGCGTCGGGCAGCCGATCAATGTCTACCTCAATCCCAAGACGCCGGTGGCGGACAAGCGATGAACGGCGGCAACGGCATCGCGATCGACGTCAAGGGCCTGACGAAATCGTTCGGCGGCCGCGAGGTCGTGCATGATCTGTCGATGCAGGTGAAGCGCGGCTCGATTTATGGCTTCCTCGGTCCCAACGGCTCGGGCAAGACCACGACCATTCGCATCCTTTGCGGCCTGCTGACGCCCGACAGCGGCGAGGGCACCTGCCTCGGCTACGACATCCGCCGTGATGCCGAAAAGATCAAGCGTCAGGTCGGCTACATGACCCAGCGCTTCAGCCTGTATCAGGACCTCTCGGTGCGCGAGAACCTCGAATTCGTCGCGCGGCTCTACGGCCTCGCCGATGCGCGCGGCGCCGCGCGCGACATGATCCAGCGCCTCGGCCTGTCGGGGCGCGAGGAGCAGCTTGCGGGCGAGCTCTCCGGCGGCTGGAAGCAACGCCTGGCGTTGGGCGCCTGCACGCTGCCCAGTCCGAAGCTGCTGCTGCTCGACGAGCCGACGGCGGGCGTCGATCCCAAGGCGCGGCGCGATTTCTGGAACGAGATCCACGCGCTGGCGTCTGATGGTCTCACCGTGCTGGTCTCCACCCACTACATGGACGAGGCCGAGCGCTGCCACGAGATCGCATACATTGCCTACGGTCATCTGCTGACGCACGGCACGGTGGAGGAGGTGATCGCGAAATCCGCACTCACGACCTACACCGTGACGGGCGAGGACTTGAACGGCCTCGGCGCCGCGCTCACCGGCAAGCCCGGTGTCGACATGGTGGCACCGTTCGGCACGTCCTTGCACGTCTCCGGCCGCGACGTTGCGGCACTGGAGGCGAGCATCGCGCCCTGGCGTGAGAAGAGTGACCTGCACTGGCACAAATCGTCGCCGTCGCTGGAAGACGTGTTCATCGAATTAATGGGGCGCTCCAAGGATAATTTCTAATGAGCCTCTCCGATCAAGCCGCGCCAACGCACGAAATTCGCGAACGCTTCGGTTTCTGGAAGCGCTCGTATGCGATGCTGGTCAAGGAGTTCATCCAGCTCAAGCGCGACCGGGTGTCGTTCGCGATGATCGTGATGCTGCCGGTGATGCAGCTCCTGCTGTTCGGCTATGCGATCAACACGACGCCGCACAATATGCCGAGTGCGGTGCTGCTCCAGGAGGACAGCGATCTCGCCCGCTCGGTGTTGAAGGCGTTGGAGAACACCGCTTATTTCCGCTTCATCTACGAGGTGCACGACGTCGACGATTTCGACAACCTCCTGAAATCCGGCAAGGTGCTGTTCGGTGTCGAGATCCCGCGCGGCTTCGAGCGCGCGGTGCGGCGCGGCGACAGGCCGGCACTGCTG
This sequence comes from Bradyrhizobium sp. AS23.2, assembly GCF_001908185.1. Classification (GTDB taxonomy): domain Bacteria; phylum Pseudomonadota; class Alphaproteobacteria; order Rhizobiales; family Xanthobacteraceae; genus Bradyrhizobium. The sequence goes on from NZ_LGHM01000251.1 coordinate 14,322, forward strand.
GTCGCGGCCGACGCAACCGATCCGATCGCGGCAAGCGCCGCGCTCGGCTCGCTCGGCATGGTCGTGCAGACCGCGCTTGCGCACGATCTCTACATCGGCAATCCCCCGGAAATGCCGTTCGAGATTCGCGCCCATGCCCGCTACAATCCGGCTGCCTCGTCGAGCCTCAACATCGTGCCGGGGCTCGTCGGCACCATCCTCACCATGACCATGCTGATCTTCACCGCGCTCTCGGTCACGCGCGAGGTCGAGCGCGGCACCATGGAGAGTCTGTTGTCGATGCCGATCAAGCCGGTCGAGGTGATGTTCGGCAAGATCATTCCTTATGTGCTGGTCGGCTTCGTCCAGGCTTTCCTGATCATCGGTATCGGCGTCGGCCTGTTCGGCGTGCCTGTGCTCGGAAACCTGTTCCTGCTGGCGCTGCTCTCGACGCTGTTCATCACCACCAATCTGTCGATCGGCTACACCATCTCGACCGTGGTGCAGAACCAGCTTCAGGCCGTGCAGATGTCGATGATGGTCTTCCTGCCGAGCATTCTGCTCTCCGGTTTCATGTTCCCGTTTGCGGGCATGCCGGCCTGGGCGCAATATGTCGGCGAGGCCCTGCCGCTGACGCATTATTTGCGGATCGTCCGCGCCATCATGCTGAAGGGGGCGACCATGCAGAATCTGCGCTTCGACGCGCTGGCACTGGCGATCCTGATGCTGGTCGCCATGACCATCGCCGTGACGCGCTTCCGCCGCACGCTGGATTGAGGCACAATAGCTGGAGTCATTCCGGGGCACGCGAAGCGTGAGCTTTGGTGCGCAATTGCGCACCTGAGAATCTCGAGATTCCGGGTCGATGCCGTCGCATCGCCCCGGAATGACCAGAGGAGATCATGATCAGCTTTGCGAGCAGGAAGGCCCGGCGGCATGCCGCGATGTCCGAGGATTTCGAGCGCGAGTTGACGCGGGAGATGCTGCGCACCGAGCTCATGCGGGTGCGGGCGCTGATCATCACGGGCTGCGTTATGGCCGTCCTCCTCACCGCGATCTATCTCGTCGATTCCTCCGCGGTGGAGCGCGTCTGGCAAGGCACGCGGGGGCTTGCCGAGATTTATGGTCTGTTGACCGGCTTCATCCTGTTCGAGGTCTGGGTCCACACCCAGATCAGGAAGAACCTCCGCCTCGGTCGCGACCTGCCGGCGATCAGGCGCTATATCGGCGCCCTGATCGAGACGTCGCTGCCGACGGTGATCCTGCTCCTGCAGATCCGGACCATGGGCGCGAGCGAGGCGCTCGGCTTCACCGTGCCGCTGTTCTATTTCATCTTCGTCATTCTCTCGACCTTGCGGCTCGATTTCTGGCTGTCCACCTTCACCGGCTTCGTCGCCGCGGCCGAGCTGCTTGCCGTCGCGCTGATCTTCGATCCCGAGAGCGGCGCCGGCGAGCCGCAGATCTATTTCCACGCGGTGCGCAGCACCATCATCCTGATTTGCGGCGTGCTCGCAGGCGCGGTCGGCGCGCGGCTCCGCCGCCAGTTTGCCGCGAGCATTGCGGCGGCGACCGCGCGCGACCAGGTGACGGACCTGTTCGGCCAGCACGTCTCCCCGCAGGTGGTGGATCGGCTGATGGCGGCGGGAACGAGCGCGGGCGGCGACGTCCGCCGCGTCGCCGTGATGTTCGTCGATTTCCGGGGCTTCACTGCTGGCGCGCAGTCGCGTACGCCGCAGGAGGTGGTCGATCGTCTCGACGGCGCCTTCGCCGTTCTGGTCGACATCCTCGATCGCGAAGGCGGCATCGTGAACAAGTTTCTCGGTGATGGCTTCCTGGCCTTGTTCGGTGCGCCGCTGGAGGCCTCCGACGCCGCGCATCGCGCCGTCGCCGCCGGCCGCGAGATGCTGACCGCGATGGACCGCATCAACGCGCAGACGAGCTGGCCGCTTCGGATCGGCATCGGCATCCATTTCGGCGAGGTCGTCGCCGGCAATATCGGCTCACCCCGTCGCAAGGAATACACCGTCATCGGCGACACCGTGAACTTCGCCTCGCGGCTGGAAGCGCTGAACAAGGAGTTCGGCTCGCAGCTCCTGATCTCCGCATCCGTGCGCGAGGCGCTCGGCGATGATGGCAACGACGCCGTCCCGCTCGGCGAGGTCGAGGTACGTGGCTACGAGCAGAAGGTGGCGGTGTTTCAGCTGGGTTAGGGCAGGTTCGCAAGAACCTCGCGTTTCAGTGATGAAATATCTCGCGGCGTTTTCCGCTCTTGCATTGTGGAAGCCGAAACATCGGCTTCCGTTTGTCACGCGGAGAAAACCAATGACCCGATTGACCCTTGTTTCAGCCGCCCTGATTGCTGCTTCCGTCTATCAAATCCAGGCCGCAGCCGCGCGCGACGTCACCCCGCGGCGCGCTGTAGCCCACGCGACAGCGGATTGCGTCAGGGCTCCTGCGGAAGGCGCGTTTGCCTCTGCACCCTACAAACAGCCGCCTTGCGTGCCCAAGATGACCAACTGACGATCGAAGCTAGCGGAAGCCGGGCTGGCCAAGTTCGCCAGCCCGGCGTCGCGAGCAACGTGCGCAATGTAAGTCGGCGCAAGCTTGCAAACCCCATTCATGATTGCTCCGAATGCTCCGAATTTTGGGGCATGACGGACGATATCGCCGGCTTGTAGACTGCCGCGCGATGCGGCCGGTCGCGGCTGCCATGCGTAGAGGAAACCAGCGATGCAGCGCCGCTACATCACCGTCGACGTGTTCACCGACCGCGCCTTCGGCGGCAATCCGCTCGCTGTGGTGCTCGACGCCGTCGGGCTTTCCACACAGCAGATGCAGGCCATCGCGACCGAATTCAACTATTCCGAGACCACCTTCGTGCTGCCGCCGCGCGACAAGGCCCATGATGCCGAGGTGCGCATCTTCACGCCGGTCAGGGAGCTGCCCTTCGCCGGCCATCCCAATGTCGGCACCGCGTTCGTGCTGGCAACGATGGCGAAGGAGCCGAAGCCGCGCCTTCTATTCGAGGAGAAGGCCGGGCTGGTCCCGGTCGACATTCGGAGAGAGCAGGGCCGGGTGATCAGCACCGAGCTCACAGCGCCGCAGCCCTTGGCGCGTTTGTCGCAATTGTCTGCGGCTGATGCTGCAAGCTGCATTTCGCTCAATGCAGAGGACGTCAAAGTCGACCGTCACGCGCCGCAGATCGTCGGCGTTGGAACGCCATTTCTGGTGATTGAGCTGCCTTCGCGCGATGCGCTCAAGCGGGCGAGGCCCGATGCGGCGGCCTTCGGCAAGGTATTTCCGCGCGACGGAGCCTTCGCGGCCTGGTTCTATACCCGCGATGTGCCCGCGGCGGAGGCGCCTTGCGAGCGGCAGGCGCGGATGTTCATGCGCGGCGCCAGCGGCCTTGCGGAGGATCCCGCCACTGGCAGCGCGACGGTTGCCGCGGCTGCCCTATTCGCCGATCTCGATCCCATGCGTGACGGCGAATTGAAGCTCACAGTCGGTCAGGGCTTCGACATGGGCCGGCCGAGCCTGCTCCTGACGCGCGTGCGCAAGCAGGATGGCAAGATCGTCTCCGCCCATGTCGGCGGCAATTGCGTGCCGATGATGGAAGGGACGTTTCGGCTCGCGGGGGAGGGCTGAGTTCTCTCAGCTCGTCATTCCGGGGCAGCGCGAAGCGCTGAGCCCGGAATCCATCGGGCGGCAGAGACGGCGGATGAATGGATTCCGGGCTCGCGACTTCGTCGCGCCCCGGAATGACGGCAGAGCCAGCTACACCTGCCGCCCCGCCAAATTCTTCACCGCCACGCCATCCCGCTCCTCGATGATCTCCGCGATCATCTGGCGGTGACAGTGGGTGTGGTCGCGCTCGTAGCAGAGCAGGCAGACGGGACCGGCCTTGTTCACCAGTGCCGAGAGTTCGTCCATCTCCTCCCTGGCCTGCGGCGTCTTCAGGTGTTTTGCGTAGATCTTCTCCAGCACGTCGTATTGCCCGCTGCGGGCGGCGAGGCGGCCCTCCTTCGGCGTGCCGAGCGCTGCGAGATGGACATAGGCGATGCCACGCTCGTCGAGGCCTGCGGAAAGCTGCTTCTTGGAAAAGCCCGGCCGGCGCGAGGAGGTCACTGCGCGCACGTCGACCACGAGCTTGACGCCGGCCCGTTCCAGCTCGTCCAGCACAGCCTTGGGAGGCGTCTGCTCATAACCGATGGTGAAGAGCTTCTTCGCCTTTGCCATGAGCTACCCTCAGCTCACGCGCGCGATCAGTTCCATCGCGCCCTCTGGCGCGCGCACCTTGCCCTCGTGGATCACGTAGGCGAACACGTCGCGCGGCTCCTTCTTCGGTTTGGCCTTGTCAACTTTCGGCAGGTCGTCCGGTTCACTTCCCTCAGCCCAGGCCTGAAACCGCTTGCTCCACGCGTCGAGCTCCTTCGGCGGATAGCAGGTCTTGATCTCGTCATTGCCCTTCTGGAGCCGGGCATAGACAAAATCGCCGGCGACGTCCGCGATCGCCGGATATTTGCCATGCTCGGCGAACACCACCGGCGTCTCGAACTCGCGGATCAGCGCGACGAAATCCGGTGTGCAGAAACTGTCGTGGCGGACTTCGACGACATGACGCAGCGCCCGTCCCTCGAGCTTGCGCGGCAGCAGCTCCAGGAACTTGCCGAAATCGGCGCCGTCGAACTTCTTCGTCGGCGCGAATTGCCACAGCACGGGCCCAAGACGGTCGCCGAGCTCCAGCACGCCGGAATCATAGAACCGCTTGATGGAATCGCCGGCCTCGGCGAGCACGCGGCGGTTGGTGGCGAATCGCGGCCCCTTCACCGAGAACACGAAACCATCCGGCACCTCGCTCGCCCATTTGCGAAAGCTCTCCGGCTTCTGCGAGCCGTAATAGGTGCCGTTGATCTCGATCGAGGTCAGCTTCGACGCAGCGTAGGACAGCTCCTTCGCCTGCGTCAGCTTCTCCGGATAGAACACGCCGCGCCAAGGCTCGAAGGTCCAGCCGCCGATACCGATGAAGATGTTGCCGGATTTTTTGGACGCGGTTTTTGCTTTGGCCACAGGAGGATCTCGCATCGACGGGGAGGGAGAGGCGTCATCCTAATCAAACCAGATGTGATTGGCCAGTTGGCCCGTCCCGTCTAAGCTCGCGACGGGACCCGCGAAGAAGGAGAACAAGATGCGGATGCTGATGGTGGGAGCGGCGCTCGTCGTGATGACATCTGCTGCCATGGCTGACGATGACGATGCCAAGGGCGCGCAGAAGCTCGCCATGCAGGGCCGCGACGATTACTGGCATTGCCTGTCACGGGAATATTCGCGCGACAGCAATCAGGGCCTGTCGGAACAGGATTTTGGCCGCTCGGTCGCCAGTGCCTGTCCGTCGGAGCGGCAATATTACCGGGTCGCCTTGCTCGACTATCTCACCACGCAATATCCGAACATCGACGCTGGCGCCCATCTCGCCACGGCGAACAGGGCGGTCGAGTCGGCGCAGAAGGATATCGTGACGGCCTTCGTCAAGCACCGGCCGCCGCAGAAGTAGTCCCATTAACCGATGCGGGCCGGGAGCCCTTCCGGCTGCGCGCTCATCCATGGTATCACTGGGGGCATCTGGAGCAGGGATGGACTTTCATGTCGTCTGAGTCGGTGGGTGGCATTCTGGGCGCGATCGTCGCGGCGATCGTGCTCGCGGTCGCCGTCGTCTTCGGGCCCATCGGCCAGTACGGCAAGCCGCCCAAGCCGGCGAAAGCCGAGCCTGCCGCGGCGCCCGCAGCCCCTGCCACACCCGCGCCGCGAGGCCCGGTGATCCGGGAAGTGCCCAACCAATAAGGGCCCGAAAAGGCCTCTTTCGCCCCTTGCAAAGCGGTTTTATCGTTCCTATCTTGGTGTTAACGGCGACGTCGAGCGATGAGCTCCGGCGCCGGAACGACCTTGGAATAGCTTGGGCTTGCGCCGGATGTACGCGCGGCTCGCCATTCCGGGGTCGTTGGCATTTTAGGGCCCCTTTTGGGCCGTTCCCCCGAGACCCCCGGCTTGGCAGCGCAGGACGCGGCAGATATACGCTGCCGTCATGAATGAAGCGATCAGACCGGGCTCCGGCAGCCCGCCGCAGGCTCAAGAGGCGCCGGTATTGTCGGTCGTCGTCCCGACCTTCAACGAGCGCGACAATGTCACGGTGCTGTACCGGCGGCTGGAGGCGGTGCTGGCCGGCATCACCTGGGAAGTCGTGTTCGTCGATGACAATTCTCCCGACGGCACCTGGGACGTCGTGCGCGCGCTGGCCCAGCGCGACAACCGCGTGCGCTGTGTCCGCCGCATCGGCCGCCGCGGCCTGTCGGGCGCCTGCATCGAAGGCATCCTGGCCTCCAGCGCGCCCTATGCGGCGGTGATCGACGCTGACCTCCAGCATGACGAGACGCAGCTGCCGAAGATGCTCTCGCTGCTCGTGAGCGGGAAGGCCGATCTCGTCGTCGGCAGCCGCTACATCGAGGGCTACAAGAGCGAAGGTTTCAACAAGCAGCGCGCCGGCGCGAGCGCGCTGGCGACCGAGCTCGCAAAGAAGATGCTGCGGGTCGAGATTGCCGATCCCATGAGTGGCTTCTTCATGGTCCGCCGCGACCGTTTCGAGCAACTCGCGCCAAAACTGTCGGTGCACGGCTTCAAGATCCTGCTCGACTTCGTCGCCACCGCGCACGGCACGTTGCGCGCGGTTGAGGTTCCCTACACTTTCGGCGCCCGTCAGCACGGCGAGAGCAAGCTTGACTCCATGGTGGCGCTCGACTTCCTTGGCCTGGTGCTGGCCAAGCTGACTAACGACATCGTCTCGCTGCGCTTCATCCTGTTCGCGATGGTCGGCGGCCTCGGCCTGGTGGTGCATCTGACGACCCTGTTCATCGCGCTTGAAGTGATCAAGCTGCCGTTCGCGGAGGCGCAGGCCGCAGGCGCGCTCGTCGCGATGACCAGCAATTTCATCCTCAACAATTTCCTCACCTATCGCGACCAGCGGCTGAAGGGCTTTGCGCTGCTGCGTGGCCTGATCGCGTTCTACATCGTGTGCAGCGTCGGCCTGCTCGCCAATGTCGGCGTCGCCTTCTCCGTCTACGACCAGGAGCCTATCTGGTGGCTGGCCGGCATGGCCGGCGCGCTGATGGGCGTGGTGTGGAACTACGCGATGTCCGGACTGTTCGTCTGGCGCAAGAAATAGCGCGCCAAGGAATCTGTTATGGGCGGGGCTGACGCGCGGATCGTCCGCAATACGGCGCTGGTGATTCTCGCGCTGGTAGGCTTGCGGCTCGTCGCGGCGGCGTTCACTCCGATTACCTTCGACGAAGCCTATTACTGGATGTGGTCGAAGAGCCTGGCGGGCGGTTATTACGACCACCCGCCGATGGTCGCCTATGTGATCCGTGCCGGCACCATGATCGCCGGCGATACCGAGCTCGGCGTCCGTCTGGTCTCGATCCTGCTCGCGCTGCCGATGAGCTATGCGATCTATCGCTCCGCCGCGATCCTGTTCGGCGGCGCGCGCGTGGCCGCGACCAGCGCGATCCTGCTCAACGTGACGATGATGGCCTCCGTCGGCACGCTGATCGTGACGCCGGATGCGCCGCTGCTGGTTGCCTCCAGCTTCGTGCTGTTCTTTCTCGCAAAGGTCCTGGAAACCGGTCGTGGCGTCTGGTGGCTCGCGGTCGGCGCAGCGGTCGGCGCGGCACTGCTGTCGAAATACACCGCGATGTTCTTTGGCGCTGCGATCCTGATCTGGCTCGCGGCGGTGCCGAAGCTCAGGCGCTGGTTTCTCTCGCCCTGGCCCTATCTCGGCGGCCTCGTTGCCCTGGCATTGTTCGCGCCGGTGATCCTCTGGAATGCGGATCATCAATGGGTCTCGTTCGCAAAGCAGCTCGGGCGCGCGAAGATCGAGGATTTCCGCCCCGTTTTCATCGCCGAGCTGATCCCGACCCAGATCGCGTTCGCAACGCCGCTCGTCTTCATCCTCGGCGCGATGGGCCTGCACGCGCTGACCTGGCGCAGGGCCGGCGCGCTGGCCTCGCGCGTGCTGATCGAGACGATGTTCTGGACCATCGTCGCCTATTTCGTCTGGCATTCGCTGCATGCGCGCGTCGAGGCCAACTGGTTCGCGCCGGTCTATCCGCCCTTCGTCGTCGCCGCGGCCGCCGCCGCCAATCTCGTGCAGTGGAGGCCACGCGAGCGGCGCCTGGCGGACTTCTGCCTGCGCTGGGCCGCGCCCGTTGGCATCGTGATGTTTGCGGCGCTCATCGTGCAGGCCAATACGGGCTGGCTATCCGGCTATCGCCGCGATGCGACCGTGCGCAGCGTCGGCGTCGGCTGGCGCGAGCTCGCCGCCGAGATCGAGGCCGTGCGCGTGCGCGTTGGTGCGACCTGCGTGCTTGCGTCGGACTACGGCACCACGGGCTGGCTCGCCTTCTATCTGCCGCGCGGCACCTGCGTGGTGCAGCAGAACCAGCGCATCCGCTGGGTCAACGTGCCCGAGCCCGATCCGAAGCTGCTTGCGGGCAAGCTGCTCTACGTCGATGAGCTTCGCCCCGACGGCCACCCGTTCCTCAACGACCTCTTTGCGCAGGTGACGCGGGTCGCCGAGTTGCAGCGCAAGCGCGGGCCGCTCGTGGTCGAGACCTACGGCATCGATCTGTTGGAAGGCGCCAAGGGCGACGTGCTGGACCGCTCGCCACCGCCCGAAGCGCGGTAGAGCGTTTTCCAGCGAAGTGGATGCCGGTTCGCGTGAAGAAAACGCGTCAAAACAAGAATCGAGAGCTTCGTTCCGATTCTATCGGAACGAAGCTCTAGTCGGCCTCAGTCGATCATCTCGGCCCTGGTGGCGGCCTGGCTGGGCCCGTCCTGGTCGCGCCAGAACCACACGGTGACGACGCCGGAACGGCCGCGAACCTGGGTGAGCAGGGGGCCTGACAGAGTGCCGTCGGGCTCGCCGTGGAAGTCGGCCGCCTCCAGCAGGGTATCGGTCAGCGCAAGCCGCGCATCGTTCTGGGCGGCGACCTCCATCAGCCGGCTCGCGACGTTGACGGTATCGCCCGTGGCCGTGATGTGCTGGTGGCGTTCGCCGAGGCGGGAGGCGACGATCGGGCCGAAATGCGCGCCGATCTTGAAACCGAGCCGACCGCCGACCGCGGGCGGGAGGTTGCCGATCCAGCGTTCGACGCCGCGATGCAGGTCGATCGCGCATTTGAGCGCGCGCGCCGCGTCATCCGGCATCGCGCTGGGCAGGCCGAACAGGATCATGGCGCCGTCGCCGAGAAAGCCGGTGATCATGCCGCCGCAGTCGACCGCGGCCTTGTCGATCAGCGCGTGAAACGCCTTGAGGAGATCCTGGAGTTCGTCCGGATCGATCCTTTCGCTCAGCGCCGTGAAGCCGGAGAGATCGATGAAGACGACGGCTGCGTCTTGCCGGACCGGCTTCGACAGGAAATTCGGATCGCGCGCGAGCCATTCCTGCACTGCGGGTGCCTGGAATTGCGCGAGCGATTTGCTCTTGGCCGCGAGATATTGCGTGCGGCGGCCTCCCGCCCACAGTTGCACGCCGGCAAAGACCGCAACCGGCGGCACTGCGGCGGCGAGCGTGGTCGCGGCGTTCAGCCAGACGCCGTGCGTGAACGCGAACAGATTGAGCCCGGTCCATGCGATCATCAGCGCGGCCGCTGCGACGAGGCCGGGCGCGCTGCGCCGCCAGGCGAGCAGGCCCACCAGCAGCACCGGCAGCAGGATCGCGGCAAGCGCGTCGGCGATGTGAACCTTGCGGTCGCGCACGATGCTGTCGCCGGCGACGAGATGGGTGATCACGGTGGAGACCACCTCGACGCCGGGCATCAGGGAATCGAACGGCGTCGGATAGAAGTCGCCGCCGCCGGCAACCGCGGCGCCGATCACGACGATCCGGTTCTCGATCGCCGCGCGATTGAGTGTGCCGTCGAAGATGCTTTGCGCGCTTACGGTGCGGATGGTTCGGCGCGGACCGTAATAGGTGATTGGCAGCGCGAAGTCGGTGTCGGTCGGCACCGCGCGATCGCCGAGCAGGAGATGGTCCGGCGCGATCGTCAGCGGCTTGTCCAGCGCACGCGCCGCGACGCGCAAGGGGAACGACAGCTCGACCTGGTCGCGCGTCCGGAACAGCATCGGCACCGAGAGCGGCGAGCCCGATTGTCCCGTCGCGACGTTGACGACGCCGACCTCTGCGTGGTCGGCGAAAGCCGGCAGCGGCAGCAGGAAGCGCTCGGCTTGCGGCAGGTCGGCGAGGGGGCCTTCGCTGCTCGGTGCCACGGCCTCGCTGGCGGATGGGAAGATCGCCGCGGCGGCGAGGACGATGGGACCGGTGGCGAGCGTGTTCGCCAGCGTGGCGTCTCCGATCGCGGCGCTGCGGTCGACCAGCAAAAGGTCGATCGCGATGACCTTCGGCTTGAACTGCACGATGGTGTCGACGACACGGGCGAGATCGGCGCGCGGCAGCGGATAGCTGCCGCCGCGCTTCACGACGGTATCGTCGATCGCGACGATGGTGACGAGATCGGGTGGAGACTGCACGCCGCGGACCTGGGTCCGCCAATCCGTCAGCGTCGCCTCGAGGCGATCGAGAAAGCGCAGATGACCCTTGGCGTGGGCGGCATAGATGCCCGCGCCCCACAGCGCGGTGAGGACGAGTGCCACCAGGATCTGAACGCGTCTATTCATTACGTCGTACTGCTATCTGCTCTGTTGTCCGAGCCCTTATTGACCCAGCCTTATTGGCCGAGTCTTGCCATCAGCGCGTCAACGCGCGGCTGGCCCCATGTCTTGACGGTCAACGGGCCGGTCCCTTCCACGTCGACGCCTTCGCCGGGGCCTAAAACGACGCCGCGTCCGCGAGTCCCGCGGGTCACGCCAACGCGGCCATCGGCGACGAAGACCGCAGTCTTGGCCTCGGCGACATCGACCGCCCATTTCGTGCCGCGCACCGCGGCGATCGCCTGCGGCGTCAGCACCTTGAAGCGATTGCCGCCGGGCTTCTTCGGCACCTCGATCAGCAACGCCTTGCTGCTCAACTCCACGGAGTCAGTATGTCCGTCGCGGTTGGCGTCCTTAAGTTCAAATCTGGCGCCATTTTCAGCAACGATGGTGATGCCGCTGTCGCAGCGCCATGTCTGCGTGCCGGCGGCGGATGGCGAGGACGTGCAGCCCGCATTGGCAGGCTGCGCGACCGCGTATCCCATCAACGAGAACGACCACGCCAGAGCAAAAAATCCGGCGCCCGCGATCCCTCTCATGCCAGCCTCCGTTTGCGTGCTCGGCACAGTTCAAGGCGATGTTGATACGGCACCGTATCGCAGGCTGGGTCTCCTGAAAAGTGCCGCTGTGGCAGCTATTTTGCCGCCGCGGCCTTTTCCAGACCGGCGCGATCAACTTTCGGTCAGGGCACCGCGCCGCGTGAGCGTTGCCGCGGACCGGCGTGGCTCCGCGCGTCACGCGCGTTGAAAGCAAGCCAGCGCGCACCAGCCTCGCGCAACGCTTCGGCGCTATGATCGGGCGCTTTGATGATCACGAAAAGGACGTTGTTGAGTGCGTCATGGATGCGGCTGGAGATGCCCGCTCACCGCGCTGAACCGGCCGAGAATTATAGTTAACAGTTTCGACTAAGTCCGTAGTTCTGCGGGCTTTTTTCTCGAAATGGGACAGCGTTGCCGAGTTGCCCCACATCCGCCCGAACTTAATCTGCATTTAACTAAAAGTCGCCTTAATGACGCTCCGACCTCCTGCGAGATGCTGTTTCCGGATCGTGACCAGCGGCACTTTGAAGGGGGACTGAGTGACACCGTCCTGGACGCAAGGCGAATGAGTACGAGTATCGCTGCGCAGAGTAACGCGGCACGGAAGTCCAACAAATCTTCTCGGAAGTCTTCCCGGACAATGGCCTCCACCAATTGGTTTGGCGCCGCGGCGATCGGCTGCGTCGTGCTCGGCGCCGGCTGGGCCGTCTACAGCAACATCCTCGGCGCCAGCGTCTATCCGACCGTCGGCAGCACCGGTTACGACGAGCCTGTGATCAAGCGCGCGCCCAAGGTGGCGCTGCGCGATGCGGGTGAGGCCATCAAGGAAGCCTTCGCGCTGCTGCCCGACCGGCTGCAGGTCGCCGCGCCGATCTCGCGCGAGATGTTCAACGAGCGCTTTGCCGCGGCTGCGACGCAGGGCGTGGAATCGAATGCGGCCAGCGCCGCGTCTGCCGCTCCCGCAACCAGGGTTGCCGAGGCCAAGGACACGTCGAAGGACGCGCCGAAGCCGAGCGTGATCGCGAAGGTCGCGGAAGTAATCAAGCCGCAGGGCCCCGCGAAGATCGCGGATGCTGCGAAGGCCAAGCGCGCTGCTGACGCGCAGGTCCAGATGGCCTCGGCGGATCCGGCCCAGATCGTGCCGGCGCCCGAGGCGAAGCCGAAGTCATTTGCCGATCGCGCCAAGGCGGCGGTGATGTCGATCACCGGGCCGCGCCAGTCGATGGTCGAGAAGCTCTGGGGCAAGCGCGAGCCGTCCGGCGGACTGCTGGCCTATGCCTCGGCCGATGCCAGCGTGACCGCTGCCATCGCGCCGAAGGAGCAGAATCCCATGCTCGGTGGCTCCGCGCCCTATGAGCGTGACACCGCGGTCTACGACATCACCGCGAAGACGGTTTATCTGCCCGACGGCACCCGGCTCGAGGCGCATTCCGGCCTCGGCTCCAATCTCGACGATCCGCGCTCCTCACGCGTGCGCATGCGCGGCGTGACGCCGCCGCACATCTACACGCTGAAGCCACGCGAAGCGCTGTTCCACGGCGTGCCGGCGCTGCGCCTGACCCCGATCGGCGGCGAGAGCGCGATCTACGGTCGCGACGGCCTGCTCGCCCACACCTTCATGCTCGGGCCGAACGGCGACTCCAACGGCTGCGTGTCGTTCAAGGACTACTACGCGTTCCTCGACGCCTACCGCAACAAGGGTATCCGCAAGCTCGCGGTGCTGGCGCGGGTCGACTGATCCGCGGCTGGAGCATGCTCCGGACCCGAAGGGGCCGCGTTTTGCGCAAAGTGCCCCGCGGCTTTCCCTCGCGACAAACGCGGAATGCGTTTGTGCGGAGTGCACGCTCAAACGATCAGGCCACCACGGTTTTGCGTAGTGCCATCTCCGTCGCGATCGCGCCCCGGACGGCGGGCCGCGCCTGCATGCGTTCGAGGTAGGCCGACAACGACGGCCATTGCGCGATGTCGACGCCTGCCGGACGGAGCAGCAGCAAGGCCCAGGTGAGGTGGGCATCCGCGACGGTGAACCGGTTACCGACGAGGAATTCGCGGTCCGCGAGATGCGCTGATGGCACCGACAATGTCTGTGCTATCCTTGCACGCGGCTTGGCGAGCGAGCCATCATCCTTGTACCAGAAGGTCGGGAACAGGAACGCCTTGTGGATCTCGGCGCCGATGAAGCTTAGCCATTCCTGCAGGCGATAGCGGTCGGGATCGCCAAACCGGGGCGCAAGGCGCGCCTCCGGCTTCACATCGGCGATGTATTGCAGCACCGCTGCGCTTTCGGTCAGCCGTTCGCCGCTCTCGAGGACCAGCACCGGCACCGCGCCCTTCGGCGAAACGCCGCGGAAATCGCTGCCGTCGTCCACGACCTTCTTCGTCCATATATGGGCGAGGTGATAGTGCGCCTCGATGCCGGCCTCCATCAGCGCGATACGGCTGGCGAGCGAGCAGGCCATCGGAAAGAAATAGAGCTGCAGCATCGCGTGCTCCGTCAGGCCAGCGCGTCGCTGCGCGCGATGATCGCGAAGCGATCCGACAATTCGGCCAGCGCGACCTCGTGAATGGTCCTTGCGGACAGCGTCCCGCCGCGCCCATCGGGCAGGTCGCGGGTGGCGCAGGCATCGGCCGCGATCGTGATACGCAGGCCGAGGTCGAGCGCGGCGCGCGCGGTCGAGCTGACGCACATGTGGGTCATGAAACCCGCCAGCACGATGTTGGTGCGTCCGGTCGCCGCCAAGCGAGCTTGCAGGTCGGTGCCGGCAAAGGCGTTCGGCAGAGCCTTCTCGATCACGGGCTCGGTCGCGAGCGGCGTAAGACTCCCAACGATCGCGCCGCGCTCGGCCTCGCGGTCGAACAGGCCGCCGGCACGGCCCTTGTGCGCGATATGGAAGATCGCAGCGCCGCTCTGCCGTGCTCGCGCGAGCAGGTTCGCGGCTGCGGCGATTGCGGGCTCGGCATCCGGCAGCGCCAGCGGGCCGGCGCGATATTCGTTCTGGATGTCGATCAGCACGAGGCAGGCATCACTGAGCTTTGGAGGATTGAGATCGGCGCCGGAAAGTTCGAGCAGGGTCTTTGGAGCAGTCATGCTGGTCAGGCCTTCTAAGGGAGTATCGGATGACGTAACCCTAGCGCGGCGGGAGCCTGCCAATGTGCAGGACTATTGCAGCATATGGCTGCATATTTGCAGGGACCGGCGATGCCTGCTAGGCTCGCGCCGATGAACTGGGACGATCTGCGCATCATCGCCGCGGTGAGGGACGAGGGCACCTATGCCGGCGCCAGCGCGCGGCTGCGCATTGACGAGACCACCGTCGGCCGCCGGCTCGCGCGCATCCAGCGCGATCTCGGCGTGCCGCTGTTCGATGCCGTCGACGGCCTGCGCCGGCCGACCCGTCATTGCGAGGCGGTGCTCGAGCATGTCAGCGCGATGGCCGCGCATGTCGCGGCGATCGATCGCATCGGTGAGAGCCAGCCGGGCCCGGTCGGCCGCCTGCGCATCGCCTCGACCAATGCGGTCGCCGAAGAGCTGCTGGCGCCACACGCCAGCGCCTTCCTGCGCGATCACCCCGGCCTCACGCTGCAATTCCTGACCTCCAGCGGCAACGTCAAGTTCTCGCGCTGGCAGGCCGACCTCGCCATTCGCCTGCGCAAGCCGGAGAAGGGCGACTTCACGATCTCGAAGCTTGGCGATGTCAGGCTGTATTTCTTCGAACCCGCCGATCGCGCAGGCAGCGAGCCGGTCGCCTGTGTCTATCCGGACGAGCTCGACGCCATTCCTGAAGCGCAATTCCTGCGCGCCAAGCGGCTGACGAATGCTCGCTGCGTCACCGACAATGTCCGCATCATCAGGACCATGATCCAGTCGCATCAGGCCATCGGCGTGCTGCCCGAACACAGCTCCGGGCCTTTGCTCGCCGACCGCAGCCTGCGCGCGACGCTTTTGCCCAGGCGGCGCGACGTCTGGCTGCTGGTGCAGAACCACCTCAAGCGCGATCCGGCGACGCGGCTCACCATCGAATGGGTGCGCCACTGCTTCAGGGATTTTGCGCGCGACTGACGGGTGCCTGGCTGCGAGTGAACGCGATCCACGCGCGGTGCGACCAAATCCCGAGAGCGCAGGGATTGCATGCGCGCAAAGGTTGCGTATTCTCGCGACGGCTACAGTCTTGATCGGGCAGGCACATGACCACTCTTCAGGAAACCATCCGGCCGTCGGCGCAATCGCGGGAATGGAAGGCGATCGTCATCCTGATCCTGCTGATCCCGGTGCTGTGGTCGCCTCCGTTCCTGTTTCGCTTCTTCCTGTTCCAGCCGTTCAACATCCCGTCCAGCTCGATGGCGCCGGCGCTGGTCGTCGGCGATTACGTGTTCGTTGCCAAATACGCCTATGGCTACGGCCGCTATTCGTTTCCGTTTGCGCCGTCCTTAATCTCCGGTCGTTTCGTGGCCGCCCAGCCCGAGTACGGCGACGTCGTCGTGTTTCGTTCGCCGAAGGACACCTCGGTCGACTATATCAAGCGTGTGGTCGGGTTGCCTGGCGATCGCGTCCAGATGGGGCGGGGACAGCTCTTCCTCAACGAGAAGCTCGTGACGCGGGTCCCTCTGCCTGAGGTGTTCGCCGGCTCCGTTTGCGGGGGCGATGCCGGCGCAAAGGTCAAGCGCTGGCGCGAGACGCTGCCGAACGGCGCGTCCTATGTGACCTACGACTGCGTCGACAACGGCTATCTCGACAATACCAACGTCTACACGGTGCCGCCGGGCCATTTCTTCGTGCTCGGCGATAACCGCGACAACTCGACCGACAGCCGCATGATGACCGCAATGGGCTTCGTGCCGATGGACAATCTCCTAGGCCGAGCGGTGCGGATCTTCTGGTCGCTCAACGAACAGGGCGAGCCGCGCTTCGAGCGGATGGGGAAGGTGTGGTGAGAGGGGAGGTCTCTTCCCCGTCATTCCGGGGCGCGCAAAGCGCGAGCCCGGAATCCATAACCACAGGCGGATATTTTGGCGTACTACGTCTACATCCTTGCAAGTAGGAAGC
>NZ_LGHM01000252.1 GCF_001908185.1 Bradyrhizobium sp. AS23.2
CAATTATCGGTTCTGCATGCGGCCCTTCAAGCTCACCACAAGCCCGTTGTCCACGTCACGAGGGCCGCGTAACATTCATTCCGGCAACGTCGGCCCGACGTAGTTCAACAGCAGTCGGGACATTCCCGGCAAGGTCCTACGCTTGCGCCAAAGACGTCACCGCGGCCGCGAGTTCATCGAATTCCTCAAACTGATCGGTGCCGCCTATCCGGCCGGCACCGCGATCAAGTTAATCCTCGACAATCATTCCGCACACATCTCGAAAGAAACCAGAGCGTGGCTCGATACCCAACCGGCAGGCCGCTTCGAGTTCACGTTCACGCCCAAGGACGGCTCCTGGCTCAACCTCATCGAGGGCTTCTTCTCCAAATTCGCCCGCTCCGTCCTGCGCCACATCCGAGTGACCTCAAAATACGAACTCAAGGAGCGCATCATGGCCGGCATCGACGACATCAATCGGTATCCAGTCATCCACACCTGGTCCTACAAGCTCGCGGAATTCGCCTGATATGATTCGAACCACGAAAACGCAGACTTAGCACCATGCCAGCGACCGCGGCGACGTTCGCGAAGACGCTCGGCAGGACGGTGACGGCCGGCGAGCCGCGTGCCACGCACCACGCACCGGCGAACTCGTCGGCCCTATAAGACCAGGGTTCGTATGCCGTCCAAGCTCGACCCACATATGGCCACGATCGAAGGCTGGCTGTCAGAGCAGCCGCAGCTGACCGCGCTCGCAATCGTCGGCCGACTGAGCGAGAAATACCCAGAGAAGTTCGGGACGAGGCAGCATTCGATCGTGCAGCGCCAGCTGAGGGCACTTAGACGGAAGACGGCCGAGCAGTTGCTCGCGGAGGAGCCGTTTGCGGACGCCACGACCGCTGCCCCATTGCCCGGGGTTGTGGACGGCTCGGGCTATGAAGGGGCCCGACCCGCCCACAGCCCCTCTCGTCGAGCAAGCCGGAAGGCCCACTTGACGCGGTCAATCACTCCACATCGGATCGCCATCGGCAATGGCACCATCAGGGTAACATTCGCAGATGGGGCAATACGAGGGGTCTCATTCCAACGCCGATTGACACGCAGGCCGCAGCGCGTCGGTACACACGCGCGAGATCGTCGGAATTCGCAGTTTCGCTGCCATGGGATGTTGGGCGCATCGACAACGAAGAACTCGGACTGGCATGACGTGAGCCGAGGGACCCCCAACCCAAGCGCGTTCTTCAGTCATGTTGAGGGTGATAGATGAGATAAACGACGTGGCCGGATCCCAAGATCGCGTTACTTTGCCTGCTCCTCAACTCGGCCGTGTAGAGCTCACCGCTTATGGTGAACTGTATGCGCCGGTTTTGCGGGGTCGGAAGTAGGTTCCACGTTTTCAGTATGTACATCATGCCGCTGTGCGAGACCTCTCGGCCCTGGCCTTGATTGTCCCAGCGGCTGTGGCTCCAACCATCGCCGAGAAAAGGTCCGATATCCGGTAACTCCGCTCGGCGGCGAAAGGCCCCTGATGATCCGGGGGACGACGAGCCGGCGCCCCGCACCGCCTGAGCATGGCCACGCAACTCGGACCGTGTGATTGGATTGAGATCAACCAATGATTCAACACTGCCATAAACGTCTGAGGGAGCGCTGGCTGACGACGATGACGCAGGCTCGTGGAGCGGCTGACGGGATAGCCGGACTTCACTCATCTGGCTAGCCCGCGGATGATGGATGAGTTGAACGTCCCTGCGTCCTCCCCGCCCCAACGTAGCCGAATAAAGCTGACTCTCGATGGTGAACAGTGCTGGGCCGAACTGATTCGGCAAGAGACCGACGTTACCGAGTATGTCGATCAGGGCATCCGAGGCAGGTTGGGAACGATGGCGCCAGTTGTCGACCATATATCCGATTTCCGGTATCTCCTGAGGGGGCACTGATGACCCGATGAACGACTGTGGTCTGGCGATAGCACGCGCCGGCGCAGAGCGCGCATACTCACGCAACTCAGACACTGTGGGCGCATTCGGATGACGCACTGGCTCAAGGCCGCCGTAGATGTTTGACGGCGCAGCCCTGGCAGACGACGATGGCTCGGGTTGTTGCTCCTGTTCCCTAAGCCAGTCCCAATAGCTGGGCCGCGAGCCACGATACGGCGTGGACGACGGCGGAACGGGTTCTTGCATCTGCTCCCAAGCTCCCGTGCTCGGGGTAGCCGGCGCTGCCGGAAGCTCCTGAAACGAGCCCGGCTGCCGGGCACCATGTGGCGTTGACGATGATGGAGTGGGTTCTTGCATCGTCTCCCTAAACCAATCCCACGCTCCCGCGCTCGGGGTGGCTGGCGTTGCCGGAAGCTCCTGATACGAGCTGGGCTGCAGGCCACGGTGTGGTGTGGACGATGGAGCGGGTTCTTCCATCACTTCCCTAAACCGATCCCACGTTCCGGCACTCGGGGTAGCCGGCGTTGCCGGAAGCTCCTGAAACGAGCCCGGCTGCGGGTCAGGGTGTGGTGTGGACGGTGATGGAGCTGGTTCTTGCATCTGCTC
>NZ_LGHM01000253.1 GCF_001908185.1 Bradyrhizobium sp. AS23.2
TGCGAAGAGGATACAGAGCTTCGGTGCCGCGTGATCTGAGAAGTAGATTCTCCGCCATCCGCCGGAGTTCGCGTTTTTACACAGCCAGGGTCCTTACACGACTTGCTACAGCCGCTTTGTTCGCTGGCGGCGGGCTGGTGTCTGGGGCTGCATCATAGACGCACTTGCCGCTGCCCATGATGCGACTGTCCAGATGATCGACACCTCCATTGTCCGCGTGCATCAACATGGAGCCTGCATCACAAGGAATCAGCGCGAATCGATGGGAAGGTCACGCGGCGGCTTGACGAGCAAAATCCATGCGGTGG
The DNA here is from genome assembly GCF_001908185.1 of Bradyrhizobium sp. AS23.2. Taxonomy (GTDB): domain Bacteria; phylum Pseudomonadota; class Alphaproteobacteria; order Rhizobiales; family Xanthobacteraceae; genus Bradyrhizobium. The sequence continues at coordinate 309 of NZ_LGHM01000253.1, forward strand.
TCGATAGCAATGGTCTGCCGATACGGCTGGCGCAGAGCCCCGGAGAGGCTCATGACGTTCGACTTGCCGGCAAACTGCTGTCTCGTCTGAAATCCGGGTCGATGCTTCTTGCCGACCGTGGCTACGACGCCGACTGGATCAGAGAGCTCGCCATGAAGAGGGGCGCCTGGGCCAACATCCCGCCGAAAAGCAATCGCAACGATCCGATCTGCTTCAGCCCTTATCTCTATCGAGCCCGGAATCAGGTCGAGCGGTGCTTCAACAAGATCAAGCACTGCCGCCAGATTGCGACGCGCTACGACAGGCTCGCCGCTAACTACCTTGCCTTCGTACAGCTCGCATCGATCAGGCTATGGCTGCATGCTAATGAGTCCACGTCCTTCTGTAATGGGCCCGATGATGTCAAGCCTCCCGAGTAAACGTCACGCCGCCGAGCTCATGCTTCTGTCCGTGGTCGACGCCTGGCCGCCACATCATGCTGTCAGAGGGGGCGGTGAGCCTATCTAGATACGCGTGGTCCGTCAGATGACGACCACTGGACGTGGAACGGCTTCACCACATCCGCCGTCTCGGCGACGGGACTTCGGGCAATGGGCTTCGATTCAGCCCGGTTGCGTTATTAATTTCCTCCGCGTTCTACGCTGCAGTCGGCTCTGCCTCAGTCCAACGATAAGTCGTGCCATCGACCCAGATCCGATGCAGGATCACTGCAAGCTTACGTGCCAAGGCGACTTTTGCGCGCTTCGAGCCTCGCCGCTTGGCGACGTCCATCCCCCAGCGCTTGAGTTTTGAGAACCGTGTGATGCGCGATAGCAGAACGTTGGCGGCCTCATACAGCACCGTTCGCACCGTCTTATCGCCGGCCAGCGTGATCCCGCCCGTGACGTCCTTTTCTCCCGATTGGTATTTCTTTGGCGTGAGCCCGAACAGCGCGCCTGCCGCCTTCGATTTTACGATGCGATGAGGGTCATCAATTGCCGATTTGTAGGTGATAGCCACCAGGGGACCAACGCCCGGCACTGTCATAAGCCGGCGACAGACCGCATCGTCACGCACAATTGCCAGCACAGCCTTGCGTAGCCTTCCGTACTCTGCCTTCAAGGCCGATCGCGCCGAAAGCATCGCACCGGCGATGCGCTCTAACGTTGCCTGACCAGCAACTAACTCTCGGATCCGCGCTTCGAAATTCCTCCGCGTCACGGGGCCAACCTTCAGCCCAAAGCCACGCAAAATTCCGCGGATACTCAACTCCACGTCAATCAGCCGCCCGAGAAGCTGTTTGCGTGCAATCAAGAGTGCTCGGGTCTCCTGCGCGCCGCCCGACTTTGCGTGTACCGGTTGGAACCGGCCCATCCGGATCAACTGGGCGATCCCGCGCGCATCCTTGCGATCAGTCTTCACCGTCATCGCAGCCAATGCGGCCTTCACATGCCGTGTTTCGAGCAGAACCGTCTCGAAGCCTGCTCCTTTTAGGCCCGCATGCAGCCATTGTGACAGCGGCCCCGCTTCCAGCCCGATCCGCTTTATCGCAAAGCCAAGCCTCTCGAAAAACTCGACTAAGGCTTCGGGTTCGCTCGCTACCTTCGCCTCCTTCAGGATCTTGCCCTGGGCATCCACAACGCACACGCTCGACAGTTCCAATGACACGTCGATTCCGGCATAGTTCTCCACGGCTGTCCTCCGTCTCTAGATGCTTGGGGCCGACTCAAGTCGTGACCCCGTTTCATCATCTATCGGGGGACAGCCACCATCATGACCCCTTGCTCGGAGCAGGGCCCATTACGGCATCTAGCGACCTTATCGGCCTTGTTGTGCCTGGCTCCTCAATCCTGACCGTTGGAGCGCCTGATCGAGGTGCAGCCGGAGCAGCTTGCTTATGAGGTGTAGCATTTTTCGCGCCGCGGCGACCAATGGTCCACGCACTCGCTGCGCGAATTCCAAAACATGAGGACCCAATCACCCCAAGGATCAGACTTCGTCTGTACATCGAAAGCTCTCCTCCGCGTTGGCACAGCATGAACCAGATTAGCTCCGGAAGCGGGCGTTGACGGGGGACCGCGTAGGTCGCTTGATGTCCCTTCAAAGACCTGCCAACGGCCGGTCTCAACGTCTGCTGTTCAAAGTAGACCAGAAATGACGGGTCAACAATCAAACCGGCGCTTTTGACCCGATGCGGAAGTGTGGCTTTAGGCGCGAGCACCATAAACCTTTCGTATCCTTCCGTGCCCCCTTTAGATGTCGGACGGTTACCTACGTTCAATTGAGCCGCTGATCGCGATCGTCTTACGCTGTATGAGTTTGGAAAGCGCACAAGCTCATGAAGTGCGACGGTAAAATAGAGGACGATCGAAGAGAGAGAGGATAGTACCAAGAGGAGACTCCAATGCCGGACTGCTCCGAAAGTCTTAAATCTGGCAGAGCCGCGCGATGCGCGGTTTGTGATGGCAAGTTTGGTCTCGTCCGGCACTACTCGTGGCGAACCTCGCTTTGTTCCAAGAAGTGCGTCGATCGCTTCAGAGCTCGCAGGAAAAGTGACCTCGATTGGGTGGGCTGGCTCCAGATCGCCTTCCAGTCGCCCGAGAACCGTGCGAGGGATTCATGACATTGCAGATTTCGCAACGAAGAAAGCAATATCTAGAAACGGCACAGACGTTGCTCCGCGCTGCCCGAACCATGGTGGACTCGGCGATTGCGTATCAGCTTAAGGCCCTTGCCGACGACCACCTGCGGCGAGCTGAGAAAGCTTCGCATGTTGATGCGGATGGATGAATTTCCTGACTGCAGAGAGAGATTGCGGGATTAGGTAAGATGAGTAATCACATGTGGCATGCAACGCTTGTTGTACTCGCTGTCATGGCGCTCGGTCGCGCCCGCGCCCACGATTATCAGCACCCTGAGTTGAACAGTTGGTATGAGAGCTTGCGCAGCGGCAAAGGGCCCTGCTGCGATGGCAGCGATGCGAAGCGCGTTGATGACGCCGATTGGGAAACTAAGGATGGTCATTATCGCGTACGCATTGATG
>NZ_LGHM01000254.1 GCF_001908185.1 Bradyrhizobium sp. AS23.2
ACTCGGCTCCCGGGAGAGCACGGCATAAGCCGTCAGACCACTGCGCAGGGAAGGCCGTGTGTTGGGCTTCACCTGTATGCTGCTGTGCGGTCTCCTTGCGCTACCTTCGCGCAGCGGACCGCGGGTGCTAGCTGGCACCCGGCCTTCCCTGCGCCCTCTTGGCTTAGAGGGTGGAGAGATCAAGCAAAGCTCGGGCGAAATGCGCTGCGAGGGTGCGAAGGTGTGTCTGCGAGTTGAGATGCGCGTCGGGGGACGAAGGTGGTGCACCTGCTCCGTCATTGCGAGCGCAGCGAAGCAATCCAGAGTATTTCCGCGGCGGGAGTCTGGATTGCTTCGCTGCGCTCGCAATGACGATGTGGAGGCCGTGTGCGACAAACTCCCGCTCGCGCCCCGGACGCAGCGCAGCACCACTTCGGCGGTGCGCTGCAGAGCCGGGGCCTATGTCGCCGCGTCCTACCGGTGTCGCCGCCTGGGTCCCGGCTCTGCGCAGCGTCACTACGTGCCGCAGCGCGTCCGGGACACGAGAGTTCACGAGAGTTGATGATGCTGCTATCGATTTGCCGCGCCTTCCCTCCTCATTCACAACCACGTGTCTTTATTCGGAAACAATCATTCCCTATCATCCCACAATGCAAAGAGCTGCACGCCGATCGCAGGCCGCCGGCCGCCCACCCGGCCGCCCCCGGGAATTCGACATGGGCACCGCGCTGGACAGGGCCGTGCGCGTGTTTCGCGAGCGTGGCTATCATGCCACCTCGATCGGCGATCTCACCGCCGCGATGCGGCTTGCCACTGGCAGCGTCTACAAGGCGTTTCGCGACAAGCATGCGGTGTTCATGGCCGCTTTCGAGCGCTACACCGCGCTGCGTCAGGAGCAGACCCGTAGCGCGGCGGCGCGCGGCGGAAACGGGTGCGAGCGGCTGCGCAATGTGCTGCTGTCCTATGTCGAACATTCCCAGGGCAGCGAAGGGCGGCGCGGCTGCCTCGTGGTCGGCAGCGCGGTCGAGCTGTCGGCAGTCGACCCGGTGGTTGGCGCCCGCGTCAACGCCCAGCTCAAGGCCAACGAAGCTTTCATCAACGGCCTTATTCGCGAGGGTCAGGCCGACGGCTCGATCCCCGGCCATGTCGGCGCCGAGGACACCGCGCGGCTGATGATCTGCATCACGCAGGGCCTGCGCGTCGTCGGCAAGGCGCGCCTGCCGCTCGACGGTGAGCGCCTAATCGGCGTCGCGATGAAACTGCTCGCCTGAATTCTTGACATATTAGGGAATGATCGTTCCCGATCTTTCGGAGACTGCATGTAATGACGATGAATGCCACGATCGAGACCGCGCCTGGCCCGGATGCGGTGTCGCAGCGCCTGACCTTCGTACTTGCCGCGGCCTGTGGCATGGTCGCCGCCAACATCTATTATGCCCAGCCGCTGATCGCCCCGATCAGCGCCGCGCTCGGCCTGTCGCATGAAGCGGCGGGACTGATCGTCACCATGACGCAGATCGGCTATGGCGTGGGGCTTCTCTTCATCGTGCCGCTCGGTGATCTCGTCGAGAACCGCACGCTGATCTGCTCCGTCATCACGCTTGGCGCCGTCGCGCTGCTCGCCGCTGCGTTCGCGACGCATGCGCTGCCGTTCCTGATCGCCGCATTGTTCATCGGGCTCGGCTCGGTCGCCGTGCAGATCATCATTCCCTATGCGGCCCATCTTGCGCCCGAGGCCATTCGCGGCCGCGTCGTCGGCAACGTCTCGACCGGCCTGATGCTCGGCATCATGCTGGCGCGTCCGGTGTCGAGCTTCGTCACCGCAGCGCTGTCGTGGCACGCGGTGTTCTTCTGCTCGGCGGCGCTGATGATCGTGCTGACAGCCGTGCTGTGGATGACGCTTCCGAAGCGCAAGCCGGTCGCGCGCATGCATTATGGTACGTTGCTGTTGTCGATGCCGCACCTGGTCCGGACCACGCCGCTGCTGCGCCGCCGCGCGCTGTACCAGGCTAGCCTGTTCGGCGCCTTCACCCTGTTCTGGACGGTGGCCCCACTCCAACTCGCGAGCGAATTCGGCTTCTCCCAGCGCGGCATCGCACTGTTCGCGCTCGCCGGTGTCGCCGGCGTGTTCGCGGCCCCGATCGCGGGGCGGCTCGCCGACCGCGGGCATAGCCGCATGGCAACCCTGGTCGCGCTGCTGCTTGCGGCCGCGGGCTTTCTCATCACCCATGTCGGTGCGACCGGCTCGATGCTGAACCTCGCCTGCCTGGTCGTGGCCGCGATCGCGATCGATATCGGTGTCCAGGGCAATGTCGTGCTCGGCTTCCGCGCGATCTTCGTGCTCGGCCACGAGCACCGCAGCCGTCTCAACGGGCTCTACATGGCGACGTTCTTCGCGGCCGGCGCCGCCGGCTCTGCGCTCGGCGCCTGGGCCTTCGCGCAAGGAGGCTGGATGCTCGCATCGGCCATTGGCCTCGCCATGCCCGTCGCGGGCTTGCTCTATGCGGCCACCGAGTAGCGGCACGATTGTGCGCTGCGGCCGTTTACCAAGCCTTTGATGCCACGTCCTGGGCCGTGCAATTTCCACCTCGCGATTTCCCAGCCCCTGTAGTACTTTGGTCGCAACCGGACCTGGTTAACAGGCGGCAGGGGAGGCCCTATGAGGCGTGCGGGACTGTATGGCGTACCGCGAGTACGGCCATGGTCGTGGCAGGCGTTTCTGCTCGGATTTGTCGTCGTCGCAGCGTCGGCTGCGCTTCAAGGCGTCTGCGTCGCGCTCGGCGCAAAACTCTATTTCGCGACGTTCCTGCCCAGCCTCTTCGTGCTCGGAATTGTCGCGGGCGCGCCAGCGGCGGCATTCGCCGCGCTGCTCACCATTCCGCTGGTGTGGTGGGCCTTCATGCCGCCGTTCTTCGAGGTGAGCCCGTTGACCAGCGCCGATGCGGATGCCATCAACCTGTTCTTCCTGCTCGCCGTGCTGCTGATTGGCCTTGCCGATCTCTGCCGCGAGACGATGACGATCAACAGCCGCGGCGGATTGGAGCGCTCGGGCGAGAGCGCGGCAACGAATTCGCAATAAACGAGCCTCGAGCGGGAGGGACGCGTTGCGCTCGCGCAACAGTCCGGCAACCATCCGCGCGTTTGCCGCGCGCCGCTAACTTTTCGAAAAAGATTTGGCCGCAGTTTCTCCCCCGGGAATGACGAGGGAGTTTTTTTGGACATGAACGGCCAGGCCATCTTGGAGAACGTGCGCCGCTACCGCGGAATCGCATCGCTCTATCGCCAGACCGCTGCATTCCGCCCGGGCCAGAGCTGGTCGCTCTTGGAACAGGCGAGGGATTGGGAAGCGCGGGCGTTGTCGGAGCTGGAAACCTATTTTGCCGCGCGCGCGGCGGCGTAGACCCCGGCATCGAAGCGCACGTGGCAACCACGGAGTTACCCCGGCGGCTGTCTATGCTAGCAACCCGACCGATCGAGATCCTTCACGTCGGCCGGGGGCGAGCGATGACCACGTTGAACCGCATCTTCACGACGGAGCGTCTGCTCCAGATCATCGTCGTTCTGGCGGCGACCATCGCCATGAAGCTGATGAGCTGAGCGTCAGCCAGCTATCGCCCGCCGAGTTCCGGCACATCGGGCAGATAATTCGAGCCCTCCGAGCCGAGAAAATCGAACATCGCCTGCGCCGGCGGTAGCAGCACCTTGTCGCTGCGGCGGATCACGTACCATTGCCGGACGATCGGCAGGCCAGCGACATCGAGCACGACGAGGCGGCCTTCGGCAAGCTCGTGCGCGACCGTGTGGGCCGAGATGAAGGCGACGCCGAGCCCGGCGATGACAGCCTGCTTGATCGTCTCATTGCTGCTCATCTCCATGCCGATGATCGGCTCGAGATCGGCCCTCTGGAACATGCCTTCCATCAGCGTGCGCGTGCCTGATCCCGGCTCGCGGGTGAGGAAGGTCTCATGCACAAGGTCGGTCAGGCTGAGGCCGGAATCCTTCTCCAGCCAGTGTCCCTTGCGGGCGACGATGATGTGCGGATTGCGCCCGAGCTGACGCACGTCGACACTGACGTCGGCCGGTGGCCGACCCATCACCGCGAAATCGAGGTCGTAACCGTGCATGGCCTCGCGGATGTCCTCGCGATTGCCGATGGTGAGCTTGATCTCGATCTTCGGATACCGCTTCGAGAACGCCGCGATCGCATGCGGCACGAAATATTTCGCGGTCGAGACCGCGCCGAGATGCACCGTGCCGCCGGTGCGCCCCGCAAGCAGGTCGATCGCGCCCTGGCAATCCATGATCGCGGCCTCGACGCGTTCGGCGAGCGCCAGCACTTCCTTGCCCGCCTCGGTCAGCAGCATGCCGTCACCGGTCCGCTGCACCAGCGGCAGGCCGGCGAGGTCCTGAAGCTGCCGCAGTTGCTGCGTGACGGCCGGCTGGGTCAGGCCGAGATGGCCTGAGGCGGCCGTGACGCTGCCCTTGGCCGAAAGCGCCGCGAGCGAGCGGAGCTGCCGGATCGTCAGATGCCGGAGCTGGGTCGCCGCATGGCCGGGGCCATTATAAGGAAATTCTTTGGCGCTCATTATGAATAGAAATTTTCCTTATTAAGCCGGTCCTGTCAATCTCATCGTGCTGGGACTGACCGCACCGACCTCCACCGGGAGCGAACCGGATGCGGCGTCAGCAAAGGGGATGGACGCAGATGACCGGGCAACTCAGACTGGACGATCACCTTCAGCGGTATTCCGAGACTGCACCCCATGCGCTGGCCGTGGCGGCCGCAGTCGATGCTATCGCGGCGGCGGCGATCGAGATCGCCGATCTCATCGCAACCGGAGATCTCGCGGACGCCTCCGGCCTGACCACCGGCCGCAACAGCGACGGCGATATCCAGCGCGATCTCGACGTACAGGCGGACGCGATCCTGCGCCGCTGTCTCACCAGATCGCCGATCGCGGCGCTGGCGTCGGAGGAGATGCGCGAGCCGCAGATCGGCGACCGCGAGGCGAAGATCTGCGTTGCGTTCGATCCGCTCGACGGCTCCTCCAATATCGACATCAACATGACTGTCGGCACGATCTTCTCGATCCTGCCCGCGCCGGACGATCTCGCGCTCGCCTTTCACCAGCGTGGCTCGGCGCAGCTTGCGGCGGGGTTCGTCACCTATGGTCCCCAGACCTCTCTGGTGCTGACGTTCGGCGATGGCGTCGACATCTTCACGCTTGACCGCAAGGCGGGTTGCTTCCGCCTCGCGCGCAGCGCCGTGCAGATATCCGAGACGTGCGAGGAGTTCGCGATCAACGCCTCCAACCGCCGTCACTGGGATCCGCCGGTGCGCGCCTTCATCGATGAGTGCCTCGCCGGCGTCGAAGGGCCAGCCAACCACAACTTCAACATGCGCTGGATCGGCTCGCTGGTTGCAGAAGCCTACCGCATCCTTACCCGCGGCGGGGTGTTTCTCTATCCGTCCGACGCGCGCCCCGGCTATGGCGACGGCCGCCTGCGCCTGACCTACGAAGCGCATCCGATGGCGATGCTCATCGAGCAGGCCGGCGGTTCGGCCTCGACCGGGCGCGAGCGTATCCTCGATCTCGCAGCTCAGAGCCTGCACCAGCGTGTACCGCTGATCATGGGCTCGAGCAACGAAGTTCGCCGCGTCGATGAATTGCATTGCGATCCGCTGCTGGTGGCGAGCGTTTCCGCGCCGCTGTTCGCGCGACGTGGCTTCTTCCGGCTGTGAGCGAGGTGTCCCATGTCCAGGAAGCATCCGATCATCTCCATCACCGGTTCGTCCGGCGCCGGCACCACTTCGGTCAAGAAGACCTTTGAGCAGATCTTCTTCCGCGAGCGCGTCAACGCCGTCTACATCGAGGGCGATGCGTTCCATCGCTATGACCGTGGCGAAATGCGCACGCAGATGGCGAAGGAGGCCGAGCGCGGCAACAAGCATTTCAGCCATTTCAGCCCCGAGACCAATCTGTTCGAGGAACTGGAGCGGGCCTTCCGCGACTATGGCGAGACCGGGACGGCGGTGACGCGCCACTATGTCCATGACGCCGAGGAGTCTGCGCTGCACGGTGCGGATCCTGGCACCTTCACTGAATGGGAACGGCTGCCGGAGAATTCGGACTTGCTGTTCTACGAAGGCCTGCACGGAGCCGTCGTCACCGACAAGGTCAACGTCGCGCGCTATGCCGACCTCAAGATCGGTGTCGTGCCCGTGATCAATCTTGAATGGATCCAGAAGCTGCACCGCGACCGCAGCGCGCGCGGCTATTCGACCGAGGCCGTCACCGACACCATTCTGCGCCGGATGCCGGACTACATCCACTACATCTGCCCGCAATTCACCGAGACCGACATCAACTTCCAGCGCGTTCCGACGGTGGACACCTCCAATCCGTTCATCGCGCGCTGGATCCCGACGCCGGACGAATCGATGGTCGTGATCCGCTTCAAGAATCCGCGCGGCATCGACTTCCCCTATTTGCTCTCGATGCTGCCGCACAGCTTCATGTCGCGCGCAAACTCGATCGTCTGTCCGGGCGCGAAGCTCGATCTCGCGATGCAGCTCATCCTGACGCCGCTGATCATGCAGCTCATCGAGCGCAAGCGGAGCCTGAAATGATCCGCAATACCAACAACGGGAGGGTCTGATGAACATCTCGGTTCACGCCGAAGCCGACCTCACGGCGGTCACGCACAACGATCTCGCCAACGCCGTCCGCTTCCTTGCGGTCGACGCCATCGAGACATCGCAGTCCGGCCATCCCGGCCTGCCCATGGGCATGGCCGATGTCGCGACCGTGTTGTTCTCGCGCTTCCTGAAATTCGACTCGGCTCATCCCAATTGGCCGGACCGCGACCGCTTCGTGCTGTCGGCGGGCCATGGCTCGATGCTGCTCTATGCGCTGCTTCATCTGACCGGCGGCGATGTCAGCCTCGATGACATCAAGGCGTTCCGGCAATGGGGCTCGAAGACACCGGGCCATCCCGAATATGGCCACACGCCGGGCGTGGAGACGACGACGGGACCGCTGGGGCAGGGGATTGCGACCGCAGTCGGCATGGCGCTCGCCGAACGCATGGCCAATGCGCGTCATGGCGACGGCCTCGTTGATCACTTCACTTATGTGATCGCCGGCGACGGCTGCCTGATGGAAGGCATCAGCCAGGAGGCGATCTCGCTCGCAGGCCATCTTCAGCTTGGCCGCCTGATCGTGCTGTTCGACGACAACGGCATCTCTATCGATGGGCCGACGTCGCTGGCGACTTCCGATGACCAGCTCGCACGTTTCGCGGCTTCCGGCTGGTCGGTGCGTCGGGTCGACGGGCATGATCCCGAAGCAGTCGCACGGGCGATTGCGGAGGAACGGGAGACCGCAAAGCCGTCGCTGATCGCTTGCCGCACCATCATCGGCTATGGCGCGCCCGACCGCCAGGGCACCGAGAAGGCGCATGGCGCGCCGCTCGGCACCGAGCAGACGGCAGCGGCGCGCCGAACGCTCGGCTGGGACTACCAGCCCTTTGTGGTGCCGATCCCGATCCTCAAGGCGTGGCGGATGATTGGGCAACGCGGGCAAGTCGAGCGTCTCGCCTGGCTCGATCGTTACGAATGCGCGACGCCCGAGCAGCGCGACCTGTTGATCGAGGGCAGAATGGTTGCCCTGCCGGACGCCTATGCCCAGGCCTCGGCGAAATTGCGCGAGCGCTTTGCCACCGAGCGTCCGAAGCTCGCGACGCGGCAGGCCTCGCAACAGGTACTCGACGGCATTGCCGGAACGATCCCCGGCTTTGTCGGCGGCTCCGCGGACCTGACGCATTCGAACCTGACGCACGCCGAGGCGCAGACGTTCGTCAGGCGCGACACTTTCGCCGGCGACTACATTCATTACGGTATCCGCGAGCACGGCATGGCCGCCGCAATGAATGGCCTTGCGCTGCATGGCGGCTTCATTCCCTATGGTGGCACCTTCCTCGCCTTCTCCGACTACAGCCGGCCGGCGATCCGCCTCGCGGCCCTGATGCGGCTGCGGGTCATTCATGTGATGACCCACGACTCCATCGGTCTCGGCGAGGACGGTCCGACGCACCAGCCGGTCGAGCATCTCGCCGCGCTGCGAGTCATTCCGAACCTCCTCGTGTTCCGCCCCGCCGATGCGGTCGAGGCACTGGAAGCCTGGAACTGTGCGCTCGAGGCCGAGGATCGTCCCTCCGTGCTGTGCTTGTCGCGCCAGGCGCTGCCGACCTTCCGCAGCGATGCGCGCGGCAGGAATCGTGTGGCGCGTGGCGCCTATCTCATCGTCTCGCCGGACGGCGGCCGCGACGTGACATTGATGGCGACCGGCTCGGAAGTGTCGATTGCGCTGGAAGCGGCGCGCCTGCTCGCAACCGAGCACGTTCGAGCGGCCGTGGTCTCCGCGCCCTGTTTCGCGCTGTTCGAGGAGCAGCCGGAAGACTACCGCGCCGCCGTACTCGGCACCGTGCCGCGCGTCGGCATCGAGGCGGCCGTGCCGGGCGATTGGCCGCGCTGGATCGGCGCCGACGGCGAATTCGTCGGCATGCGCGGCTTCGGCGCCTCGGCGCCTGCGCCTGTGCTCTACCGCGAATTCGGCATCACGCCGCAAAGCATTGCGGAAGCCGCCCGCCGGGCGATCGCACGCGCAGGCAAGCAATAGCAGGAGGATTCTTCGTGGCCCGTATCACCCTTCGCCAACTGCTCGATCACGCCGCCAACCACGGCTATGCAGTGCCGGCGTTCAACATCAACAACATGGAGCAGGGCATCGCGATCATGCAGGCGGCGGCCGAGGTCGACGCGCCCGTGATCATCCAGGCTTCGCGCGGCGCGCGCAGCTATGCCGGAGATCTCATGCTCTCGCACATGATCGACGCGCTGGAGCGGACCTATCCCGACATCCCGCTCTGCATGCACCAGGACCACGGAATTGACGAGGCGACCTGCGCCTCCGCCATTGCCCATGGCTTCACCTCGGTGATGATGGACGGCTCGCTCAAGGCCGACGCCAAGACGGCTGCCGATTACGACTACAACGTCGCGATCACCCGCCGGGTCGTCGATCTCGCCCATTGGGTCGGTGCCTCCGTCGAAGGCGAGCTCGGCGTGCTCGGCTCGCTCGAACACGGTGGCGGGGAACAGGAGGACGGCCACGGCGTCGAGGGCAAGGTGAGCCACGACCAGTTGCTGACCGATCCCGACCAGGCGGTCGACTTCATCCGCGCCACCAAGGTCGATGCGCTCGCGATCGCGATGGGAACCTCGCACGGCGCCTACAAGTTCAGCCGCAAGCCGGATGGTGACATCCTGGCGATGCGGGTGGTCGAGGAGATCCACCGCCGGCTGCCGAACACGCATCTGGTCATGCACGGCTCCTCCTCGGTGCCGCAGCCGCTCCAGGACATGTTCAACCAGTTCGGCGGCGAGATGCCGCAGACCTGGGGCGTACCGGTCGAGGAGATCGTCCGTGGCATAAAGAGCGGCGTGCGCAAGGTCAACATCGATACCGACTGCCGCCTCGCGATGACCGCCGTGTTTCGCAAGGTCGCCACGCAAAGTCGCAACGAGTTCGATCCGCGCAAATTCCTCAAACCCGCGATGGATGCGATGCGCGAACTCTGCCGCGACCGTTTCGAGCAGTTCGGCACCGCGGGCCACGCCAGCAAGATCAAGGTCGTTCCATTGAGCGAGATGGCGCGGCGCTATCGCGCCGGCGAGCTCGACCCGCGCATCGGCGCCCGCGAGCCGGTTGCCGCCTAATCATTCAGAGAGAGAAGAGCAGGAGAGAGAGCCATGAATGCACATGCAGGAACCGTCCGCGGCAAAGAGCGCTATCGATCCGGCGTGATGGAATACAAGCGCATGGGCTATTGGGAGCCCGACTATGTGCCGAAGGATACCGATATCATCGCGCTGTTCCGCGTGACGCCGCAGGAGGGTGTCGACCCGATCGAAGCGTCGGCCGCAGTCGCCGGCGAATCCTCGACCGCGACCTGGACGGTGGTGTGGACCGATCGGCTGACCGCCGCGGAGAAATATCGCGCGAAATGCTATCGCGTCGATCCGGTGCCGGGCACGCCGGGCTCATATTTCGCCTACATCGCCTATGATCTCGACCTGTTCGAGCCCCGCTCGATCGCGAACCTTTCGGCCTCGATCATCGGTAACGTCTTCGGCTTCAAGCCGCTGAAGGCGCTGCGCCTGGAAGACATGCGCTTCCCGGTCGCCTATGTGAAGACGTTCCAGGGACCTGCGACCGGCATCGTGGTCGAGCGCGAACGCCTCGACAAATTCGGCCGGCCGTTGTTGGGCGCAACCGTGAAGCCGAAGCTCGGGCTTTCGGGGCGCAACTACGGCCGCGTGGTCTACGAGGCGCTCAAGGGCGGGCTCGACTTCACCAAGGACGACGAGAACATCAACTCGCAGCCCTTCATGCATTGGCGCGATCGCTTCCTCTACTGCATGGAAGCCGTGAACCGCGCGCAGGCGGCTTCGGGCGAGGTGAAGGGCACCTACCTGAACATCACCGCCGCGACCATGGAGGACATGTACGAGCGCGCGGAGTTCGCCAAGGAGCTCGGCTCGGTCATCGTCATGATCGACCTCGTGATCGGCTACACCGCGATCCAGTCGATGGCCAAATGGGCGCGCCGCAACGACATGATCCTGCATCTGCATCGCGCCGGTCACTCGACCTATACGCGGCAGAAGAGCCACGGCGTCTCGTTCCGCGTCATCGCGAAGTGGATGCGGCTCGCCGGTGTCGATCATATCCATGCCGGGACCGTGGTCGGCAAGCTCGAAGGCGATCCCAACACCACGCGCGGTTACTACGATGTCTGCCGTGAGGACTTCAATCCGACCAAGCTCGAGCATGGTCTGTTCTTCGACCAGTCCTGGGCGAGCCTGAACAAGATGATGCCGGTCGCCTCCGGTGGCATCCATGCCGGCCAGATGCACCAGTTGCTCGATCTCTTGGGAGAAGACGTCGTGCTGCAATTCGGGGGCGGCACGATCGGTCATCCCATGGGCATCGCCGCCGGCGCGACCGCCAATCGCGTCGCGCTGGAAGCGATGATCCTCGCTCGCAACGAGGGCCGCGACTACGTGCATGAAGGTCCTGAGATCCTGGCCAAGGCGGCTCAGACCTGCACGCCGCTGAAAGCCGCGCTCGACGTCTGGAAGGACGTCACCTTCAACTATCAATCCACTGACACGCCGGACTTCGTGCCGACCGCACTCGAGACCGTCTGAGGAGTTTCAACATGAAGATGACTCAAGGTTGCTTCTCATATCTGCCTGACCTCACCGACGACCAGATCACCAAGCAGGT
>NZ_LGHM01000255.1 GCF_001908185.1 Bradyrhizobium sp. AS23.2
CCCTGGCTGTGTAGAAACACGAAAGATCGAAACGCAGCGAGAATTACATTCTTTATTTCGTGCTTTAAGTTGGTCGCGCTTGCGAGTTTGGGGGTTAAGAAGGTCGTGGACGAATAGCTTCTTCTATCGCCATCAAGCGCCTCGGCGTTTTCACACAGCCAAGGCCAACAGGGACAATCGTCCTCAGTGCCTAAGATAACCGCGACCGATCAACATCTAAATTCAAGCGCCCTTCCCAGACGCTCAATGTCCTCAAAGTAGCCTCTCGTCGGTCAAACAGCGACCATTGAGGACCGCCTTCGGCAGTCATGAATGAGGATACGTAGAGGCTCTCTGTCAGAGCTACGACGATTTCGGGCAGTCGCCCGACTACAGATAGATCCATGACAGCCTTATTGCGGAGCAGATCGAACGTCGGCTCCCACAAGGGCTCTTCGCTCCAACTTCCGCACAAGATCGACGCAGTGTCTTCAATACGCCAACTCCACTGGATCATCAGCCCAAACTCACCGCGTGGATTGCGAGGTGTTCCGTCGCGGCGGGTGCTCGTACTAGGTGTAAGCCGCCCGAACTCCAGAAAAATAGCCGAGCCGTAGCCTCACCAGAGATGGGACAGAGGCAGACCTATCAGCGGATCGCGAAATGTCTGCAAGACAGCAATACCATCACTGTTCAAGTTCAGCTCTCCGACTTTCCATCCGTAACGTGCGCATCACCCGTTCTAAGTTGGTGGCTTTCGGGAGTGGCCTTTGGGAGGCGCTCGATGGCGATGGAAGAAGCTATTCGTCCACGACCTTCTTAACCCCCAAACTCGCAAGCGCGACCAACTTAAAGCACGAAATGAAGAATGTAGTTCTCGCCGCGTTTCGATCTTTCGTGTTTCTACACAGCCAGGGTCAAAAGCCGGAGTCGTGATCGGCGACAATCATGGCCCCCTCTGACCCTGAAAGCGGACCAGGGCGGCGCTTCCGGTCAAGGACAGCTCAGGGCCATGAGCCGACCTATGGCGAATATGACACCTGTTGCGGTTCAACGATCCAGTTCGGCGGCGGCTAGCTCGGCAACGCGCAGATCGATCTCTGCCAAAGGATCTTCGTCACCAAGAAACCAAGCCGCCGACAATCCGGTCCACGCGAGAATCCAGCACAAGAGTCGCTCTCGTTCCACCTTCGCGACCTCGGTGATGACTTTCACGCGCGATGCGAAGCGGCCCGGCTCAGTCGCGACCGGACGGCTCGGATCGCTCAGGTCGGGATTGGTAAAGATGTTGGCGAAGTCGAAGCTGCGCTCGCCGACCAGGCCCTTAGGATCAATGGCGAGCCAGCCGCGCGCGCCAAAGTCGAGCACATTGTTGTGGTGCAGGTCTCCATGTAGCACCACGCATTCGCGCGGTTCGGCCAGCAGCGATTGCGCAGTCTCGGCGCGGCGAACAAGGATGCCCCCGTACTTTGCAGCCGCCGGCTCCAGTTCATGAAACCAGTGCGCCAGAGGGATCAGTTCGGGAATGGGCTTCGGGCGGGAAGCATGCAGCCGTGCGGCGGTAGCGCACAAGATACGGCAGGCTTCGTTATCGCGTCCCGCGCGGGCCATGTCGGCCAAGGAAGACGAGCCCAAGGCACGTTCCACGAGCAGGGCTGTATGATCTCTGGCCAAGACACGCGCGGCGCCTTCTCCTTCCCACCATTCCATCAGGGCGTTGCCGCGACATTCGTCCGTCTCAAGGGACACTTTAAGCATGGCAGCATCACCGAACCGCCGCACCAGAAGCAACTTGGCGGCCGGTGTCGTGATCGGATTGCCATCGGGGACCAAGCCCCAGCGCGTTAGGTAAGGCTCAAACATTGGGCACCTTGACGTATGTCCACTTCGGGGTCGCGAGCAGAACTAAACGATTGTCGCTGCCGCAATGTCGGCTTACGGAGCCACAAGCGGAGGTCAGTCATTCCCCAAAATAATATCCTCAAACTCAGGACTGAAGTGGCAAACTACCCCGGTAGCTTTTCCGCCACCGTGACCTTCGCCCGATACAAACGTCCGGAAGCTTCGCGATAGTAAGGGCCGCCAAATTCCCAGCGTCGCGGAGCGCAACTCTGTGTGAGGCGAGGAACCATGACACGCATATTCCAATCGCTGTTTTTCGTGTGTGGCTTGACCGGCCTGCTTCTGAACCTGGTTTTTATCATCGTGGCCTTCACGCGCGACGTACCGATCGAGACCTCGGCGGTCGAGACAGCGCTCGAGCTGCTCTCGGTCGGCGGCGTCACGTTCTTTGGATTGGGCGCTCTGATCCTTGGCGCCGAGCACGAATAGGATGGCGACTGATGAACAAGGCGAACAATAGAAAGCACCTCTTCAACCCCGGACAGTCCGGCAATCCGCTCGGAAGGCCACAGGGAGCCCTCCGCCTGCCCGCGCGACATCAGCTCCTTCCGGTGGATGGTGTTCGTCGATCTCGCGAAAGCGCAGGTCGGCGCCGACACCGAAGCAGTCGCGTAGCTGCGCCAGGGTTTTCGCTGCACGTCGGCCCAGGCCCAGAAGCAGACACTCTGTCGGAAGCACCTTGAGGTTGCAATCAACCTGCGTTCAGTGCATAATCACGCGATCCAAATTAGAAACGCCACCCTTGAGCGCGTGCAAGCTGCCTGTTTCGTGACGAGGTAACGTGTACGCATTGGGACGGCATGTCCGTCCTCGAGAGGACATGGTCA
The DNA here is from genome assembly GCF_001908185.1 of Bradyrhizobium sp. AS23.2. Classification (GTDB taxonomy): domain Bacteria; phylum Pseudomonadota; class Alphaproteobacteria; order Rhizobiales; family Xanthobacteraceae; genus Bradyrhizobium. The sequence continues at coordinate 2,709 of NZ_LGHM01000255.1, forward strand.
TGACATTGTCGTCAAGCTTTGTCGCACCCTCAGCCGTCGCTGTCTTGTCAACTGTCTTGCTGTGCGGCCCGGCAGCGTCGCAAACCGCAACGGGCTCCGGCGCCCTGCTTCCCCCCGTCACGGTCGAAGCGCCGAAGCAGGTGGCGAGGCCACATAGGCCGAACCCGGTGGCAAACACAGTGGCATCTCGCCGGACATCGCCGACCGCTCAAACGCCATCGTCAACCGCTCGAACGCCATCGGCTGCGCCAAATTCAGTATTAGGGAGGCTTGCCACGCTGGAGAAAGCCAGCAGCAGTTGCAACGGTGGTTGCGAAACAAGCTTCAAATCCGGGAACGCCCCCTGGATTGGATGTAGCGAGTCGGGTGGGTATTTTTCAACTTTCTCGGCAACGTGCAGAGACACACTCACCTACAAATCCTACGCGGATTGCAAGGAGACCAAAGTGTTCTTGGGCTGGGACAATAATAGAGCCTGGTGGTATTGCACCAGCATGCTCGCGGGCGGGAAGTTTCAGGTCGCCGAACTCAAGCGATCAAGACGTCCGCGCTAGCCCATACCTCCCGCAGGCTTTCTGTTTCAGTTGAACTTAGGCCCTGATCTCGGCCCGAGCTTGCCGCAGGTGGCCGAACCTCGCCCACCGGTTGCTGCGCGCGTGCGGACAGCGGCCACGTCGCCACCGCCGCGCCACCCAGCGTGATGAACTCGCGCCGCTTCATTTCAAAATCCTGCCCTGATGCTCTTAACGGCAGCGCAAGCAATTTTTTTTGGCACGGCCCAAGCGGTCCGATGTCCGCTAATGGGCCCCATGAGCGGAAGTCGAAACACTCTCACAAAAGGGGCGGCGGCGAGCCGTTCCGTGAAGCCGACCCACTGCCGCCACTTGATACAATTCGCCAGCCGTTGGCTTGGCGGTACACAAGTTACTTCGTCAACGACATTACCCGCCGCTGCCCTTGATATTGGGCAGGTGTTTCATGTCCAGCAAGGGGACTGGATTTTCCGGGTGTTGCAGATCGGGTCTCCAATCGTTCGAGGCTCCGCCCGGAAGCCGCTTGATGCTTGGATAGTCAACGATCGACTTGTTGAACTCCATCACGACCGGGACGATGAGTGCCAAGACCCAGCCGTTGTCCTGTCCGGCGTACTTGCCTGGCGACTGCGTCGGCATACGTGCCGACATCGCGCCGTTGAACACCATGTCGTATTTCTCGAAAGGGTCCATCGTGAGATTGTAAACCGCACCGATCGCACCCAGGTTCTGCTCTGGGCCGAGCCAGGTGTCTTTAGCCGTCCATAGGTACTTCCACGCGATGCTGAGATCGGGGTTGCTGGGATCACCGCCGACATCTGCGCGCGCTCCCATGAAGTTTTCGCCGTCGACGTAAACCCACGACCGTCGTGCTGAGTGCTTCGCGCGACCGAGGATGTACTCGCTGTTGTCGATGCTATCGAAGTAGATTGGCCTGCCATTGTTGTCGGTCCATGCGCCGTGCGGCGGCGGGGTCAGGCCGACCATCTTGGCGAGCGTTGCCCAGCAGTCGATGTGCGACATCATTTCATCGTACTTTGCGCCGGCAGGGATTTGCCCGGGCCACCACATCAAGCCGGGAACGCGCCAGCCACCTTCAAACGCCGTGCCTTTTTCGCCTCTGAAAGGCGTCGTGCCGGCGTCGGGGTAGGCATCCTGCCATGCACCATTGTCCGCCGTCACGATGATAATCGTGTTGGGCGCCTCCGCGCGGATCGTGTCCATGACCCGCCCGATGTCGTCATCGAGTTCGAGCAACGAATCCGAATAATCCCCCAACCGGGACTTCCCTGCGAATTTTGGCGCAGCATTCGTCGGGTTGTGCATCTTCATGAAATTGACGTCCATGAAGAACGGCTTCGAGTCCTTGGCGTGCTTCTTAATGTAGTCGATCGCGTAGTCGGCCTGCCGGACGTCGAAGTTGGCCAGGTAGTCGTAGGTAATGTATTCGCCTCTCTTGGCCGGTTGCCCCGCAACTCCCTCCCACTCGTACATGTTCACGACGTCGAAATACGCTTTCGCAAGCTCTGGGTTGTACGAGGGAAACCACGGATGGAACCACTTGGACGTGTCGGCATAAGTGTAGACGCCCGGATAGTACGCGGCGAACGCCTTCATCTCATCGAAGCCGTGCTCGATTGGATAGGCCTCGGGCTTGTCACCGAGATGCCACTTGCCGGAAAAGTACGTCGAGTAGCCGTTCTTTTGAAAAAACTCGGCGATGGTCGGCGTCTCTTTTTTGAGCGCATTCTCGTCGCCCGGAGCGACCACGATCGAGAGCGCCGAACGGATCGGAATACGCCCGGTCATGAACGAGGCGCGGCCCGCCGTGCAACTTGCTTGACCGTACCAGCTCGTGAACGTCGCGCCTTCCTTGGCGATCCGATCGATGTTTGGTGTTGGATGGCCGAGCCCAGCGCCGCCCCCGCTATAGGCACCGAAATCGTTCCATCCAGTGTCGTCCGTCATCAGCATGACGACATTGGGTCGCTTCTGCTGTTGCGCGGACGCCGGCAGGTTCGTCACCGCCATAACGGCGACGCCCGCTAGCAGGCCACGCCATATTGCGTGTCTACTTTTCATGGTCAGTTTCTCCGTTGGGGTTACCAGATAGTCTGGAGAGTCCAGCCCGAGATGACGTTTCGCGCTATGCGATTTCGGCAGGCTTGTTTGCGGATTGTGGTCCCCGCGGAGCTGCAACCCGGCGATGAAGCCGAAATGTAAAATCAGGACGTGCCTTCTGCCGCAAGGCCATTGCCTTCGCGCGCCTTTTCCATCTGTCTCGTCGGCTGGTAAGCCGAGATCAGACCTATGTAAGCCTGAAAGTCCGCGCCGGTCATATTTAACGAGCGGCTACACTGTTCGATGGCCTGCTCATATTGACGGAGGTGCAGGTGTGCAACGCAGAGAAGCCGCGCCGTGATGTTATCCTGCAAGACGGCCAGATGTGTTCGCTCGCCGTCGAACCGATCTGACCAGACGTCGCGGGCGGTCTGTAGATCGGTCAGCGATACGTTGATCCGCACCTGGTCTCCGTTGCGCCTCACCGCGCCGTGTACGGCCCAGCGGATGCCGAGATCCGTCCCGAGCTGCTTCAGGTCGACCGACTTGTTTCTGTAGGCAGAGGCGGTCTCGCGTCCAACAACGAAAATGGCGGGCGTTCGCGCGAGACCGGTCGTCAACTCTGTCGTGACGGCGTCGGCAAAGTGGTCCTGCTCCGGATCGTTGTTGAGGTTGGCGAACGGCAACACGACCAGAGAGAGACGGGGCGCGATCTCGGGCCTGACAGTCGGTTGTGCCTGGATCCTTCGAGCTTCCCGAACGACGTCGGTACGGATCGTCTTCCAGACATTCCAATAGCCGATAAGGCCGCCGGCAATTGCGCCGAAAGTGGCAACCCACGCCAGCGCCCCGCCGACGAGCTTCATACGACCTCTGTAGTGACCCAGCCAGTCATGGGATCGCAGTTTGACAACGACTTTTTCAGCGGGATCTGGCACCGAAACCGTCGCCCTCCCGGCCTCGCATGCAAGCTTCGACGATTCTGCGAGGGCGCCTGAGACCACGGCGGCGCCTGGGCGCCGATCCTCAACGTGTACAGCGGCAACGAAACGAAAGCCTTTTCGTGGAAATGTCTTGATAAGACGTTGTTGGCCGCCGGAGTCGCCGATCGCGCGTCGGACGGCGTTCAGCCGCGTCGTCAGCGCCGCATCGGATACGATCCGGCCGTTCCAAATCGCGTTGACGAGATCGTCCTTGCTGACGACGCGATCCCTGCTGCGGATCAGATATTCGAGCAGATCGAGAACCTGTGGCGTCGTCGGCACAACATCGGGCCCGCGCCGCAACTCGCGCCGGTCGGTGTCCAACGCACAGTCCGCGAAGAAATAGCGCATGGCACCATTCCCCAGGGCTAGCCCTCTGTCCCCGGAGAGCGCGGCAGCGATCGTCGGGCGAGAATAAACCCTCGGTAAGGAAAATGTAAGCCGAATATCAAGCGTGCCCGGTCATGGTGTGGCAGCGTCGTGCCGGTGGATCAATCAGCGGAGTTACCGCGATGAGCACAACCTACGACCCAATTGGATTGCCACGGACCGTCGCACCGGTCAGAACCATCGGATTTTTTGAGAGATTTCGGGTTGCGTTTCGAAAATGGCGCGCGCGTCGAAAGGTACACGCGACCTTGTCCGGCCTCAGTGACTGGGAGTTGCTGGATATCGGCACCACGCGCGCCGAGATCGACTATGTCGCCTCGCACCGGGATACCGACCCCCGGGGGATCCTGTCCGGCGAATAGAACCAGAATCTGCCAACGGACGGGTCGTCGGCAACTATTGCAAGCCGCACAAATCCGGCACGGTGATGAACGCTATGCAGTGACGCCGGCGAGAGCGTAGCGGGTCACGAACCTGGGGCCGCCTGTCGCCAGAGTTCGTGATCCGCAAACAAGCCCGCTACCGGCGTACGCCAACGCGATTGACGCCCCCGTTCAAATTGGTTGGGCTCGCCGTGCGAGCCCGGACGGCAGCGCGCGCCACGGGACGCGGCCGAAGCACGACGCCGGCCCTGGCAACGCAACTGGGCGGATAACCAATATATTGGCAATATACGACCGCCCCGGCTGGCGTCGGATTGAGTGTAATACCCGCAACCCCCAGGAGAACGCTGGCCGCGATTCCTGCAACTGTCACTGACTTGATCGAGAGGTGCTTGCTCCGGCACATGGTGATCCTCCTCATCGCGCTGACGAACAAACTTGGTGATGCGGCCGCGCCAGTCGCGGCTGGCGACAACGTGAGCGCCGGAGGCAAGGTGATGTTGACGTAGATCAACGGTGGATGCCGCGGCGGGCCGGCGCGGTGCACCTGATCGGGCGGATGAAGCAGGTCTCGACATCGTCGCGGGGCCGCCCTGCCCTTGTGGCGGGCATAGCGGTCTCGCCCTAGCAAGTCGGCGAATGGCCGATTTTGTTGCAGAAGTCGGTAGGATCGACGCTCTCAGCCGAGGCTGAGATCTGAAAATTTGGGCTCGCGATCTCTCGGCCGCCTGCCCGGCATGGGCTGCGGAGACGC
>NZ_LGHM01000256.1 GCF_001908185.1 Bradyrhizobium sp. AS23.2
TTCCGCCGCGTCGCCACCCGCTTCGAAAAGACGGCCCGAAATTACCGCGCCGTCGTCACTCTCGCCGCAATCGTCCTATGGATGCGATAAGTGTCCACACCGCCTAGTGCTCAGATTACTCGCGCTCACCGACATGGATGCGGCTGCGCAGGTTCATCGGATTGCGTTTGACCATGCGATGCCGTGGCTCGTTGGGCTGCATACGCCGGACGAGGACCGCTGGTTCTACCGCGAGCGTGTCTTCGCGGCGTGCCGCATATGGGGCCGCTTCGACGACGATAGGCTGAGCGGGATCATCGCTTTCAGCGAGGGCAGGGTCGAGCAGCTCTACGTGCTTCCCACCGCCCATGGCCGTGGCGTCGGCACCGAACTTCTCGACGTTGCCAAACACGCCTGCGAACGGCGGGAGCTTTGGACCTTCCAGCGCAACCTGCCGGCGCGGCGCTTCTATGAGGCCCGCGGGTTCACACGGGTCGAGCAGTCGGATGGAACACGGAACGAGGAAAAAGAGCCCGACGTCCGCTACCTCTGGACGCGGGCAGGCCGATGAATCATTCCACCGCGTACCAGCGCACCAATCGTGGCGCCGCCCATTCGGTCGCGACGGACTCGATCAGCCAGCGGCCGGGGTAGGTCGCCGCGAATGCGATGCGCTGGGTCTGACCGGGTTCGATCGCGAGCGTGTCGAGCCAGTACGGCTTCCAGCCATCGTCGAGCCGGTCGAGCAGGCGGAAATGGTGGCCGTGCAGGTGGAACACGGTCGTCGTCGGGCCGGGGTTCTTCACGGCCAGGACGACGGTCCGGCCGGCCTTGGCGCGGAAGACGGGGGCGGCTGACGCAGTGAAGCTCGGCGGGCGGACCCAGCCCGCCTCGGCGGCTCCGAGCGCGACATCGAACCGCAGGGCGCCCTTGAGGTCGAGATGAGCCGGCAGACCGTTGGACGGCAGCGGTCCCGGGGGCGGCAGGCGAGCCGTCCGGAGCGGCGGCTCGGCCGATGTCAGGAGGCGGGCGACCGGGCGGGCCTCATTGCCGTCATGGAGCAGAATCGGTGCGGCGGACGCCGGCGCCGCGGAGCCGTCGAGAAAGACGTCGGCCCGGCCCCCGGGGGCGAGCACAAGGGCGCCATTGCGGGCCGTGAAGGGCTCGGCGGGCTGGCCGTCCAGGGCCATGACCAGGACTTCAACACCCTCGAATTTGACTGCAACAACAGCGCGTTGGCAGCCGTTGATCAAGCGGAGCCTCAGCCGCTCGTTCCGACGGAGGGTGAAGTCGGGGGCGATCTTGCCATTGATCGTGAAGATCGGCGCGATCTCGCCGCCGGTAGCACCCGGACGGAGCGCGGCGCCATCCGGGTCTAGGCGCCAGTCCTCGACCAGAAACAGCTCGTCGCGGTCGACCGCCAGCGGTTCGGTCTCCTGAACGACGACGGGCAGGGGACGGACCAGGCCCTTGAGAACGTCTTCGAACAGGCGAAGGTCCGCCATCAGGGTTCCGGCGTGAGGCATTGAAAGAATTGAGGTTTCTGTCCGGCCTGAGGCGATGGGCGAGCTCGCCAGCATCGGCTCGGCCGCGCTTGCACCGTCCAACCCGTGCCATGCTGGCGCAATCGGGACAGGCAGGTTGTTCTGGACGGCCACCTCGCAGCGGTCGCCGCGCCTGAGACGGACGGCTCCGGCGGGACTTGCGGCGGCCAGCTCCCAGATCGCTGCAGGCGGTTGAGTCGGCTTCAGGGCCAGCGTCGCCGGTCGCGCCTCAAGGGCGAGCCGGGCGGTTGCGGACGGAGCTGCGCCGCCGGCAATCGCCCCTGCTGCCGAAGCTGCCAGGCCAGCCAAAACCTCGCGCCGGGTCGGGGCAAAAAACCTTGTTGTCATGGCTCGATGCGGACCACGCGGCGCTGGATAAGTCCAGCCGTCGTGCCTACTTAAAGCGTGCCTCCAACGCGCCATTTTTTTGCTGCGAACAGTCAGGCACATGCTATAAGCCCGGCCGCCCGCGGCATCGCGGTCGGTCTTGATGCAAATTCACGCGGGCGTGGCGGAACTGGTAGACGCGCTGGATTTAGGTTCCAGTGACGAAAGTTGTGGGGGTTCGAGTCCCTCCGCCCGCACCAAGCGCTTTCAGCGTTTGCACGGATTACCGAAGGGCCTCACTCCTCGCGGATGCTTTCCGTCAGGGAGCCGGGTCCGATGAACCACCGGCGTTGAGGCGTTTGCCTCGCGTCGGATCGATTAATGACAGCGTCCCGACGCATGCGCGCCTGGACCGAACGAAAAGAAGATTGGACGCCATGCAGGTCACAGAGACCCTCTCGGAAGGATTGAAGCACGAGTTCAAGATCAGCGTTCCGGCGTCTGATCTCGACGCCAAGGCTGGTGCCAAGCTCGTCGACCTCAAGGACAAGGTCCGCATAAATGGCTTCCGTCCCGGCAAGGTGCCGGTCGCTCACCTGAAGAAGGTCTATGGCCGCTCGGTGATGGCCGAGACCATCGACCAGACCATCCGCGACACCAACACGCAGCTCTTCTCCGAGCGCGGCTTCCGCCTCGCGACCGAGCCGAAGATCACCATGCCGACCGAGCAGGCCGCGGTCGAGGAACTGCTCTCGGGCAAGACCGACCTGACCTACACGGTCGCGATCGAGGTGGTGCCAGCGATCGCGCTCGCCGACTTCAAGAGCTTCCAGGTCGAGAAGCCCGTCGCTGACGTGTCCGACACCGACGTGGACGAAGCGATCAAGCGCATCGCCGATTCCAACCGCAGCTATGCTGCAAAGGGCGAGGGCGCCAAGGCCGAGTCGGGTGAGCGCGTCACCATCGGCTTCAAGGGCACCATCAACGGCGAAGCCTTCGAGGGCGGCACCGGCGAGGGCATCCAGGTCGTGATCGGCTCCAATACCTTCATCCCCGGCTTCGAGGAGCAACTCATCGGCATCGCCGCCAATGAGACCCGCACCCTGAAGGTGTCGTTTCCCAAGAACTACATGAACGACAAGCTCGCCGGCCAGCCGGCCGAGTTCGAGACCACCGCGACGCTGATCGAGGCCCCGCAGGACGTCGCGGTCAACGACGAGTTCGCCAAGACGCTCGGCCTGGAATCGCTGGACAAGCTGAAGGAAGCCGCGCGCGAGCGTCTGGCCGCCGAGTTTGCCGGCGCGACCCGTCAGCGCGTCAAGCGCGCGCTGCTCGACCGCCTCGACGAGGCGCATCGCTTCGAGCGCCGCCCTCGCTCGTCGACGAGGAGTTCAATCTGATGTGGAACTCGGTCAAGGCCGAGATGGACTCCGCCGGCAAGACCTTTGCCGACGAGGACACCACCGAAGAGGCGGCCAAGGAAGAGTACCGCAAGATCGCCGACCGCCGCGTGCGGCTCGGCCTCGTGCTCTCCGAGATCGGCGAGAAGAACAAGATCACCGTGACCGACGACGAAGTTGGTCGCGCGGTGATCGAGCGGGCGCGCCAGATGCCCGGCCGCGAGAAGGAAGTCTGGGACTTTTACCGCAACAACGCCAACGCGCTGGCCCAGCTTCGTGCGCCGATCTATGAGGACAAGGTCGTCGACTTCATCCTCGAGCTCGCCAACGTGACCGAGAAGAAGGTCTCGCGCGAGGACCTCTACAAGGACGACGATGCGGAAAAGACCGCAGCCTGAAGGCTTTGAGAAAGCCTTCTATTAAGGATGATCAGCGAAGGGGCCCAGCTAGCCAGGTGGCTGGCTGGGCCTGTTTGTACGAATCAGCTTCAACTGCCCCGTGGATTAAGCCTTAATTCGCTCCGCACTTGTCTGGCGAGAATTGGGCTATATCTGTCAAGTCCTGCATCACGGGACGTCCATCGGCCTTCCGGCAAATCCAGCCAACGCTGGCAGCTGGGACTGCGATGTCCGCGTCCAAAAAAAACCCTAGGTGACTCATGCGCGATCCGGTTGAAACCTACATGAACCTCGTGCCCATGGTGGTCGAGCAAACCAACCGTGGCGAGCGCGCCTACGACATTTTCTCGCGCCTTTTGAAAGAGCGCATCATCTTCGTGACCGGCCCGGTCGAGGACGGCATGTCGACGCTGATCGTCGCGCAGCTGTTGTTCCTTGAAGCGGAAAATCCGAAGAAGGAAATCTCGATGTACATCAACTCGCCGGGTGGCGTGGTGACGTCGGGCCTTGCGATCTACGACACGATGCAGTTCATCCGTCCGCCGGTGTCGACGCTGTGCACGGGCCAGGCGGCCTCGATGGGTTCGCTGCTGCTCGCTGCCGGCGAGAAGGACATGCGCTTCTCGCTGCCGAACGCGCGCATCATGGTGCACCAGCCCTCCGGCGGCTTCCAGGGCCAGGCCACCGACATCATGCTGCACGCCCAGGAAATCCTGAACCTGAAGAAGCGGCTCAACGAGATCTACGTGAAGCACACCGGCCAGACCTACAAGTCGATCGAGGACGCGCTGGAACGCGACAAGTTCCTGACCGCGAACGACGCCAAGGAGTTCGGTCTGGTCGACAAGGTCATCGACAAGCGCGCCGAAGAGGCGGCGCCGGCGAAGGCCCTGTAGCACTACCGGGATTGCAAGAGCGGTCCCCGTGGATACCGGGGATCGTGAGGGCGGCGTTCACGTTCAGGACGCGTTCGCAGGCGCGCAAAAAGCTGTTTTGCGCCCTGCGACAGGCAGGAAGTTCCGCTTTCGTGCTTGTTTTTCGTGGCAATCCAGCAACGTCGGGGTGATTTCGATCACTTCAGCCCGTGCCAAGACGTGAAATCACGGTATTGTCACGGGTAGCCGGCGGGTCCCCGATTAGCGAATTCTTGATAGTCGGGTGACAGCATGGTTGGCTACGATTGATCGGCTATGATCGCGGGAGAATCGAGCGACCGTGATTCGCACGGGATGTAACGAGTAGGGTCTTTTTTTGGTACGGAATTTGCTCTATTTAAACTTCATGCCGGCGACGTGCCGGAATGGAGCGATCGAGCGATACGATCGAACCGCGGACGGAGACAGGAATGAGTAAGGTTGGCACGAGCGACTCCAAGAACACGCTATATTGCTCGTTCTGCGGCAAGAGCCAGCACGAAGTCCGCAAACTGATCGCGGGTCCCACGGTCTTCATCTGCGACGAGTGCGTCGAGCTCTGCATGGACATCATCCGCGAGGAGAACAAATCCTCGCTCGTGAAGTCGCGCGACGGCATTCCGACGCCGAAGGAAATCTGCAAGGTGCTGGACGATTACGTGATCGGCCAGAACCATGCGAAGAAGGTCCTGTCGGTCGCGGTGCACAACCACTACAAGCGCCTCAACCATCAGACCAAGCACAACGACGTCGAGCTCGCGAAGTCGAACATCCTGCTGATCGGTCCGACCGGCTCGGGCAAGACGCTGCTCGCGCAGACGCTTGCCCGCATCCTGGACGTGCCGTTCACGATGGCCGACGCGACGACGCTGACCGAAGCCGGCTATGTCGGTGAGGACGTCGAGAACATCATCCTGAAGCTGCTCCAGGCCGCCGACTACAATGTCGAGCGCGCCCAGCGCGGCATCGTCTACATCGACGAAATCGACAAGATCAGCCGCAAGTCCGACAATCCCTCGATCACGCGCGATGTGTCGGGTGAGGGCGTGCAGCAGGCGCTGCTCAAGATCATGGAAGGCACGGTGGCTTCGGTTCCGCCGCAGGGCGGCCGCAAGCATCCGCAGCAGGAATTCCTGCAGGTGGACACCACCAACATCCTGTTCATCTGCGGCGGCGCCTTCTCGGGCCTCGAGAAGATCATCTCGGCGCGCGGCCGGTCGACCTCGATCGGCTTCGGCGCTTCGGTGATGGCACCGGAGGACCGCCGCACCGGCGAGATCTTCCGCCACGTTGAGCCCGAGGATCTCCTGAAGTACGGCCTGATCCCCGAGTTCGTCGGCCGTCTGCCCGTCGTGGCGACGCTGGAGGACCTCGACGAGACCTCGCTGAAGAAGATCCTCACCGAGCCGAAAAACGCGCTGGTGAAACAGTACCAGCGGCTGTTCGAGATGGAGAATATCGAGCTGACCTTCGCCGACGAGGCGCTTGGCGCGGTCGCCCGCAAGGCGATCGAGCGCAAGACCGGCGCGCGTGGTCTGCGTTCGATCCTCGAAGCGATCCTGCTCGAGACCATGTTCGACCTGCCGGGCCTGGAAGGTGTGGAAGAAGTCGTTATTTCGCGCGAAGTTGTGGAAGGAACGGCACGTCCGCTCTACATCTACGCCGATCGGTCCGATCGCGCCGTCGAGAACGCCAGCGCCTGATCTGCGGCGCTGGAGGCCAAATCGTTCAGTCAGAACTGACGGCTGCGGAATTGTATCTCCGCAGCCGATGTTGCGTCGCTTATATGCGTGCGTAAGCGCCAGATGGCGCGCATTTTTCAATGACTTGACACCCCCCGGGTCGATAGCCACCTAATGTCGGGGGCGAGCTGGAATTCCCTTCAAGATTCGCCTCAGTTCCGATCTGTTGAGCCGGTCCAATTCGTGAGAGGACCGACCGGTTCTGCGGATCACCTCGGCACCTTGTGGCGGTTGCGCATGATCATGGCGGGCTGCGTGCAAGGGGGCAAAGCAAAAGGAAAAGGCCATGACTAATCCCAAACCCCGGCCAACCATTGTCCATGGCGAAACGCACGCCTATCCCGTGCTGCCGCTGCGCGACATCGTCGTCTTCCCGCACATGATCGTGCCGCTCTTCGTTGGCCGCGAGAAGTCGATCCGCGCGCTCGAAGAGGTGATGAAGAACGACGCGCTGATCATGCTCGCGACGCAGAAGAACGCGTCCGACGATGATCCGGCGCCCGATGCGATTTACGAGACCGGAACGCTTGCCAGCGTGCTCCAGCTCTTGAAGCTTCCCGACGGTACCGTGAAGGTGCTGGTCGAAGGGCTCGAGCGTGCGCACGTGCAGAAATACACCGATCGCGCCGACTATTACGAAGCGACCGCGGTTGCGCTCGCCGACACCGATGCGAAGTCGGTCGAGGCCGAAGCCCTGGCGCGCTCGGTCGTGTCCGACTTCGAGAGCTACGTGAAGCTCAACAAGAAGATCTCGGCCGAGGTCGTCGGCGTGGTGCAGGCGATCACCGATTTCGCCAAGCTCGCCGACACGGTTGCCTCCCATCTCGCCGTCAAGATCGCGGATCGCCAGGGCATCCTGGAGACGCTGTCCGTCACCACGCGCCTTGAGAAGGTGCTGGGCCTGATGGAGAGCGAGATCTCGGTGCTGCAGGTCGAGAAGCGCATCCGCTCGCGCGTCAAGCGCCAGATGGAGAAGACCCAGCGCGAGTACTATCTCAACGAGCAGATGAAGGCGATCCAGAAGGAACTCGGCGACGACGACGGTCGCGACGAGCTCGCCGATCTCGAAGAGAAGATCTCCAAGACCAAGCTCTCCAAGGAAGCGCGCGAGAAAGCGCAGCATGAATTGAAGAAGCTGCGCCAGATGTCGCCGATGTCCGCGGAAGCGACCGTCGTGCGCAACTATCTGGATTGGCTGCTGTCGATCCCGTGGAACAAGAAGTCCAAGGTGAAGAAGGACCTGGAAGCGGCGCAGGCCATCCTGGACTCCGATCACTACGGGCTCGAGAAGGTCAAGGAACGTATCGTCGAGTATCTCGCGGTGCAGTCGCGCGCCAACAAGCTGACCGGGCCGATCCTGTGCCTCGTCGGGCCTCCCGGCGTCGGCAAGACCTCGCTCGGCAAGTCGATCGCGAAGGCGACGGGGCGTGAATTCGTGCGCGTCTCGCTCGGCGGCGTGCGCGACGAGGCCGAGATCCGCGGTCACCGCCGCACCTATATCGGCTCGATGCCCGGCAAGATCATTCAGTCGATGCGTAAGGCGAAGTCGTCCAATCCGCTGTTCCTCCTGGACGAGATCGACAAGATGGGCGCCGACTTCCGCGGCGATCCGTCCTCGGCGCTGCTCGAGGTCCTCGACCCCGAGCAGAACGCGACCTTCAACGACCACTACCTCGAGGTCGACTACGATCTGTCCAACGTGATGTTCATCACGACCGCGAATACGCTCAATATTCCCGGGCCGCTGATGGACCGCATGGAGATCATCCGGATCGCGGGCTACACCGAGAACGAGAAGGTCGAGATCGCGCGCAAGCATTTGATCCCGACCGCGGTGTCCAAGCATGGCCTGGACTCCAAGGAGTTCTCGATCGACGACGACGCGCTGCTGTTGTTGATCCGTCGTTACACCCGCGAAGCGGGCGTGCGTAACCTGGAGCGTGAGCTCTCCACACTCGCCCGCAAGGCGGTGAAGGAGCTGATGATCTCCAAGAAGAAGTCGGTCAAGGTCACCGAGAAGACTCTGGAAGAGCTTCTGGGCGTGCCGAAGTACCGCTTCGGCGAGATCGAGAGCGAGCCGCAGGTCGGCATCGTCACCGGCCTTGCCTGGACCGATGTCGGCGGCGAGCTGCTGACCATCGAAGGCGTCATGATGCCCGGCAAGGGCAAGATGACGGTCACGGGCAATCTGCGCGACGTCATGAAGGAATCGATCTCGGCGGCGGCGTCCTACGTCCGCTCGCGCGCGATCGTCTACGGCATCGAGCCGCCGCTGTTCGACCGGCGCGACATCCACGTTCACGTGCCGGAAGGCGCAACGCCGAAGGACGGTCCGTCGGCGGGCGTAGCAATGGCCACCGCGATCATCTCGGTCATGACCGGCATTCCGGTCCGCCACGATGTCGCGATGACCGGCGAGATCACGCTGCGCGGCCGCGTGCTGCCGATCGGTGGCCTGAAGGAGAAGCTGCTGGCCGCCGCCCGCGGCGGCATCAAGACGGTGCTGATCCCCGAGGACAACGCCAAGGATCTCACGGAGATTTCCGATGCGATCAAGGGCGGCATGGAGATCATCCCGGTCTCCCGTCTGGACGACGTCGTCGCCAAGGCGCTGGTGAAGAAGCCGGTGCCGATCGTCTGGGAAGAGGACACCAAGGTGACGGTGAAGCCGGACGGCGACGAAGCCGCCGGCGGCCTGACCGCTCACTAGGGTTCAGCGAAAGATGATAAAACGGCGCCTTCGGGCGCCGTTTTTGTTTTAGGGGCGAGGGGATCATGGCGATGCAGATCGACGGGCAATGCCATTGCGGGCAGATTACCTTTGAAGCCGGGATCGACCCCGAGGCCGTCTCGGTTTGCCATTGCCGCGATTGCCAGGCGCTGACGGGATCGCCGTTCCGCGTGACGGTCATCTGTTCCGGCGCCGACGTCCACCTGACGGGCGGAACGCCAAAAGTCTACGGCAAGCGCGGTGACAATGGCCGGATGCGCTTCCAGCATTTTTGCGGCAACTGCGGTTCCCCGCTGTTCACGAGCGGCGAGGGCGACCAGGCCGACGATTGGGGTATCCGCTGGGGCAGCATCCGCCAGCGCGACGCCTTGCGGCCCGTCAGGCAGATCTGGTGCCAGTCGGCTGCGGTGTGGATCGACGCGGTGCCGCTGCTGCCGGGTAGGCCGGGAGATTGAGGTCGGCTTGCCTAGCCGTAGCCCGCGAAGCGGGCGAAGGCTGGTGGGCGGTCACGGATTCGAACCGCGGACCCTCTCGGTGTAAACGAGATGCTCTAACCAGCTGAGCTAACCGCCCCTCGGCGCCTCTTTAGCCCTCCGATGGGGGGAGGAGCAAGGGGCGGCGGCGCCGCAAACTGCGCTCATTTGACCGCTTGATGGGCTTCCGGCGTGCTATCACCGCCAGCAAAGCGACAGAGGGCCCAATGGAACAGCGAAGCGGACACGCAGAGAACGCCGATCAAATCGCCTATTGGAACGGTCCCAGCGGGCAGCGTTGGGCCGACCGTCACGCGGTGCAGGAGAAGCTGCTCGGGCCGATCGCCGATATCCTGATCGACCGCGCCAGGCCGAAGCCGGGCGAGCGCGTGATCGATGTCGGCTGCGGCTCGGGTGCGACGACAGTCGCGTTTGCGAAAGCAGTGGCGCCGAGCGGCTTTGCGCTTGGGCTCGACGTCTCCGACCCAATGCTGTCGCAGGCGCGTGCGCTGGCGCCGAAAGGCCTGCCGCTCGATTTCGTGCTGGCCGATGCGACGGTCCATCCGTTCGAACCGGCGAGCTTCGATCTGCTCGCCTCGCGTTTCGGCGTGATGTTTTTCGCCGGTCCGATCACTTCCTTCACCAACCTTCGTCGTGCGTTGAAGCCGACCGGGCGGCTCGCCTTCATCTGCTGGCGTGAGCCGAAGGAGAATCCCTGGATGATGGCGCCGCTGATGGCGGTCTACAAGCATGTGCCGAAGATGCCGCCGGTCGGGCCGGAGGAGCCGGGCCCGTTCGCCTTCGCCTCGGAAGAGCGCGTGATGCGCATCCTGAAAGGTGCTGGCTTCGTGGACGTGGCGATGGAGCCGCACAATCTCGCGATGGACATCGCCATCGGCGGCGGGCTCGATGCCGCCGTCGACGGCTCGCTCCAGATCGGTCCCGCCAGCCGTGCGCTCCAAGGCCATCCGCCGGAGACCTACGAGGCCGCAAAAGCCTCCATCCGCGAGACGCTCGCGCCTTTCCTCAAGGGCCAGTCGGTGGCCCTGCAGGGCGCGATCTGGATCGTGACGGCGAAGGCGGCGTAGACAGTTTGCTGCCGCCGTTGTGGCGTACGTCGCTGCCACACACTCGCTGTCGTCCCGGCGAAGGCCGGGACCCATATGTGGACGGCCCCCCGTGGCACAAGAGCTTTGTGAGGTTTGATCGGATCGCTTGCATCCATATGTCCGGCCTGTCGGTGCAGCTTGATAGCCGCTGGCCAAGATGGTTTCCGCAACACGAGTTCCAATCAACCCTGCGACCTTGTTCGGCCAATGGGTCCCACGGATTTGCTCGCGTCTCGGGTC